>CAMDAM010000125.1 GCA_945888575.1 Asaia bogorensis | reverse complement strand
TGCGGTTCCGGAAACCCGCCTTCATTGCTGATATCGAAGGAAAGGGTCAGGCCGTTCGCGCCGGAGAACGAAAATGCCTGCGACAGGGTGTTGATGTGGAACCCGGTCGTCGGCGTCTGGGGAAGGCCGATGTAGTAGCTCCCGTCTGTTGCATTCAATGGGTAGAGCGGGTAGGCGACAGGGGCATGTACCCGAGTGGCCTCGTTGGGGTCGCCCAGGGTCCAGGACGGCAGGAACTGGCTTGGTCCGCCCTCTCCCGTGTTGACGGGCAAGACATTCCCAATCTCGAAGCTGCCGTTGGACAGCAGGTTGGCGGCATGCGACGGCGAAGCGATAGCGCCGGCCACGAGGGCGGCGGCAAGAATCCGGGCGTACGGCACGATGGAGCGCTCCAATGCGGTGTTGGGGAGAAACCGCAATGGGATGGCTGTGTGCTTGCGGGCTACAGGCTAGGCGCGATTTGCCATCGCGGCCAAGCTAGGCGCCGGGTTGCGCTAAGTCGACCGGGCCTGTTCAGAATTCGTTAGGGAATAGAGCTTTTTGCACACTGAGAGGCTCAAGCGAGCGGGCGGACCATGAACTGGGCGGTGGACCCGTAGCTCGTGGTCTTGCCGGGGGGCCAGGGCTGGGGGTGGAAGCCATGGCGGGCCCAGAAGCCTGGCGATTTGCCGACGGCGACGAGGTCCATGCGCGGCAGGCCGGTGGCGGTGGCGAGTGCGGCGATCCGGGCGACGATGGCCTGGGCGGCGCCGGTGCCACGGGCGGATGGGTGCAGGGCGAGATCGTGGATGTACCAGGTGCCCGGGGGTGTGGGCAGGGTGGAGAGCAGGGTGTTGAGGGGGGGCGGGCTGCCGGCGTGCCAGGGGTGGCTGATGATGTAGCCGGACAGGCCGGCGGGGCCATCGAGCGCGTGGCAGCCCTGGGGGCAGAGGCGCAGGCGTTCAGCGAAGATCTCGGCGTCTTCGGGGTGGTCCTGGTGGATGGCGTTGCCGAGGCGCTCGACGGCTTCGAGGTCGGACGGCGCCATGGGGCGCCAGCTAGGGGACATTGACGGCCTCGGGCGGGCGCAGGCGTGGGGGCAGGGTGGCGAGGCTTTCGGGGGTGTCGAAGTCGCGCAGGACGGCGTCGTCGTTGACGTCGATTTCGGCGACCTGCTCGGCGTTTTCGCGGATGATGCGGCGGCCGCCGCCACCGTCGCCGGTCATGGACAGGAGGTCGGGGAAGAAACGGCGGTCCCATAGGATGGGGTTGCCGAGCTGGCCCTGGTGGGTGGGCACGGCGATGAGGCGGCCTTCATCGGTGTCGTGGGCGGCGAGCAGGCGGTCGATGATCCGCCCTGTGACCAGCGGCATGTCGCCGAGGCAGACGATGGCGGCACGGGCTTCCGGGGGGACGGCGGCGATGCCGGCCTTGAGGCTTTCGGAGAGGCCGGCTTCGTAGTGGGGGCTGGGGACGTAGGTGACGGGGCGGCCGGCGAGGGCGGCCTTGATCTCATCCGCGTGGTGGCCGGTGACGACGATGACGGGGCGGGCGCCGGAGGAGAGCACGTTGTCTACCGTGCGGGCGATCATGGGTTTTCCCGCTTTGTCGGTGACCAGGAGCTTGTTGAACGGGGCCATGCGGGTGGATTTGCCGGCGGCCAGCACCACGGCGGCGATGGTGGATTTGGCCGGCGGCGGCGGGGTTTCGGGCTTGCCGGCGGCTTTCGCCCTGGGGAGGGGCCGGGCGTCGGTGTCTTTCAGGAGGCCGCCGAGGCCCATGGCGGCGAGCGAGTCGCGGTCCACTGGGAGGCCGGCGAAGAGGCGGCGCAGGACCCAGTCGATGCCGTTCAGCTTGGGCGAGCGGGCGCAGCCGGGGAGGACGAGGGCGGGGCGGCCTTCGAGGTCGCAGGTGCAGATGAGGTTGCCGGGGTCGACCGGCATGCCGAAATGGACGATGTGGCCGCCCGCGGCGACAACGCCGGCGGGGCCGACATCGCGGCGGTCTACTGTCGCGGAGGCGCCGGCGACGAGGAGGAGATCGGCACCTTCCTCCAGCATTTCGCGCAGGGCTGCGGCGATGGCGCTGGTGGTGTGGGGGCAGCGGCGGGCGGGGAGCATGGTGCCGCCGAGGGCGTGGATGCGGGCTTCCGTGGCTTCGATGGTGCCGGCGAGGACCGACTCCTTGAGGCCAGGGAGTTCCGACAGGACGAGGCCGACCTTGAGCTTGCGGAAGGGGTGCAGCGCGAAAGGCGGGCCTTCGGCGCGGGCCAGCGCCTCGGCCTGTTCGAGCACGGCGCCGGGCACGGCGAAGGGGATGACCTTGATGGTGGCGAGCATGTCGCCGGGGGCCACGACCGTGTTGTCGGCCAGGGTGGCGATGGTGAGCGATTCGTCCAGCCGGTTGAGGCGGGCGAGGTGGGCGGGATCGACGAGGAACAGGCCGGCGCTGTCGGCGTGCAGGTTGGCGCGGCCGGTGTTGGCGCGGCCGGCGGAAATGCGCGGGGCGGCGATGGCGGCGGCAAGGCGGGCGGCGGCGTCGTTCTCCGGCACGTCGCCGGGTTCGAAGCGGGCGGCGATGATCTCGGTTTTGCCGGCGGCCTGCAGGGCGGCGATGGCGGCCTGGTCCAGCACCGTGCCCTTTTTCAGGACACGGTTGGGGGTGCGGTGCGAGTGGGCGAGGACGGCGCCTTCCGCGTCCTCGAGCGGAAAGCTGGCGAAGATCACGCGGCTTGCTTTTCGGGCTGTTTGGGGGCGAGGGCGCCGTTGCGGCGGGCGGCGACGAATTCGGCGAGGATGGACACCGCGATTTCCGGGGCGGTGATGGCGCCGAGATCGAGGCCGACCGGGCCCTTGATGCGGGCGATCGCCTCATCCGTATGCCCGAGTTCCTTCAGCCGGGCGACGCGGCGGGCATGGGTGCGGCGGCTGCCCAGGGCGCCGATGTAGAAGGCGGAAGATTTCAGCGCGCGGTCCAGCGCCGGGTCGTCCAGCTTCGGGTCGTGGGTGAGGGTGACGACCGCGGTGCGGACATCGGGCTTCAGCTCGTCCATCGCGTCGTCCGGCCATTCGGAGCTGACGGTGACGTTGGGGAAGCGTTCCTCGGTGGCGAAGGAGCGGCGCGGGTCGACCACCACCACGGCGAGGCCGAGATGGGCGGCCATGGGGACGAGGGCCTGGGCGATGTGCACGGCGCCGACGATGATGAGGCGCAGCGGCGGGTTGTAGGCGTGGAGGAACCAGGTCTCGTTGCCGATGACGTGGGTGCCGGATTCGTCGCGTTCCAGTGCCTTGGTGGCGGCGGCGGCGAGGTCTGCGGGCGCCGAGGGATCGGGCAGGAGGAGCTGTTCGCCGCTGGGCAGTTTCGTGGCCACGACGATGGGGCGCTTGGCGGTACGGGCCTCGGTGAGGGCCTTGAGGGTTTCCGGGGTCACGACAGCTTCTCCACGAAGACCTTGAGCTTTCCGCCGCAGGCCAGGCCGACTTCCCAGGCGCGTTCATCCGTGATGCCGAAATCCATCAGCTGGGGGGTGCCGCTCTCGATGGTTTTCATGGCGATCTCGGCCACCGCGCCCTCGATGCAGCCGCCGCTGACGGAGCCGGCCATGCGGCCCGATTTGGTGACGGCAAGCTGGCTGCCGGCGGGGCGGGGGGAGGAGCCCCAGGTCTCCGTAACGGTGGCGATGGCGACCTGCTCGCCCTGGGCGACCCAGGCGGCGGCGGTGGACAGGATGTCATCTGAATCGGGGGTGGCGGTCATGCGGCTATCCTCCATCGGTCCATCGCGCGCAGGTCGGGCGGTGCCGAGAGCGAGGCGACCAGGGCGCGCAGGCTGGCGAGATTATGCACGGTTCGGAACTCATCCACATGCGGCAGCATCGCGCGGATGCCCTGCGATTTCGGCTCGAACCCATCCCAGCGCAAGAGCGGGTTGAGCCAGACGAGGCGCGAGCAGGATTTGTGAAGGCGCTCCATGTTCTCCGACAGGCCCGCTGCGCCATCGCGATCCAGCCCATCCGTCACCAACAGCACCATGGCGCCCTGGCCCAGCACGCGGCGGGACCATTGCTGGTTGAAGGCGGCCAGCGCCTCCCCGATGCGGGTGCCGCCGGACCAGTCGGGCACGATCTGGCTGACCAGCTGGAAGGCCACTTCCGGGTCGCGGTGGCGGAGCTGGCGGGAGATGTTGGAGAGGCGGGTGCCGAAGAGGAAGGTGTGCACGCGGTCGCGGTCGTTGGCCACGGCGTGGAGGAAGTGCAGCAATATCTGGGCGTAGCGGGCCATGCTGCCGCTGATGTCGCACAGCACCACCAGCGGCGGCGGCTTCGTCACCTTGCGGGTGCGGGCGAGGTCGAAAATCTCGCCGCCGGTGCGCAAGCTGGCGCGGATGGTGGCGCGCAGGTCGATGCGGGGGCCGTTGGCATCCGGCCTGGTGCGGCGAGTGCGTTTCTGGTCCAGCGGCAAGTGCAGGCGGCTGATCTCGCGCTTGGCGTTCTCGATCTCGGCGGCGCTCATTGCCTCGAAATCCATGGTTTGCAGGTGCTCGCGCTCGGAGACGGTGAGCACCGCGTCGATCTCCTCGCGGGCTTCCTCCGGCGGCGTGGGCTTTTCCTGCTTGGCGGCCAGGGCCTCCGCGAGGCGGCGGGAGCCGGGCGGGGCTTTCTCCGGCGGGGGCTTCGGGCCGGCGAGCTTGTCCAGCATCTCCAGGACTTCGTTGTTCTCCTTGGCGCGCCAATAGAGCTTGAAGGCCTGGTCGAAGATGTCCTGGTGCTCGTGGCGATGCACCATGGTGGCGCGCAAGGCGGTATGCACCTGGGCGCGGCGACCGATGTCGATGCGGGTCATGGCATCCTGGGCGGCGAGCATGTCGGCAGGGCCGATCGGCAGGCCGGCGCGGCGCAGGAGGCGGGCGAAGTTGAGGATGTTGAGGGAAAGGAGGCCTTTGGCCGTCAGGTCAGACATCAGCAAGGCCTTCTTTTTGTGAACAAAAAGAAGCAAAAAAACTTTGTTCGTTTGCTGATGTCGGCGGCGTGACTCCACGGACGCGGGGGAGGTTATCCCCAGCGCCATTAATGAAGTTTTTTTGCTTCCTTTTGTTCACAAAAAGAAGTCCTTCCTTAGTCCACTGCCGCTTTCGCTTCGGTGACGAGCCTCGCCGCCTCCGCGCCTTTGATCTTGGCGATATCGTCCTGGTATTTCAGCAGCACGCCCAGGGTTTCATCCACCGCCCCCGGCGTGAGTTCGGCCTGGTTGAGGTGGGTGAGCGCGCCGGCCCAGTCGATGCTTTCGGCGACGCCGGGTTGCTTGAACAGGTCCTGGCCGCGGATTTTCTGCACGAAGGCGACGATTTCGGCGGCCAGCTTGGGCTGCACGTGGGGGGCCTTGCGGGCAAGGATGGCGCGTTCGCGCTTGGCGTCGGGGTAGTCCACCCAGTGGTAGAGGCAGCGGCGGCGGATGGCGTCGTGCACTTCGCGGGTGCGGTTGGAGGTGAGGACCACCACGGGCTTCGTCTTGGCGTGGATGGTGCCGTATTCCGGAACGGTGATCTGGAAGTCCGCCAACAGCTCCAGCAGGAAGGCTTCGAAGGGTTCGTCGGCGCGGTCCAGCTCGTCGATAAGAAGAACAGCGGGGGGCTGGTCCGGGTCGATGGCGCTGAGCAGCGGGCGGGATTGCAGGTATTCGCGGGCGTAGATGTCGCTGGCCAGGGACTGGCGGTCGGCGGTGCCGGTGGCTTCGGCGATGCGGATGGCCATGAGCTGGCGGGCGTGGTCCCACTCATAGGCTGCCGCGGCAAGGTCCAGGCCGTCGTAGCATTGCAGGCGGACGAGGCGGCGGTTGAGGCCGCCGGCCAGGACCTTGGCGATCTCGGTCTTGCCGGTGCCGGGCTCGCCTTCGAGGAACAGCGGGCGTTCCATGGCCATGGCGAGGTGGACGGTGGTGGCGAGCGCCGTGTCGGCGACGTAGCCGCCGGCTTCCAGCAGGGCGGCGGTGTCGGCAACGGTGGCGGGCAGGGCCGTGGTCATCAGAAGAAGCCCTTGAGCAGCAGCAGGGCGACGGGGATGAATAGCGCGATGCCGATCCAGGCGGTGATGGGCAGGCCGCCGGGCTCGCGCGGGATGAGATCCAGCAGCGAGATGGTCGGGGCGGCTGGGGTGGGGGCGGCGGCGGGCGCGGGCGTGGCTTCGGCGGCGGCTTCGGGTTCCGCGGTGGCAACCTGGGCGGCGAAGCGGTCGAAGAAGGCGTCGGCCATCTGCTTGGCGGTGGCGTCGATCAGGCGGGCACCGAGCTGGGCGATCTTGCCGCCGACATTGGCCTTCACGTCGTAGGAGAGGATGGTGTCGGCACCGTCCTGCACGAGGCGCACGCTGGCGCCGCCCTTGGCGAAGCCGGCGACGCCGCCCTGGCCTTCGCCCTCGATGCGGTAGCCGTTGGGGGGATCGAGATCCAGCAGCTGCACCTTGCCGGCGAACTTGGCGGCGATGGGGCCGATCTTGATCGAGGCGGTGGCCTTCAGCTCGGTCTCCGAAAGCTTCTCCAGCGTGTCGCAGCCGGGGATGGAGGCCTTGAGGACCAGGGGGTCGTTGAGGGCGGCCCACACCTTTTCGCGCGGCGCGGTGATCCGCCGCTCGCCGGACATGTCCATGTTGCTGCCGTTCTCCGTTGCGCGGGGCGGAAGTTACTTATAGGGGGGAAGGCGTGCAACCGACGCCCGGCCCATATAGCTGGGGCGCCGCCCCCGTTCCGCCAAGGGAAACCGCGTTATGCCCTATTTGATCGCCGATGACCTGCCGCATGAGCCCGCCGGAGTGCGGTTCCGTCGCCTGGTGGAGCGGGGCGGAATTGCCCAGCTGCCCGGCGCGCACAATGGGATGGCGGCGCTGCAGGCCAGGCGGGCGGGGTTCGAGGGGCTCTACCTGTCGGGTGCGGCGATGACGGCCAGCATGGGCATTCCCGATGTGGGGATGATCACGGTGGACGAGGTGTGCTTCTTCGTGCGCCAGGTGGCCCGCGCCTCTGGCCTGCCGCTGCTGGTGGACGGGGACACCGGCTACGGCGAGGCGCTGAACGTGATGCACATGGTGCGCAGCTTCGAGGATGCCGGCGCCGGCGCGGTGCATATCGAGGACCAGCTGCTGCCGAAGAAATGCGGGCATCTGAACGACAAGAAGCTGGCCGATGCGCATGACATGGCGGCCAAGGTGGCCGCGGCGCGCAAGGCACGGCGGCATCTGTACGTGATCGCGCGCACCGATGCGGCGGCGAGCGAGGGGATGGACGGGGCGGTGGCGCGGGCCAAGCTGTATCTGGAGGCCGGGGCCGATGCGATCTTCCCGGAGGCGATGACGTCCGCGGAGATGTTCCGCGAGTTCGCCAGCCGCGTGAAGGCGCCGCTGCTGGCCAACATGACGGAGTTCGGCCGCACGCCGTTCTTCACCGCCAGCGAGTTCGAGGCGATGGGCTACTCGATGGTGATCTGGCCGGTGAGCTCCATGCGCGTTTCCGCCAAGGCGAGCTCCGACCTGTATGCGGCGATCGCGCGCGATGGCGGCACGCAGAACATGGTGGACCGCATGCAGACCCGCGCCGAGCTCTACGAGACGATCGGCCTGCATGACTACGAGGCGCTGGACGCATCGATCGTGACGACGGTGCTGCCGACGGCTTCGTGAGGCCGTTCTACGTCGGCAGCGAGATCTATCGCCGGTCCAGCTACGGGCCGAAGCACCCGCTGGCGGTGCCGCGGGTGTCCGTGTGCACCGACCTGGTGCGGGCGATGGGGTGGATGGAGGAGGCGCGGTTTCTGGAGGCGCAGCTGGCCGGGGATGGGCTGTTGCACCGGTTCCATACGCCCGATTACGTCGCCGCGCTGAAGCAGGCGGAGGCGGAGCAGGCGGTAACCGATGAGGTCCGGGCGAGGCATGCGCTGGGGGCGGCGGGCAACCCGATTTTTCGCGAGATGTTCCGCCGGCCGGCGACCTCGGCCGGCGGGGTGGCGCTTGCGTGCCGGACGGTGCTGCCGGGCGGCGTGGTGCATTGCCCCGGCGGCGGCACACATCACGGGCGGCCGGATCGGGCGAGCGGCTTCTGCTTCCTGAACGACTGCGTGCTGGGGATTTCGGAGTGGCTGGCGGCGGGGCTGGGCCGGATCGTCTATTTGGATATCGACGCGCATCATGGGGACGGGGTGCAGGACGCGTTCCATGATGACGACCGGGTGTTCACCCTCTCGGTGCACGAGGCCGGGCGCTGGCCGAATACCGGGCTGGCGCAGGACCGCGCCGGCGGCATGGCGCGGAATTTCCCGGTGCCGCAGGGCTTCAACGACAGCGAGATGCGCTGGCTGCTGCACGAGGCGATCCTGCCGCTGGTCGAACGGTTCAGGCCCCAGGCGATCATGGTGCAGGCGGGGGCGGATGCGCTGGAGGAGGACCCGCTGGCGAAGCTTTCCCTCTCCAACAACGCGCATTTCCAGGTGGTGCGCGCGGTGATGGGGCTGGCGCCGCGGCTGGTGGTGACCGGGGGCGGGGGCTACAATCCGTTCTCCGCCGGGCGCTGCTGGGCTGGGATCTGGGCGACGCTGAACGGAATCGAGATTCCGGACAGGGCAACCCCGGAGGCTTCGGCGGTGCTGGGCGAATTGCACTATGCTCGCGTGGCCGGGCGGCGGCCGCCGGCGCATTGGCTGGACACGTTGCGCGATGCTCCGCGCGAAGGCCTGGTGCGCGAGGAGATCAGGCGGCTGGCGGTGCTGGCATTGGAGGAGTTCGCATGATGATTCGCCGAGGGCTGTTGCTGGGCCTGGGGGCCCTGATGGTGCCGCAGGTGGCGGCGGCGCAGGACGGGCCGCAGCCCGAGTTGCGCAAGGAGCGGCTGAGCATCGTGACCGGGCGCGGCAAGTCGTACTACTTCATGGTGGAGATGGCGCTGGAGCCGGCGCAGCAATCCATCGGGTTGATGTTCCGCCAGCGTGTGCCGGCGGATGGCGGGATGCTGTTCGACTGGGGCCGCGAACGGCGCTCCCAGATGTGGATGCGCAACACCATCGTGAGCCTGGACATGGTGTTCATCGGGCAGGATGGCCGCATCAAGACCATCGCCGAGCGGACGGTGCCGCAGAGCCTGGCCATCGTGGACAGCATGGTGCCGGTGCGCGCGACTCTGGAGGTGGCGGCCGGAACCTGCGAGCGGCTGGATATCCGGGTAGGGGACCGCGTTTCGCACACCATCTTCATGGTGCCCGGCGGCTGAATGCTTGCGCTTGGCGGGTCTCGCGCCTAGCTTCCGGCCCGTTCTGGGAACGGGGCGTGGCGCAGCCTGGTAGCGCGCGTGTTTTGGGTACACGAGGCCGCCGGTTCGAGTCCGGCCGCCCCGACCAGATCGAGTTTGTGACGAGGAGTGGCCATGCGGGCGCGCATCTACCAGATCCCCAAGAACGCCATGCAGTCCGGCAAGGCGAAGACGGATGACTGGGTGCTGGAATTCGAGCCGGCCGAGGCACGGCGGGCCGACCCGCTGATGGGCTGGATCGGCAGCGCCGACACCCAGGCCCAGGTGAAGCTGGTGTTCCAAAGCCGCGAGGACGCTGTGGCCTATGCGCAGCGCGAGGGCATCGCGCACGTGGTGGAACTGCCGAAGGCGCGGGTGATGAAGCCCAAGGCCTATAGCGACAATTTCCGTGCCGGCCGGACGGAGAACTGGACGCACTGACGGTGGCGGCGGCGGGAGAACTGGCCTGCCGCGATCTGCGCAAAACCTTCGGCGGCGCCGTGCGGGCGTTGGACGGCGTTTCCATCGACATCGCGGCGGGCGCGTTCTTCACGCTGCTGGGTCCCTCAGGCTGCGGCAAGACCACGCTGCTGCGGGCGATCGCGGGGTTCGAGCCGCAGGATTCCGGCACCATCACGCTGGGTGGTCTGCCGCTGGATGGGCTGCCGCCGCACCGGCGGCCGGTGAACACGGTGTTCCAGAGCTATGCCGTGTTCCCGCACATGACCGTGGCGGAGAACGTGGCCTTCGCGCTGCAGATGCAGAAGCGGCCACGCGCCGAGATCACGGCGCGGGTGGAGGAGATGCTGGCGCTGGTTCGGCTTTCCGGCCTGGGCGGGCGCAAGCCGAACCAGCTTTCCGGCGGGCAGCAGCAGCGTGTGGCGCTGGCCCGGGCGCTGGCGGCCTCGCCGCGGCTGCTGCTGCTGGACGAGCCGCTCTCGGCGCTGGACCTGAAGCTGCGCAACGAGATGCGGCTGGAGCTGAAGCGGCTGCAGGCGGAAACCGGCATCACCTTCGTGTTTGTCACGCACGACCAGCACGAGGCGCTGAGCCTGTCGGACCGGATCGCGGTGATGCGGGCCGGCAAGGTGGAGCAGGTGGGAACCCCGGCCGAGGTGTATGAACGGCCGGCGAGCCGGTTCGTGGCTGATTTCGTGGGCGAGGCGAACCTGCTGCCGGCGCGGCGGGTGGGGGCGCGCCGATTCGCGGTGGCCGGCGGCGAGCTGGAAGCGGCCGAGGACGGGCCGGAAGCCGCAACGCTGGTGCTCCGGCCGGAGCGGGCGATGATGGCGCCGGATGGCGCCGGCCTAGCCGGAACGGTGGCGCAGGTGGTGTATGACGGGGCCGACTCGACCTACCTTGTGGCGTTGGCGGACGGGCTTGTGGTGCGGGTGCGCGTGGGCAACCGCGATGGCCGACGCTTCGAACAGGGTGCGGCAGTGCGGGTTTCGGCAGACCCGGCGGCGCTGCGTGTGGTGACGTCGTGACCGGGTACGAGGACAGCCACTACGCACGCACCGTAGAGACCGCGCTGCGCTACCCGGCGCTGGACGGGGAGGTGCAGGCCGAGGTTTGCGTGATCGGCGGCGGCATGGCCGGCCTGGCCACGGCGCTCGATCTCGCCGAGCGCGGCCGCAGCGTGGTGCTGCTGGAGCGCAAGCGCGTCGGCTGGGGTGCCTCCGGCCGCAATGGCGGCTTCGTGGTGCCCGGCTATCCCACGCGGGTGGAAGACCTGGTGGCGCAGGTGGGCCTGCCGGATGCGCGCGAGCTGTATGGCATGACGCTTCAGGCCCTGCTGCTGATCCGCCGCCGCATTGCCCAATACGGCATCGACGTGGGGGAGATGGTCGATGGCCGGCTGATCTTCGCCATGGCCGAGGATGACGGCGAGATGGCCCGCTATGCCGAGTTCATGGCCCGCGATTTCGGCCGCGACCTGATCGTGTGGTCGCGGCAGACCGTGCGCGAGAAGCTGGCCACCACGCGCTATTCCGACGGCATCCTGGACATGGCCGCCCTCAGCCTCAATCCGCTGAAGTTCACCCGCGGCACGGCCGCCGCCGCCGCCCGGTTGGGGGCACGGCTGCATGAGGAAAGCCCGGCCACGGGCCTCTCCCGCCAGGGCGGGCGGCAGGTGGTGCGCACGCCGCGCGGGCGGGTGCTGTGCGACCAGGTGGTGATGGCCGGCGGCGGCTATGTCGGGCTGCTGGACTGGAAGGTGGCGATGGCGACCATTCCGGTGCCGACCTACACCATGGTGACGGAGCCGCTCGGCGAGAACCTCGCGCGGGTGATCGGTACGAAGATCTCGCTGGCCGACCGCAGCTTCGCCACCAACTACTACCGGCCGCTGGAGGATGGGCGCCTGCTCTGGGGTGGCCGCGTGGCGGCGTTCAAGCCGAGCCATGCGTGGCTCACGGAATCGCTGCGGCGGGACATGGCGTGGTTCTACCCGGACCTCGACCGTGTGAAGGTGGAAGTGGCCTGGGGCGGGATGATGCCGTACCTCAGGCACCGCATGCCGATGATCGGCGCCATCGGCCCCGGCCGCTGGGTGGCGACGGGGTTCGGCGGGCTAGGGATGGGGATCACCACCATGGCCGGCAACCTGCTGGCGTCGGCCATCACGGAAGGCGATACGCGCTGGCAGATGTTCCGCCGCTTCGGGCTGCCCTTCGCGGGCGGGCCCCTGGGGCGGGCACCGGCGCAGATGATCTACTGGAAGCATAAATGGGCGGCGGCCATGGCGCGGCCCAGATAAGAAAGCGCGTTCTTTTTTGAAAAAAAGAACCAAAAAACTTTCATTCGTTTGCGCCGGGGATTGCCCCGGCGCAAACGAATGACGTCCTCTTTCTTCAGCCCACCGGCATCGTCTGCGCCATCGGGGGCAGGGCGACGACCTTCTCGTACCACGCGGTCAGCTTGGGGTGCCCAGGCCGCCAGGGCTCATGCGGGAAGCGGAAATCCAGGTAGCCCAGGGCGCAGGCCACGGTGATCTCGCCGTAGGTTGCGAGGTGGCCCAGCGTGTCGGCTTCGGCTTCCAGGGCATCGAGCGAGCGGACAACCTTGCCCTTCTGCTGTTCGATCCAGGTGGTGCGGCCTTCGTCCTGCGGCAGGGCGAGCTCGCGGCGGCGCGGCTGGCTGGCGTCCATGATGCCGTCGCCGAGGGCGGCCAGGCGCAGGGCGTTCCAGCGCGCGGGGCCAGGGGCCGGGAAGGTGCCGGGGCCGGCGCCCAGGCTGTCCACGTATTCGCAGATCACCGGGCTGTCATACAGCGCCATGCCATCGTCGGTGACCAGGGAGGGCACCTTGGAGAGCGGGTTCATGACCAGCAGCGCGGGGTCGGTGGTGCCGATCTTGGCCTTTTCGATGCGGCTGTCGACACCGCGGGCGATGGCAACCGCCATGACCTTGCGGACATAGGGGCTGGCGGCGGAGAAGGCGAGTTTCATGGGCGTTTCCCGGTTGGTTGG
>CAMDAM010000124.1 GCA_945888575.1 Asaia bogorensis | reverse complement strand
AACGTGGTGCGCGTGCCGTGCCCGGTGAGCGAGCTGACCGTGGCGCTGCAATGCGGCGGCAGCGACGGGTATTCCGGCGTTTCCGCCAACCCGGCGCTGGGCGTGGCGAGCGACCTGCTGGTGCGGCATGGCGGCAGCGTGATCCTGTCGGAAACGCCGGAGACCTATGGCGCGGAGCATCTGCTGACGCGGCGCGCGCCGGATCGGGCCGTGGGTGAGAAGCTGGTGGGGCTGATGCGCTGGTGGGAGGCTTATACGGCGCGGGAAGGGGCGGAGATGGATTCCAATCCCTCGCCCGGGAACAAGGCCGGCGGGCTGACGACGATCCTGGAGAAATCCATGGGCGCGATGGCCAAGGCCGGCAGCACCAACCTGGTGGAGGTGGTGGGCTATGCCGAGTGGCCCACACGCAAGGGGTTCATCTTCATGGATACGCCCGGCTACGACCCGGTGGCGGCGACCGGGCAGGTGGCGGGCGGGGCGAACCTGGTGGCCTTCACCACCGGGCGGGGCAGCGTGTTCGGGTGCAAACCGGCGCCTTCGCTGAAGCTGGCGACGAACTCGGCCATGTTCCGGCGGATGGAAGAGGACATGGACATCAACTGCGGCACCGTAACGGACGGCGACGAGACGATCGCCGAATGCGGGGCACGGATTTTCGATCTTTTTCTCCGCACGGCTTCGGGGGAGCCGAGCAAGAGCGAGTTGTTTGATTTCGGCGCTGCGGAGTTCGCGCCTTGGGTGATTGGGGCGACGATGTGACTGCCAGCATTCGGATCAGTCGTAACCTTGACCTCGCCTTCTGTCTTGACGCAGAGAGAATCAAGGGGATTTGGGAAATAGTATCTCAAAATACAAAAAATCCCAAAATCGTATTAGGATGCTCCGACGGAAGTAATATTGAAACAACAGAATTGTCTTATGTTCTTGATTTTGATAATACACAACATAGAAAAATTGAATATTTAGAATTGTTCGGATCAAATTCGTCGGAAATCGCGAATATTAGATCAATAGATGTTAGGTATGGAGGCGAGGGTGTAGTTAGGTATAATCTATCCGGCGATCCGGATGCAACGCACCTCATTGAGCGGCGGCTTGCGTCTCAGATAGAACTTTCTAAGGCGGATTTTGCGAATTTTGTGCTACCCAGATACAAAGCCATCGCTATAAAAAGCTTATTTTGGATCATTGGAATCGTATTACTTTTTATCGGTGGATATCACGTTTTTTATTATACAAATCCAAAAACTAGTGAATTTGGGCGTAGTCTTTGGTGGTGGATGTTGGCCATTGGATGGGTTATGAACACAGCCGCTGTATACTGGGGGAATATATTCGGAAGTTTATTTCCTCGATCTACCTTTCTGATTGGAGGTGGAATCCAAAGACATAGAATTATTACCAATAGAAGAACGCTTGTAGTTGTGGCGGTGATTGTTGCAATTTTTGTTGGAATTTTTGTCAATTGGATTACCAGCCTAGTTTTATAGTTCAATATTTTACCACTTCTCCACGAACGGCCGCACCTCCACTTCCCAGCTCCAGGCCGACCGGTGCTGGTGCATCACGTGCCAATAGGTTTCCGCGATCGCATCCGGCGAGAGTTGGGTGTCCCCAGCCCCGATGCTGCCGTCGATGACGAAGTGGGCCACGTGCACGCCTTGCGGGGCGAGTTCGCGGGCGAGGGATTGGGCCAGGCCGCGCAGGGCGAACTTGCCCATGGCGAAGCTGGAGGAATTAGGAAAACCCTTCACGCCGGCGGTGGCGCCGGTGAGCAGGATGGCGCCGTGGCCAGCGGGCAGCATGCGGCGTGCGGCTTGCTGGGCGGTGAGGAAGGCCCCGAAGGCGGAGATTTCCAGCGCGCGGCGGACGGCTTCGGGGTCCAGGCCGGTGATCGGGCCGCGGGCGCGGGCGGAGGCGTTGTAGACCACCACGTCTGGCGCGCCGTGGCGGGCTTCGACTTCGGTGAAGAGGCGGTCCATGGCGGCGGGGTCGGCGGCGTCGCAGGCGTGGGTGGAGCAGCCGGTTTCGGCGGCCAGGGCGGCGAGTTTATCCACGTTGCGCGCGGCGACGGCGACGGACAGGCCGTGGCAGGCGAAGAGGCGGGCCAGGGAGGAGGACAGGCCCGGGCCGGTGCCGATGATCAGGGCAGTTCGATACTGTTGCGACATCTGGTGGCTCCCGCGTTGCCGGTGCTGATATAGTGGGGGCACCACAACCGTCAGGCCAGCACCATGTCCAGCAGCATCGCGCCCAGGATCGATGTGATTTCAGACGCCATCTGCCCGTGGTGCTACATCGGCAAGCGGCAGCTGGAGCGTGCGCTGGCGCTGCTGGCGGAGAAGGGGCTGCAGTTCGATGTGGCCTGGCACCCGTTCCAGCTGAACCCGGACATGCCGGCAGAGGGCTGGGACCGGAAGGAATACCGCATCCAGAAGTTCGGCTCCTGGGAGAAATCCCAGGCGATGGATGCGCGCATCACGGAGACGGCGGCGGGGATCGGGCTGGAGTTCCATCTGGACCGGCTGACGCGCACGCCGAACACGGTGAATGCGCATCGGGCGATCTGGCTGGCCGGCCAGCACGGGGTACAGGATGCGGTGCTGGAGGCGCTGTTCAAGCTGTATTTCGTCGACGGCGGCGACCTCGGCGATGTCGCGCTGCTGACCGAGACGGCCGCGGCGGCGGGGCTGGATCGTGCGGCGCTCGACGCGATGTATGCCGGGGACGAGGGGCGCGAGGTGGTGCTGCGTGGCGATGCGGCGGCGCGGCAGGGCGGGATTTCCGGCGTGCCGAGCTTCCTGATGGGCGGCTACCTGCTGTTCTCCGGCGCGCTGCCGGCCGAACAGATGGCCGAAGCCTTCGCCCAGGCCTGGCAGGTGCTGAGCACCCGCGCGGCGTAACCACTCGAGCCGCTTGACCCGCCCCCCCCCCGCGCCAGCCCCAGGATAGGGGCTGGAACATAGCGGAGGCGGGTATGCAGCGGCGGACTTTCCTTTCGGCCACGGCAGCGGCGGCGTTGCCGATCCCCTCGATCGCGCAACCGGCGAAGGTGCTGAAGATCGCGCCGGAGGCCAACCTGGCCAGCATCGATCCGGTCTGGACCAAGGCCCCCGTCGCCAACGTGCACCGCTACATGGTGTACGACACGCTGTTCGGCTCCGACGAAGGGCTGAACCCGCATGCGCAGATGGCCGAGGGCCATACGCTGTCGGACGACAGGCGCACCTACACCATCAAGCTGCGCGACGGGCTGGCTTTCCATAACGGCGAGAAGGTTCGCGCCCAGGATTGCATCGCCTCCATCAGCCGCTGGTCCAAGCGCGCGGCCTGGGGCCAGGCGCTGGGCGCGGTGATGGACGAGATGAAGGTGGTGGACGACAAGACCTTCACCATCGGGCTGAAGAAGCCCTTCGCGCACACGCTCTCTGCCCTGGGCCACGGCTATTGCTTCGTGATGCCGGAGCAGGTGGCGCAGACCGATCCGTTCAAGCAGATCACCGATACCACCGGGTCCGGCCCGTTCATCTTCAAGACCGATGAATGGATCTCCGGCGCCAAGGCCGTGTGGGTGAAGAACGAGAAATACATCCCGCGCAGCGAAGCGCCGAACATGTTCTCCGGCGCCAAGCGGGTGTTCGTGGATCGCGTGGAGCAGATCGTGATGCCCGATGGCGCCACGGCGGCCTCGGCGCTGCGGGCCGGCGAGATCGACTGGGTGCACGTGCCCACGATCGACCTGGTGCCGATGCTAGGCAAAAGCCCCGGCGTGCGCTCCTTCGTGAACGATCCCTTCGGCTGGATCGGCGTGATCCGCCCGAACTTCCTCCACGCGCCGTTCAACAACCGCAAGCTGCTGCAGGCGATCCTGCCGGCGATCGACCAGCAGGAATTCCTGGATGCGGTGATCGGCGACCAGAAGGAGCTGGGCAAGGTGCCCGTGGGCTTCTTCACCGAAGGCGGGCCGATGGCCAACAAGGCCGGGCTCGACGTACTCACCGGCAAGCGCGACCTCGCCCTGGCGCGCCGCCTGGTGCAGGAGAGCGGCTACAAGGGCGAGAAGATCGTGCTGATGTCGCCCAGCGATCAGCCGGCTCTGGCGCAGATGACCCAGGTGGTGCGCGACGTGTTCGTGAAGGTGGGGCTGAACGTGGAGTTCATCTCCATGGACTGGTCCACCCTGGTCGCGCGCCGCGCCAGCCGGGAGCCGCCGGAAAAGGGCGGGTGGAATGCCTTCTGCACCTCCTGGGGCGGCATGTCGGTGATCGATCCGGGCGGCCACTTCCCGATCCGCGGCAACGGCAACGGCGCCTGGTTCGGCTGGCCGGATGACCCGAAAATGGAGGACATGCGCAACGCCTGGCTCGATTCACCCGACCGCGCCGCGCAGAAAAAGGTCTGCGAGGAACTCCAAGCCTACGCGTTCCAGCAAGTGCCGGTGATCCCCACCGGGCAATGGTTCTACCCCATGGCCGCCCGAACCAACCTCACCGACATCGTCCGCGGCCCGTTCGCGCTGCACTGGAACCTGAAGAAGGGGTAGGGCGAGGGGCGCTGGGTGGCTCTCAGGGAAGACCAGGGCTCAGCCCTGGACCCGCCAGGGACCTGAGGTCCCTGGACCCACATCAGCTTCCGCCTTCGGCGGGGAGGGGCCGCCCGGGTCTCTCCACCGCCTCGACGGCCCCTCCCCGCCGAAGGCGGAATAAGGTCGAGGGGTCTGGGGCCTAAGGCCCCAGCGGGGTCCAGGGGCAGAGCCCCTGGCCTTCTCTCAAAGCCGCCCGGTGCTACTCGCCGTCCCCTCGTTTCAGGACCAGGGCGGTGCGGGCGTCCGCCAACGGGGCGGCGAGGAGGGTTTCGAGGGCGGGGTAGTTCTGCGGCTGGATCACATCCTGGGCCACGACGAGGTGGCGGCGGATGGAGAGGGTGTTGCCGGTGCGGCGGTAGGTGACGGTGTAGGTGCCGGCGGTGGTGGTGACGGTGACGTCCTCGGGCAGGCGGGTGGCGGTGAGGGTGGGGGCGAGGGTGATCGTGGTGTCCCAGATGTGTTCGCCGACATCGGCGAGCATGGGGGTGTCTCGGGTGCCGGCGGAGGCGAGTTTGCTGCGCAGGCGGGTGGCCGGGGTGATGTCGATGCCGGCAGGGATGCGCAGGTAGGCGGTGTCTTGCTGGAAGGTGACGGCGTTGCGGGCCTGCCAGGCGGCGGAGAGGTCCAGCGGGCGGGAGAGGTCGCGGGGGTTGCTGGCATTGAGCGTGCCGACGCCGCCTTCGGCGGTGCCGGAGAGGATGCGCTCGGCGAGTTCGCGCAGGCTGGGGGCGTTGGCGATGGCGCTGCGCAGGCCGATTTCGGTGTTGGGCGAGAGGGTGATGCGGGCGGTGGCGTTCATGGTGCCATCGGCGTCGATCGTGAGCGTGGTGGCGAGGTGGTAGCGGTTCTGGTCCGGCCGGGAGGGTGGCGTGCGGGCGACCTGGCCTTCGGGGGTGGCGAGGACGACGGTTTTGCCGGAGAGGCGGCGGTCCAGCGCGTCGAACCCGGCGTAGTGGTCGGTGGGGTTGGCGTAGTGGTCCCAGTCCGGCAGGTAGATGATGGCGTGGTTGAACTGGCCGGGCAGGGGGAGCGGCAGGTCGGTGGTGCGGCTGCCCCAGTCGATGATGGTGGCGTGGCTGCGGATGCCGCGGGCGGTGAGCAGGGCCTGCATCAGCGCCACGTGGTCCTTGCAGTCGCCGTAGCCGTTCTTGAGGATTTCGGCGGCGGCGTGGGGCACCCAGCCGTCATCGGGGTCGAGATAGACGGCGACGTAGCGGATGTTGCCGGTGATCCATTCGTAGATGGCCCGGGCGGCGTCGCGGCCGGTCTTGTCGCCGACGATGCGGGCGGCGAGGGCGGTGATTTCGGGCGTGGGGGTGACGCGGTCGGCGGATTGGCGATGGTAGAGGGCGCCGAGGGCTTCGAGGTTCGGCTGAGTGGTGGCGACGAAGAAGGGCTGGAAATCGCTGCTGGAGACGCTGTTGCGTTCGGCCTCGCGCGGGGGGATGTCGCGGATGGTGGCGCGGATGCGGCGGGTGCCGGCTTCGGTGGTGTCTTCCACCTGGAAGCGGCCGCCCAGAAGGCCTTCCTTGGTGCGCCAGGCGAAGGGGAGGTCGGCGGGGAGTTCGATCTCCGTGGTGTCTTCGGTGGTGGCCCATTCGATGAGCGCCTGGTTGGAGACGCTGAAGCCCATCAGCGGCGCCACCTTCTGGGTGCGGCGCCAGGTGATGTGGGTGCGGCTGCCTTCGCGCAGCTGTGGGAACAGCACGGTGGTGGTGAGGCTGCCGGTGAAGCCGGGCGCGCTTTGGCTCGCGGCGGAGGGGCGGGTGAAGATGGACGAGGCGGGCACGGGCAGGCGGGTGCCGTCGGGCTGGTCCACCCAGGCTTCCACCACCTCCAGCGTTTGCTTGTCGGGGTAGAAGCTGCGGGCGGCGCGTTCCCCGGCGCGCAGGCCACGCTGGGTGAGCAGCGTGCTGGTTTGCGTGCTGGTCTCCACGTAGGTGAGGTCGCGCGCCACCACGTAGCGGTCCATGGATCGGTCCAGCCGCGCATGCGTCACGGGCTGGGCGAGGGCGGCGAACTGGGCGAGCAGCAGGAACAGCACGGGCAAGGCGAAGCGGATCGGCACGGCGATCATCGGCGGGGCCCCTTATCCTCGTTCCCGGGAGTGTAGCCGATTTGGGCCGGGGATAGGCGGTATGCCTTGCGTTCGGTATACGGACGGACCTTTTTCGCCAGTCGGGACCCCAGCCATGCCCCAGGATGCCGCGACCTCTGCTTACGTGATTGCACCGCCCGCCGTGACCGCCGTGCCGGTAGCCGGTGGCGGGGCGTTTCCGGTGCGCCGGATCTTCTGCGTCGGCCGCAACTACGCCGCCCATGCGCGCGAGATGGGCAGCGACCCCGATCGCGAGCTGCCGTTCTTCTTCTGCAAGCCGGCCGATGCGCTGCTGATGAACGACGCCGACATGCCGTACCCGCCGATGAGCAAGGACCTGCACCACGAGATGGAGCTGGTGGTGGCCATCGGCACCGGCGGGGCCAACATCGCCGAGGCCGATGCGCTGAAGCACGTGTGGGGCTATGCCGCCGGGCTCGACATGACCCGGCGCGACCTGCAGAACGCGGCCAAGAAGGAAGGCAAGCCCTGGGACATGGGCAAGGGCTTCGACCATTCCGCCCCGATCGGCACGCTGGTGCCCGCTTCCACGCTCGCCGACCCCACGAAGGGCAAGATCGAGCTGAAGGTGAACGGCCAGGTGCGCCAGGTATCGGACCTCAGCCTGCTGATCTGGAGCGTGGCGGAGACGATTTCCTACCTGTCGAAGCTGGTCACGCTCGCGCCCGGCGACCTGATCTACACCGGCACGCCGGAAGGCGTGGCCGCCGTGCAGCGCGGGGACGTGCTGGAAGGCGTGGTGGAAGGCGTCGGCACCGTGCGGACCAAGATCGTCTGATGGCGACGCAGCCCCGGCGGCGGCCGCTGCGGATCGCCACCTGGAACATCAACTCGTTGCGCCTGCGCCTGCCCCTGCTCCCGCGCCTGATCGAGGCGCTGGAGCCGGACGTGCTGTGCCTGCAGGAAACCAAGGTGCCGGACGAGCTGTTCCCGCTGGACGGCGTGAAGGCGCTGGGGTTCGAGCACGTCCGCTTCCGCGGCATGAAGGGCTATAACGGGGTGGCGATCCTGTCGCGCATCCCGTTCGTCCATCACGACCTGGCGCCCGATTGGTGCGGCAAGGGCGATTGCCGCCACCTCGCGGTGGAGCTGGATGCGCCCGGCGGGCCGGTGGAGCTGCACAATTTCTACATCCCGGCCGGCGGCGACGTGCCCGACCGCACCGTGAACGACAAGTTCGGCCACAAGCTGGATTTCATGTCCGAAGCCACCCAGTGGTTCGCCGCCCGCACCAACCTCTCCCGCACTGTGCTGGTGGGCGACCTCAACATCGCGCCGCTGGAACACGACGTCTGGAGCCACAAGCAGCTGCTGGACGTGGTGAGCCACACCCCCATCGAAACCGAAGGCCTGCTCGCCTGGCAGCGCGCCGGCTGGGTGGACGGGGTGCGGCGCTTCGTGCCCGAAGACGAGAAGCTCTACACGTGGTGGTCCTACCGCAACCGGGACTGGCGCGCCTCCAACCGCGGCCGGCGGCTGGACCATGTGTGGGTGACCGACGACCTCGGCGGCAACCTGGCCCGCCATACCATCCTCCAAGACGCCCGCGACTGGACCCAGGCCAGCGACCACGTGCCGGTCTGCGTGGAACTGGCGCTGTAAGGGAAGGCAAGGCCAGGGCTCTGCCCTGGACCCGCCAGGGACCTGAGGTCCCTGGACCCACGTGACTTTCCGCCTTTGGCGGGAGGGGCCGTCTCGGCGCGCGACACAGACCGGGTCGGCCCCTCCCGCCGAAGGCGGAAAAGGTCGCGGGGGCTGGGGCCTAAGGCCCCAGTGGGGTCCAGGGGCAAAGCCCCTGGCCGTGCTTTCTCTTTCTCCACCTCAGTGCCCCGCCAGGATCGCGGCGGCGACTTTTTCGGCGGTCATGAGGGTGGGGAAGTTGGTATTGGCGCAGGGCACGACGGGGAAGATGGAGGCATCGCAGACGCGCAGGCCGTCGATGCCGCGGACGCGGCCGGTGGGGTCGGTGACGGCCATGGGGTCGTCGTCGCTGCCCATGCGGCAGGTGCAGCTGGCGTGCCAGACGCCGACGGCGGCGCGGCGGACGAAGGCTTCCATGGCGTCTTCGTCGGAGAGCACCTGTTCGATGGTGAATTCCTCCATGACCAGCTTCTGCAACAGGAGTTTGCGCAGGGCGGCGGGGCCGTCGAGCAGTTTGGCCATGATGTCGGTGAGGAACTTGTTCTTGCCGTTGATGACGCCGACCTGGCGGACTTTGTCGGAGTAGCTGGCGGGGAAGGGGTCGTCGGTGACGCGTTTCATCGCGTCCATGAGGTGGAGGGCGGCCATGCGGCGGAAGCCGTCGGCCAGGCGGTCGAGGTCGCGCTTGTCGGAGAGGAGGTTGAAGGCGACTTCGGGTTCGGTGCGCCAGTCGGTGGATTGGAGTTTGACTTCGCCGGTTTCGGAGTAGGTTTTGTTGACGAACAGGATGGCGGCGGCAATCTGCTCGCCCACGGCGTGCCAGGAGGATTTGGTGGCGGCGGTGACGAACATGTCGCCGGCAGGCGCCCCGCCCATGCCGGAGGAGTAGCGCCAGCCGAGCATGATGTGGCGGCGGGTGGTTTCGTTGATGCGGGCGAAGGGCTTCACGAAGGCGGCGAGGGCGATGGAGGGGTGGTCCATGAGGCGCTGGCCGACGCCGGGCAGGGCGTGGCGGACTTCGATGCCCATGTCGCGCAAATGGCCGGCGGGGCCGATGCCCGCGCGCATGAGGTGGGCGGGGGAGTGGATGGCGCCGCAGGAGAGGATGACCTCCTTGCCGCGGAAGGTTTGTTTCTGGCCGTTCACCAGGGCTTCGATGCCGACGCAGGTGTTGCCTTCGAAGATGAGGCCGCTGACCTGGGTGAGGGTGGAGATGGTGAGGTTGGGGCGGGCGCGGGTGGCGGGATCGAGGTAGCCGATGGCGGCGGAGACGCGGCGTTCGTAGGCGTTGGAGATGGTGATGGGGAAGTAGCCGTCTTCGAAGAAGCCGTTCTGGTCGGGCAGGTATTTCATGCCGGATTGCTTGAGGGCTTCGGCGAGGCCCTTGGCGTGTTCGGGCCAGAAATCGGGCCAGATGCGGCGGACGGGGATGCGGCCTTCCTGGCCGTGCCACTCGTCGTTGAAATCCATGTCGCGCTCGATCTTCTTGAAGAACGGCAGCACGTTCTCCCAGCGCCAGCCGGCGGCGCCGCGGGCTTCCCATTCGTCGTAGTCGGTGGGGGCGCCGCGGTTGGCGAGCTGGCCGTTGATGGAGCTGCCGCCGCCGAGGACGCGGGCCTGTTCGTATTTGCGCAGGCGGGGTTTCGGGGCGTCGGGGTTGTTGTGGCTGATCACCTCGGTGGTGACCTTCAGTTCGTTCCAGAGGAATTTCGAGTTGAGGTAGGCGGTGCCGGGGTAGCTATCGAGGATCTCGTGCGGGACCTTGCCGTGCGGCGTGTCCATGCCGGCTTCGCAGAGCAGCACCTGGTGGAAGCTGCGGGCGGAGAGGCGGTTGGCGAGCACGGAGCCGGCGGAGCCGCCGCCCACGATGATGGTGTCGAACTGCATGCACGTTCCTCCGCCCTGCCGGTTCGATCCGGCCTTGCGGGCAACAGTAGCGTGACCTGCACGCGCGGCAACTGTACGCGCTGCGCGCTTGCCCCGGCCGGGGTGCGGGAGGATGCTGGGGGTGTTGCGGCAAGGCAGGAGAACCGGCGATGCGGCAGATGATGTTGGGCGCGATGCTGGTGGTGGCCCTCGCCCCCCAGGCCTTCGCGCAGGCCCCGGCGGAGGACGGCGACCCGGTGAAGGGCCGCGAGATCGCCCGGATGTGGTGCGCCAATTGCCATGTGGTGGAGGACAACCCGGCCCGGGGCGCCGATGTCGCGGCCACCTTTGCGGCTATCGCCGGCCGGCCCGGGGTGAGCGCGGAGGGGTTGCGGGCGTTTCTTTCGGCGCAGCATTCCGGCACCTCTCAGGGGCGGATGCCGAACCTTTCGCTGGCGCGCAACGACGTGGACAATGTGGTGGCCTATCTGCTTTCGCTGCGCGGCAAGTAGCGGGCTCTGGCCAAGGGGGGCCTTGCCGTCCTAGCCTCTTGGCCTCCCGTTCCCTGCGAAGGCGCCCCCATGGACACGATGCAGAACCCGTCGCTCGACAGCGAAGCGATTCGCCAGGCCAAGATCGAGCTGGCCGCCACCTGCCGCTGGGCCTCGCGGCTCGGTTTCCAGTCTGGCGTGTGCAACCACTTCTCGGTGGCGGTGCCGGGCCGGCCGGACCTGATGCTGATCAACCCCGAGGGGTATTTCTGGTCGGAAGTGACCGTGAGCTCGCTGGTGCTGGCGACGCATGACGGCACGATCATTTCCACCAACGGCCACACGGTGGAGCTGACGGCGTTCTGCATCCATGCGCCGATCCATCGCATTCTGCCGCAGGCGACCGCGGCGCTGCACACGCACATGCATCATGCGACCGCGATCTGCACGCGCAAGGATGGGCGGATCGCGCACACCTATCTCTCCGGCATGTCGTTCTACAATTCGATCGCCTACGATGACGGGTTCAACGGGGCGGCGGTGACGCCGGCCGAGGGCGAGCGGCTGGCCGGGGTGATCGGCAAGGCCACCGTGCTGATGATGATGAACCACGGCCCGCTGGTGATCGGTTCCACGCTGGGCGAGGCGCTGCTGCGGCTGATCTACCTGGAGGATACCTGCAAGATCCAGCTGCTGGCCGAGGCCGGCGGGGCGGAGCTGAAGCATATTCCGCCGGCGATCGTGGCGACCTACCCCGACGATTCGCCGATGTTCAAGGCCTATGGGCGGACGTTCATGAAGGCGATCATCCGCAAGCTGACGCGCGAGGAGCCTGATTTCCTCAGCTGAGCGCGACTGTGCTGACGATCTGGGGCCGCAAGACCTCATCCAACATGCAGGCGTTGATGTGGTGCGTGGGCGAGCTTGGGCTCGCCTACGTTCGCCACGATGCCGGGCATCGCTTCGGCGGGCTCGATACGCCTGACTTCCTGGCGATGAACCCGAATGGCGTCATCCCGGTGGTGCGCGATGGCGATGGCGAGCCGCTGTGGGAAACCGGGGCGATCCTGCGTTACCTCGCGGCACGGCATGGCGATGGTGGCCCGTTCTGGCCCGCCGATCCTGTTCAGCGCGTGCGCGTGGACAAGTGGGCGGAATGGGCGAAGCTGAACGTCAGCAACCAATTCACGGTGGAGATTTTCTGGCGCGTGGTGCGCACCGCGCCGCGTGACCGGGACCCGGCGGCGATTGGCGCGGCGATCCAGGCGCTGGGCCAGAGGTTCGATATCGCCGAGGCGCGGTTGGCGGAGAACCGGTATCTGGCTGGGGCGGAATTCAGCCTGGCCGATATCCAGTTCGGCCACATCCTGTTCCGCTACTTCGATATCGCGATCGACCGGCCGGAGCGGCCGGTTCTGGCGCGGTACTACCGGTCGCTCACCGAGCGACCGGCATTCCGGGAGCATGTCATGGTGCCCTACGAGGAACTGCGCGTTCTGTAGGGCCACCGAGACTTAGGCGTCGGCGGCGACCTTCATCGAGACGATCTTGTCGGGGTTGGAGACCATCCCGCTGCCGCCGGCACCGCGCTTGATGTTGTCGATGAACTCCATGCCCTCGGTCACCTGGCCCCAGATCGTGTACTGGCCGTCCAGATGTGGGGCAGGGGCGAACATGATGTAGAACTGGCTGTTGGCGCTGTTCGGGTCGCTGGTGCGGGCCGCGCCCACCGTGCCGCGCACGAAGCCGCGCTGGCGGGTGAACTCGGCGGGCAGGTTGCCGAGGTCGGAGCCGCCGGTGCCGGTGCCGGTGGGGTCGCCACCCTGGGCCATGAAGCCCTCGATCACGCGATGGAAGACGGTGCCGTCGTAGAAGCCCTTGCGGGCGAGCTCCTTGGCCCGCTCCACATGGCGGGGCGCGAGATCCGGCAGCAGCTCGATGACAACGCGGCCATCCTTCAGTTCCAGGTAGAGGGTGTTCTCAAGGTCGGCCATCATGGGCTCCAGGGTGGGGGT
>CAMDAM010000123.1 GCA_945888575.1 Asaia bogorensis | reverse complement strand
GGCGGTGCAGGCGAGCAGGGTGAGCGCGATGCGGGACATGCCGGCCTCCTGATGCGGAAGCCGGCAGCCTAGCGCCCCGGTGGGCCGGATCGGAAGGGCAATGTTGCCTACTGCGCTGCCGCCGCGGCGGGGGCGATGGACTTCACGGCGGAGAAATCCACCGTGACGCCGCCGAGCTGGAGCTTCACGCTGTTGTCCTGCTGCGACACGCCGGTGGCGGTGCCGAACACGGTGAAGGGCAGGGCGCGGGTGGTGCCGTCGGCGTTGTTGCCGGTGATGGCCACGCGGTAGGCGCCGTCGCGCAGCAGGGCGCCGTTGCCGTTGCGGCCGTTCCAGCTCCATTCGTTGCTGCCGGTGCGGGCCTGCATCAGGCCGTCGGCCACCTTGGAGCCGTTGGCGGCGAAGATGGCGACGTTGACCGGGCCATCGACGGGCGAGTCGAACTTCACCGTGGCGCCGCCGTTCTGCAGCGAGAGCGAGTCGGAGGCGACTTCCACGCGGCGGCCGACCATGGAGGAGGATTGGATCATCTGACCGCTCTGGGTGAGGTTGATCAGCTGGCCCAGGCTGCGGTTGGTGTTGATCTGCTGTTCCACGCTGGTGAACTGCACGAGCTGGCTGGTGAACTGGTTGGTGTCCAGCGGGCTGGTGGGGTCCTGGTTCTTCAGCTGCGTCATCAGCAGGGTGAGGAAGTTCTGGAAGTTGTTCGCCAGCGAGCCAAGGGCGTTGGAGCCGCTGGCGCTGGCACTGGCGGTCACCGCGGTGGAGGCAGGCAGGGCGGCGTTGGTGGCGAGGGCCATGGGGGTTCGCTCCGTCAGGCGGTGATGTCGATGCCGCGCAGGCGCATCAGGCGCGCGGCGGCGGGGGCGGAGAAGCTGTCGGCCTCAAGGCCGAATGAGTCGGGGGTGCCAGGTGGGCGGCGGGGGCCCTGGCGGGAGCCGCCCTGGCCATCCTGGCGTTGGGACATGGGGGAGCCCGAGGCGTCGAAGCTGGGCTGGCCCTGGGTTTGCGGGCGCGGCGTGTCTTGCTGCTGCGGCTGGCCCTGGCCGCCCTGGTGCGCGGCGGCCGGGGGTTCGGCGAGGCGGAACTGGATGGTGCGCTGCTCGGCGGGCAGGCCGCCCTGGTCCAGCGCGCGGGCCAGCTGGTCCTGGTCGCGCATCAGGCGCAGCAGGGTTTCCGGGCGCTCGACGGTGAGGGTGATCTCGGCCGGGCCGCCCTTGCGGCGGTCGATCGCAACCTCGATGCGGCCGAGCTCGCCGGGGTCGAGGCGCAGGGTGAGGTGGTGCTGGCCCTCGCCATGGCGTGCCAGCACGGTGACGGCACCGGCGATCTGCGCCGGCGGTTCGGCGCGCGGGGGCGGGGCGGTGTCGGCGCGGGTGGGTTCGGCCGGGGGTGTCGCGGTGGCGGCGACGGGGGGCGGGGCAACCGGGACTGGCGCGGTGGTGGCGGTGGGCGCGGCGGCCGGCGGGGTGGGCTGGGGCGCGGGGGCCGCGGCGGCGCTGGGGTCGGCTTCGGGGCGCGGCTCCTCGGCCGTTGTGGGTGCCTCGGCGATGGGGGCGCTGCGCGGCGCGGCGTGGGGCGTTGGGGCGGTGGTGGGTGGAGCTGCGTCGGGCTGGTCTTGTGCCGGGGCGATGGCGGGGCCGGGGGTGGTGGCGGCGTCCATGGTCGCGCGGGCGGTGCGCGGGCGGGCGGGCTGGTCTGGCAGCGGGGCCGGGGTGGGTGTGGCGATGGGCGCATCCGAGGGGGTGGCGCTGATCGGCGCGGCGAGGGTGGGCGATGCCGCATCGGCTTCAGGGTTGGCCTCGGCGGGCTGGAGCGGCTGGCCCGTGGGGATGGGCATGGCGGCGGCGGCTGCCAGGGGCTGGGCCTGCGGCGCGATGGCGGCGGGCTGGGCCGGCGTTGCCGCGAGGTCCGAGGTGGCGGGCGGCGGGGCTGCAACCGTTTCGGCAACGGCCAGGGGCTGCGGGCGGGCCGACGCCGGCATGGCCTGCGTCGGTGTGGCCTGCGTCGGTGTGGCCTGCGGTGGTGTGGTCTGCGGCGGGGTGGCGGCGTGGCGCGGCAGGGGAGCGGTCGCGGCAGGTGGGCGCTCGGCGGCGCTGGCGATGGGCGGCGGGGTAGCCGTGGTCGGGGCGATGTCCTGCGGCAGCGAGGTCTTGAAGGCGGGCCCGGCGATGGGGTCGTTGGGGGCTGTGGGCGCCGGCATGCCGGATGTCGGTTGTTCCGGTGTGGCCGTCGCGGCGTTGGGGGCCGGGCCGGTGGGCGCTGCCATGGCGGGAGCTGGGCTGGCGCCAGGCTGGTTCGCGACTGGGGCGAGGGGGGCGGTGCGGTTGGCACTGGCTTGGGCGGCGCCGGCAGGCGGAGGCGGGGCAGGCGGCAGAAGGCTGGGTGCGACCGGCGCCGCGAGCGGGATCGCCTGGGTGAGAGTGGGCGCCGGCAGGGTTTCGGTGTCGGACGCGGTGTCGGCTTCGCCAGCGTCGGGGCTGCGTCGGGCGGCGGAGGGCTGGGGCTTGGCGGGGCTGCGCGGTGCCAGGGCTTCGGGCGCGGCCAGTGCCTCGGCCGCAACCGGCAGGGTGGTGTCGGGTACGGTGGGCTGGGCGGGATCCGGGATGGCGGTTGCCAGCGTTTGCGGGGCCGGGAGGGTGGCGCCAGCTGGGAGCGCCTGGGGCATGCCGGGGAGACCCATGGCGGGCATGACGGCGGTCAGGGTGGGCCGCGAGGGGATCGGAAGCGCAGGGGCGGGCGCCGGCTCCGCGGCGGTGTCGGGCGGAAGCGTGGCCATCATCATGCCTGGCGCGGGCGCATCCTCCATGGAGAGGGCGGCGAGCAGGCTGGCGAAGCCTGGCAGCCCCGCGGGTGCGGCGCCCAAGGCAGGGGTGCCTGCGGGCGGCGCGACGAGCGGGGCAGAGGCGGGGGCAACGTTCACGCGGCAATCCTTGCTGTCTCGTCCCGCCCGGCGCCCAGGGTGCGCAGGCGGTGGCACCCGCTTGGGGCGCCGGAGGTCCTCAGCAAAAGCCGGGCCAGAGCCGTGCCGGGGCTTTGAACCACACGCAGCGGGGGTGGCAGGGCGATTCGTGCCTGGATGGCGCCGCGGCTCGGCAGGTTCTGCCGGGCGATTCCTGCCGCACGGCACCGGCGGTCCTGACACACCCGGCGATTCCGGCCGGATTCGGCGTTGGCAGGGCTGATTCCGGCCTGATCGGCGTTGGCACGGATCGTGCGACGGGGGGTGCATCGAAGGTGGCCGATCGGGCCGCTGCCAGCAGGAGGTTTCCCCCCGTGTCTCTCTTTGGTGCCCTGAACACGGCGATCAGCGGGCTCAATGCCCAGTCGGTCGCGTTCGGCAATATCAGCGACAACGTCGCCAACAGCCAGACCGTCGGCTTCAAGCGCATCGACACGTCGTTCATCAACTTCCTGACCAGCAGCTCGGCGATGAGCAACAGCCCGGGCTCGGTGCAGGCGCGGCCGGACTATCGCAACACCGTGCAGGGCACGATCACGCAGTCGGAGAACCCGCTGGCGATGGGCATCGTCGGCCAGGGCTTCTTCACCGTGAGCCGTGCGGAGACGGTGGGCGCGAACGACGTGACCTTTGCGCCGCAGCGCTTCTATTCCCGCGCCGGCGATTTCCAGATGGACCGCAACGGGTTCCTGGTGAACAGCGCCGGCGACTACCTGAACGGCTGGTCGGTGGACCCCTCCACCGGTGCGGTGGACCGCGCCGCGGTGAACCCGATCCGGGTGACGCAGACGGTCTACAACCCGCAGCCCACCAGTGAGGTGACGCTGTCGGCCAACCTGCCCTCCACCCCCACGAGCACTGATCCCGTCTCGGCGCAGATCAACGTGTACGACGCGCTGGGCAACGACCACGTGGTCACGCTGGACTGGACCCGCACCGCGGCGAACGACTGGACGGTGGCGGTGAACGTGCCGGACGACGTGGCCACGGCCAATCGCGGCACCGCACGCATCGCCTTCGGGCCGACCGTCTCCGGCAACCCGGTGCCGCAGGGTACGGTGGGCTCGATCGGCAACGCGACCGGCAGCGTGACCGCCGGCGCCTACACCGCCGACGATCCGGCCACCCTGTCGTTCGACGTGAACTTCGGCAGCGGCGTGCAGACCATCTCGCTGAACCTGGGCACCTACGGCCAGTCTGGCGGGGTGACGCAGTATTCCGGCACCGATTTCACCCTGCGCGGCATCAACCAGAACGGTGTGCCCCCGGGCAGCTTCGCCGGTGTCTCCACCACCCAGGCCGGGGACATCCAGGTGACCTACGACAACGGCCAGAGCCGCACGATCGCGCGCGCCCCGGTGGTGACATTCAACGACCCGAACTCGCTGCAGCGCCAGGATGGCCAGGCCTTCACCAGCACGCTGCAGTCGGGCGACCCGCTGATCCAGGATGCGCGCACCAATGGCGCGGGCGGCATCGTGGTGAACTCGGTTGAGAATTCCAACGTGGACATCGCCAACGAGTTCACCCGCCTGATCGTGACCCAGCGGGCCTACTCGGCGAACACCAAGATGGTGACCACGGCCGACGAGCTGCTGCAGCAAACGCTCGACATGAAGCGCTGAGCCAGCCGGGAACCATCAGGACCTGAGCCATGAGCCTCGAAGCCAGCCTCTCCTCAGCCGCCAGCGGCCTCAACGGCATCAGCCGCCATCTGGCGGTGGTGTCGCAGAACGTCGCCAATGTCGGCACGCCGGGCTACGCGCGCCAGGTGCTGCCGCAGAGCAGCATGGCGGCGGACGGCCAGGGGATGGGCGTGCGCGTGGGCGTGGCGCAGCGGCAGATCGACCTGCACCTGCAGCTTTCCTCCCTGCGCCAGGCCAGCACGGTGGCGGGGCTGGAGACGCAGGGCAAGGCACTGGCCGCGATCGATGCGGTGCATGGCGCGGTGGGCACCGGGGACGATTTGGCCAGCGTGCTGGGCCGGCTTTCGGACAGCTTCACGGCGCTGGCCGCCGATCCGTCCAGCCAGCCTAACCAGACGGCCACGGTGAGCGCCGGCCAGGCGCTGGCGCGGCAGGTGAATGCCCTTTCGGCCGCCTACGGCACTGCGCGGCAAACGGCGCACGATGCGCTGGTGGCCGATGTCGGCGTGCTGAACGGCACGCTGGGCCGCATCGGCGATCTGTCGGAGCGCATCGTGCAGCTGCGTGCGCTGGGCCAGTCCAGCGCCGATCTTGAGAACCAGCGCGATGCGTCGCGGGCCGACCTCGCCAAGTTGATCGACGTGCGCGCGGTGGAAACGCCGAGCGGGGACCTGCTGCTGGCGACGCCGAGCGGCATCTCGTTGCCGACGCGCTTCCTGTCGCCGCCCTTCTCGCTGGATGCGGCGACGCTGGATGCCACCAGCTTCCATCCCGGCGGCGGCGTGCCCTCCATCATGATTGGCGGCACCGACGTGACGACGAAGCTCCGCGAGGGGCGCATCGGCGCCAACATCGCGCTGCGCGACACCACGCTGCCGACCTTCCAGGCGGAGCTGGACGAATTCGCCATCACGCTCTCGCGCCGGTTCGATGCGCAGGGGCTTTCGCTGTTCACCGACCCTTCCGGCACCGTGCCCACCGGCACCGGCGTGCCGCCGCAGGATGGCTATATCGGCTATGCCGGCGTGATCGGCGTGAATGCCGCCGTGGCCGCCGACTCCCGCCTGGTGCGCGACGGCACGCATGCCGTGGCGGATGACCCGGCGGGTGCCACAGGCTTCTCGCCCAATCCGCCCGGCGGGCCGGCGGGCTTCGCCACCATGGTGCAGCGCGTGCTGGACCATGTGCTGGGCGGTGAAGTGCGGCCCGGCGTGGCGCATGCCACCGCGGCGCAGTCGGGGCTCGGCCCCGCCGGCACGCTGGCTGCCCCCTATGCGCCGCCAGTGCGGCTGGCGTCGCTGGCCACCGCGCTGGTGGGGTCGCAGACCACGGCGCGGGCGGAAGCCGATGCCCAGTACAGCTCGGCACAGAGCTTGCAAACGGCCCTGGACGACAAGCTGGCTGCCGGCACGGCGGTGAGCGTGGACCAGGAAATGACCGTGATGCTGCAGCTGCAGAGCGCCTACGCCGCCAATGCCCGCGTGATCTCCGCGGTGCAGGCGATGCTCGACCAGACCCTGCAGATGCTGCGCTGAGGGAGGGTGACATGACACAGATCGCCTCCGGCTTCAGTCTTCCCGCCACCGCCGGCCAGGGCGCGCGCGGTTCCGTGCTGGCCAGTGCCGCGCAGGTGCGCGACCGACTGGACATCCTGACGCGCCAGGCCGCCAGCGGCCGCGTGGCCGATACGCTGGGCGGGCTGGGCGCCCCCGGCTCGGCAAGCCTTTCGCTGCGCCCGGCGATCACCAAGCTGGAATCCTTCCAGGCCAATATCGACGCGGTGCAGGGCCGCATGGATGTGGCGCGCGCCGGCCTGGACCAGATCGCGAGCATCGCCAGCGCCTTTCGGGCACGCACCGCCGACCTCAACGGCCTCAGCGCCGCGATGATCGACAGCGTGGCGGCAGCGGCGCGTGATGCGCTGCGCAGCGTTGCCACGGCGCTGAACGAGAAGCACGGCGACACCTATGTGTTCGGCGGGCAGGACAGCGCCACGGCGCCGGTGCCGAATGCCGATGCCATCCTTTCCTCCGGCTTCTTCACCGAGATCTCCACCGCGGTCGGCACCCTCGCCGCCAATGGCGCGGCGGCGACGGCGGCGGCAACGATGGCCACCGCCTCCTCCAACGCCGCCGGCACCTCGCCCTTCACCACCACGCTGTCGCAGCCGGCGGCGGTGCTGGACGGGCTGAAGGACCGGGTGCCGGTGGGCGAGGGGCGGCAGGTGCAGGTGGGCATCCTGGCCAGTGCCAATTCCGACGCGGTATCGGGCGGCACCAGCACCACCGGATCCTACATGCGCGACATCATGCGCGGGCTGGCCACGCTGGGCTCGCTTTCGAGCAGCCAGATGAACGACCCGGGCTTTGCCGAGCTGGTGGCCGATGTGCGCGAGAGCCTGACCGGCGCGGAAACCGCGCTGGGCGTGGATGCGGGGGTGCTGGGCGACCGGCAGGCGACGATCCGCGAGGACAAGTCCCGGCTGGAGCAGGCGGCGACCGCGCTGCGCGGCCAGGTTTCGAACGTGGAGGACGTGGACATGGCCGAGACCCTCTCGCGCCTGTCGCTGACGCAGACGCAGCTGCAAGCCTCCTACCAGCTGCTGGCCGGGCTGCAGAGCCTGAGCCTGACGAAGTTTCTCCCGGCGGGTTGAGGCAGTGCCGAACCCCCGCCTTCCGTCGCGTGCCGACCGGTCCCGCAAGGGGACCCCGGCGCGCGGGCCTGAGACCATGCGTGGCGCCCGGACTACGGGCCGGAAAACATCCGGTGGGCTTCACCGCGCATTAACACACACGGCCCCACAATGGGGCTCGCCCGAAAAATTTCGGGGCATGCGTAACATCTGGGCAAGTAGGAAAACTCACCATGTCCCTCAATTCCGTTAATACCAACATCAACGCACAGATCGCGTTGCAGTCCCTCAACATGACGTCGTCGCAGCTCGCGACCACGCAGAAGACGATCTCCACCGGCTTCCGCGTGGCGGATGCAACCGATGATGGCGCGGCCTATGCCGTGGCGCAGCGGGTGCGGTCCGACGTGGGCGCGCTGACCAGTGCCAACCAGCAGCTGGGCAACGTGAAGGGCCTGATCTCCACCACGATCACCGGGCTGAACTCGACGTCGAACACGTTGAAGGAAGCGCGCGAGGTTCTGGTGAAGCTGGCTGACAGCAACACGCAGGGCGACCAGCGCACCCAGTACGTGGCGCAGTACCAGTCGCTCATGTCGAACGTGAAGACGTTCCTGCAGGATGCCGGCTACAACAACAAGTCGCTGGTCGGTGACATCACCGGCAGCAACGGCACGTTCGGCTCGGTGGCGGTGATCCGCAACGAGGTGGGCGCAACCTACGGCATCGCCACCTTCGGCGGTTCGGCTTTCTTTGCGTCGGTGAACTTCACCTCCACGCAGCTGAACGCAGCAGACAGCGTGGTGGCGCTGATCACGGCGACCGGCACGTTCCTGAATGCCCTGTCCACCCTGGGCACGCAGCTGAACACCTATGGTGCCGCTTCCAAGTACGTGGACAACCAGGTCAGCTACAACAACGACAAGATCGACAGCCTCAATGGCGGCCTCGGGTCGTTGATCGATGCCGATCTGGCCAAGGAGTCTGCCAAGCTGCAGGCGCTGCAGATCCGCCAGCAGCTGGGCACCCAGGCGCTGTCGATCGCCAACCAGGCGCCGCAGAGCCTGCTCAGCCTGTTCAAGTAAACCAGCACGGCCCCGGGTTCGGGAGAGGGGCGCGGTGCCTCTCTCCTGGCCCGCCCGGCGCAGGAAGCGTCCGGGGCGTGGGCTCTTTAAGGAGATTGCATGTCCACTCTCGTGCTGGAGCTTCGGCAGGGCGAGATGATGATCGTGAATGGGGCGCCGATTCGGTTTCGCACCAAGTCACGCATCGAGCTCACTGCCCGTGCCCGCTTCCTGTTTGGCAAGCAGATCATGGCGCCAGACCAGGCCGACAGCCCGGCGCGGCGCATCTACTTCGCGCTGCAGTCCGCCTATATCGGCACCGACGACGAGCGCATCCATGGGTTGGAGGCGGCGCGCGAGCTGATCGCGGCGTTCAAATCCGCCACCACATCCGCCCTGGCCTGCGAGATTCTCGACCGCGCCCTGGCCAGCGCGGAATCCGACGATTGCTACCAGGCCCTCAAGCTCGCCCGGCGCATCATCCGCCACGAGGATGCGGTGCTCGGCCGCGGGCCCGACCAGCCCACGCTTTCGCAAACCGACTCCTCGGCGCTGGCTGCGGCAGGCACTGCCTGACCGAAGCGATATCGCAACGAAAGGATTGCTCCTCATGCAAAACGGCATGGAACAGGCCATGAGGGCCTACGCGAAATCTTCCTCGCACCGCAGCCCCCGCGAGCAGGAGGCGGAGGTGTTCCGCCGGGCGGTGGCCGCGCTGCGTAACGGCCGCGGCGGCAATCCTGTGGTGCAGGTGCGCGCGCTGGCCGACAACTCGCGGCTTTGGACCATGGTGATCGACCTGATGCGCGATCCCGAGAATGGGCTGCCGGAATCGCTGCGCGCCTCCATCGTCTCGGTGGGCATGGCGGTGCAGCGCGAGATGCAGCGCGATGCGCCCGACTTCGATTTCCTCATCGGCGTGAACGAGGATATCGCAGCCGGGCTGACCGGCATGGGCTGAGGAGTACCGTGCCATGGCGCTCTCCGGCATCGGGCTGACGACGCTTTTCGGCAGCGCCAACGCGTCGTCCAACCTGCTGACGACGCTGTATGGCGGCGGCGGCACGCCTGGCGGAAGCCCGCTGGTGGCGCTGAAGATGGCGCAGAAGAACCGCGACCGCGAGGTGGCGAACACCGCCAAGCAGCCGGAGACGCAGCGCGACATCGCGGTGTTCAAGCGCGTGATCGCCAAGGCCAAGACCATCGGCGAGGCGCTGGACAACCCGGCGGTGATGAAGGTGCTGCTGACCGCCAATGGTCTGGCGGACCAGGTTCCCTATTCCGGCCTGGCCAAGAAGGTCCTGCTCTCCGACCCCGACGACCCGAAGTCGCTGGTGAACCGGATGGGCAGCGCGCGCTGGAAGTCGGTGGTGAAGGCGTTCGACTTCGCCAAGGCCGGGATCGATGCGCTGAAGGACCCGGCGTTGCAGACGCGGCTGGCGGATGGCTATGTGGAAGTGGCCTGGCGCAAGGGGCTGGAGAAGTCCACGCCCGGGCTGTCTGATGCGCTCGATTTCCGCGAACGCGCCAGCAAGTTCAAGAACGCGATCGACATCCTGGGCGACCCGGTGATGCGGCGCGTGGTTACCACCGCGCTGGGCATTCCGAAGCAGATCGCCTTCCAGGAACTGGGTGCGCAGGAAAAGGCCATCACCAACCGGCTGGATATATCCCGCCTGCAAGACCCGAAATTCGTGGATGGCCTGAGCCAACGCTACCTGCTGGAGAAGCAGAAGGAAGCCCCGGCCCCCGCCCCCGATCTCAGCGCGCTGTCCCTGCAATTGCGCGGCATCGTTGCCTGAATTCCGCCGACCATCCGACGCTCAAAAGGAGCCGCCGATGCAACTCGCCCCCACATCCTCCCCCACTGGCCTCCCCGCTGGCCCCGATCCCGCGCAGCTGACGCGCCGGGTGCAGGACATGATTGCCGCCGGCCGTGTGCATGCCGCCCGGCCATTGATGGCAGCCCTGCGCCGGCTCGTGCCGCCTTCGCCCGGGCTGCATGACATGGAAGCCCGGCTGCTGCTGCGCGAAGGCCGCATCCCCGAAGCGTTGGCCGAGCTGGATGCCGGCCTGGCGATGGATGGCGGCGCGGTGGAATTGCTGATCAGCCGCGCCGATGCGCGCATGCAGGCGCAGGATGTGCTGGGTGCGGCCGCCGATGCGTCCGATGCCGTGATCCTGGCGCCAGGCCATCCGCGCGCCAAGGCGGTGCTGGGCGTGGTGCTGCTGGAGATGAACCGGCCAGAGGATGCGGTGCCGTGCCTGCGTGAGGCGGTGGCGGCGGAGCCGCGCCATGCCCCCTGCGTGCGCGCCTATGCCACCGCGCTGGAGCGCTGCGGCGAGCATGATGCGGCGGCACAGGTGCTGGCCGACGGCATCATTGCCATTCCCGGCGATCCCACGCTGCGCACGGCCGCGATCATGGTGGCGATGCGCGCACGCGATTTCGCCGGTGCGGCAGACATCGCCGAGGCGGCGCGGCGCGATGGCGTGGCCGATGCCCAGGTGTTCGGGCTGAAGGGCCACGCGCTGTCCAGCCTGGGGCGGCATGGCGAAGCAACCGCGGCCTATGCCGAGGCGCTGAAGCTGGCGCCGGAGGATCCCTATGTGCGCCATCTCGTGGCCGCCGCCGGGCTGCTTCCGCAAAGCACGCGCGCGCCGGCGCCCTATCTGGAAACCGTGTTCGACGGCTATGCGCAGCGTTTCGAGTCCCATCTGATCGGCCTGCAGTATCGCGTGCCCGGCCTGCTGCGCGCGGCGCTGTTGGAACTGCGCCCGGATCTGGGCGAGGGCGCGTCGCTGGGGCCGGTGCTGGATCTCGGCTGCGGCACCGGGCTGATGGGCGTGGTGCTCTCCGACCTCAAGCTTGGGCCGATCACCGGCATCGATGTCTCCGACGGCATGCTGCGCGAGGCGGCGGAGAAGGAGATCTACGGCGACCTGGTGCATGGCGAACTGGAAACCTTCCTCGCGAATGACCGCACCGACTGGCCGGTGATCCTGGCCGCCGATGTGTTCTGCTATTTCGGCGTGCTGGATGAGGTGATGAAGCTGTGCCACGCGCGCCTGGCGCCGGGTGGACTGCTGCTGTTCACCGTGGAAGAGATGCCGCAGCCGAGCGCCGAGGACGTGGCCAAGGGCTGGCGCCTGGGCCGGCAGGGCCGCTTCTCCCACCATGCCGACTACATCGTTCGCGTGGCGGCGGAAGCCGGCTTCGCGATGCGGGTGATGCGCCGTGAGGCCCTGCGCACCGAAGCCGGCGCCGACGTGTCCGGCATAGTGGTGGTGGTGGAACGCGTGCGCCATGACGGGTGACGCCACTGGCGGCGCGGTGCATCCCGGGGCGGAAGCCGCCTCGGCGATCGCGGCGCAGGAGGCCGAGGGCCATGCCACGCTGGGCCTGGCCCTGCTGCGCGGCGGCCATCCCGCCGAAGCGCTCGTCTCCCTGCGCGGCGCGGTCGCCTTCGGGGACCGCCGTCCGGGCACGCTGCTGAACCTCGCCCTGGCCGAGGACATGGCCGGCGATGCCACGCGCGCCCACACCATGCTGCGCGAGCTGGCCGTGGCGATGCCCGGCTGGGACGAGCCGCCGCTGCGCCTGGGCGAAAGCCTGCGCCGCACCGGCCGCCTTGCGGAAGCCGAGGCCGAATACGAACGCGCCCTGGAGCGCAACCCCCAGCGGCCGGAAGCGTTGCTGAGCCTCGCGTCACTGCTGATGCTGCGCCACCAGGCCGCGCGCGCGCAGATGCTGCTGCTGCGCTGCTGCTCCCGCGCGCCGGACCGGCCCGATGCCTGGGATGCGCTGGGCCTCTCCCTGATGATGACCGGCGACGTGCCGACCGCCGAATCCGCCTTCGCCGAGGCCCAGCGCCTGGCGCCGCTGCATATCGATATCGCGGTGCGCCGCGCCGAGGCCGCCGCCATGTCCGGCGGCGCGGCGGAGGAGCTGGCCCGCCTGGAAGTCACCAGTGCCGAAGACCCCGCCAACGTGGCCCTGCTGAGTGCCCGCGGCCTGCTGTTGGGCAAGCTGGGCCGCCGCGAAGAGGCGGTGGAGGTGCTGGAAGCCGCCGTGGCCCTGGCACCGGAGGAGATGGTGCCCACCGTCGCGCTGGCCAATGCGCTGACGGTCACCAGCCGCGCCAAGCAGGCGGCCGAGGTGCTGAAGCGCGCCGTGGAACTCGCGCCGCGCGATTCCAACTTGCGCAACAACTATGCCGCCACGCTGGTGCGGGTGTACCGCTACGGCGAGGCGCAGGAGATCCTGGAGGGCCTGTTGGCCGAGCAGGGCCCGCAGCTCAACGTGCTGTGCAACCTCACGAACGCCCTGGTCTCCATGGGCCTGCAGCAGGAAGGCGTGGCCCGCGCGCAGGAGGCGATCGCCTTCGCGCCGCAGGCCCATCTCGCCTGGCGCTCGCTCGGCAATGCCATGGCCT
>CAMDAM010000122.1 GCA_945888575.1 Asaia bogorensis | reverse complement strand
CGAAGACGGAGCGCCAGAACAGCGTGGTCCAGGGATCGACATCGACCCAGCGCGCCAGCACGCCGGCGGTGCTCCAGACCACGATGGCGCCGGTGACGAGGAGTGCGCCGCGGCGGTAGTCGCTGGCGGAGACCGGGTGGGTGGCGACGGACATGGGGTTCCCTACGCCGTCGCGCCCTTCGCGGGAAGGCTCAGCGCCCCCGCCCTAGCGCCACGGCTCGATCAGCACCTTGGCGTGGGTTTCGGGGTTGGCGAGGTCGGCGAAGGCTTGCTTGACGCCATCGAGGCCGATGCGGCCGGTGATGAGGGGGGCGACGTTCAGGCGGCCCTCGGCGATGTATTGCAGCGTGTCGGCGAATTCCTGGGCGGTGTAGGCCAGGACGAACTGCAGGCTGAGCTGCTTCACGATGCCGAAGAAGGGATAGGAGCTGTCGGGCTCCATGCAGACGCCGACGACGACGATGCGGGTGCTGGCGGGCGCGCCCTCCATGATCTCGTTGATCACGCCAGGGACGCCGACGCATTCGAACACCACGGCGGGGCGGCGCTTGGGGCCGGTGCCGAAGAGGGCGGCATAGCGGCTGGAATCGAAGCCCGGCGGGGTGATGCTGTCGGACAGTTGGGCGTAGGGGCTGGCCTGCTTGGGGTCGATCACGATGTCCGCGCCCATCTGGCGGGCGAGGTCGCGGCGACGGGGGGAGAAGTCCGACGCGATGATGGGGCTCACGCCGCGCATCTTGAGGGCGGCGATGACGGCGAGGCCAATGGGGCCGCAGCCGACGACCAGCGCCACGTCGTCTGCGCGCAGGTTGGCGAAGTTCACGGCGTGGACGCCGACGGCCATGGGTTCCACCAGGGCGGCGTGGTCCGGGTTCATGCCGGCGGGCACGGGGAGCAGCATGCGCTCGGCGAGCGGGATGTATTCGGCGTAGGCGCCGGCGATCTCCGGGTTGTAGCCGAGGCCGTGGACGGTGGTGCCGGCGATGGTCATGGGCATGGAGGTGACCATGGTGCCGGGGGCGAAGCGGCCGGTGGTGCCCGGGCCATAGCTGACGATCTCGCCGACGAATTCGTGGCCGAAGACCACGTCCTTGTCGGGGGAGATGGTCCAGCGGCTGCCGCCGCGGCGGGAGAGTTCGGCGAACTGCTCCGGGAACTTGGCGGCGTGCAGATCGGAGCCGCAGATGCCGCAGGCGCGGGTGCGGACGAGGACCTGACCTTCCTGGAGGACGACATCGGGAATGGTGTCGACCACCAGATCACCCTTGCGGAATACCGCAGCACGCATGGCATTATTCCCTTCTTGGACAGCGCAGCCTAGCAGGGTGTTTGCCGGTGCAGAAGGAGACGGGACGATGAAACGCCGCAGCTTCCTAGCCGCCTCGGCCGCCGCGCTGGCGGCGCCGAATGTGGCCCGTGCGCAGGGGCGCTCGGTGCTGAAGATCATCCCGGAGGGGGATCTGGCGATCCTGGATCCCGTGTTCACCACGGCGACGGTGGCGCGCAACCATGGCTATGCGGTGTTCGACACGCTGTATGGGCAGGACGACAGCTACGTGATCCGGCCGCAGATGGTGGCGGGGCATGTGGTGGAGAATGACGGCAAGCAGTGGACGCTGACGCTGCGCGACGGCTTGACGTTCCATGACGGCGAGCCGGTGCGTGGGCGGGATGCGGTGGCGAGCATCAAGCGGTTCTCGGCGCGCGATGCGTTCGGGCAGGCGCTGATGGCGGCCACCGATGAGTTGAGCGCGCCGGATGACAAGACGATCCGGTTTCGGCTGAACAAGGCGTTCCCGCTGCTGCCGAACGCGCTGGGCAAGACCGGCACGCCGATGCCCTGCATCATGCCGGAGCGGTTGGCGAACACCGATCCGAACCGGCAGGTGACGGAGATGGTGGGCAGCGGGCCGTATCGGTTCGTGACGGGCGAGCGGGTGCCGGGCAGCCGGGTGGTGTACGAGAAGTTCGCCGGCTACGTGCCGCGGGCGGACGGGCCGGCGACGTTCACCGCCGGGCCGAAGGTGGCGCATTTCGACCGGGTGGAATGGCATGTGATTCCGGATGGTTCGACCGCGGTGAACGCGCTGATGAGCGGCGAGGTGGACTGGGTGCAGAACCCGGCGGTGGACCTGCTGCCGGTGCTGCGGGGCAATGCGCGGATCCAGTTCCGGCCCGACGTGATCGGGGGGATTTCGATCATGCGGTTCAACTGCCTGCATCCGCCGTTCGACAATCCGGCGATCCGGCGGGCGCTGCTGGGGGCGATTGACCAGGCGGAGTTCATGACGGCTTCGATGGGCGAGGACCGGTTGCTGTGGAAGGACCGGGTGGGGCTGTTCACGCCGGGGACGCCGCTGGCGAGCGAGGCGGGGCTGGAGAAGCTGATCGGGCCGCGGGATTTGGCGCGGGTGCGGGCAGAGATCGTGGCGGCGGGGTACAAGGGCGAGCGGGTGGTGATGCTGGGGGCGGTGGACTACCCGGCGAGCAATGCGCGGGCGCTGGTGGGGGTGGACCTGCTGAAGCGGCTGGGGATGAACGTGGACTACCAGGCGGTGGACTGGGGGACGACGATCCAGCGGCGGGCGAAGAAGGACCCGGTGGACAAGGGCGGGTGGAGCATCTTCTTCACCGACCTGACGGGGACGAATAATTTCGACCCGGCGGCAAATCTGGGGCTGCGGGCGAATGGGGGGCGCGCCTGGTTCGGCTGGCCGGACAACCCGAAGATCGAGGCGCTGCGGGCGGCATGGTTCGATGCCGCGGACCTGGGCGAGCAGAAGCGGATCTGCGAGGCGTTGCAGGTGGAGTTCATGAATGCGCCGGCGCATATGCCGCTGGGGTGCAACTACCTGCCGACGGCGTTCACCCGTGGGATCACGCCGGTGCGGATGGGGTTCCCGCAGTTCTATGACGTGAAGCGGGTCTGATTTAGATACGATAACGTAATAAAATGGGCGTGCGGCGGCGGAGCGGGGGAGGACCCCGTTCCGCCGTTTTCGTTTTTGCAGGCGCGCGGGCGTGGCGGGTCGCGGGCCTGGCACGGGCGGGCGGGGGGCATGGGGGCGGGGCGCGACGGGTTGCGCGGCGGGAGGCGGTGGGCGAGGGCGATGAGGATTTCGTCGGCGCCGCGGGCGCGGGTGGGGAGGAGGACGGACTCGTCCTGTTCGGTGGTGGCGGCCAGGGTGGCGAGGATTTCGCGCAGGCGGGGGGAGAGGGAGAGGGCGCGGCCGAGGGCGGCTGCGTGGGGGGAGCGGGCGAAGAGCAGGGCGAGGAGGTGGAGGAGGATCAGCTGGAGCGGGCCCGGAATGCGGACGCAGTTCTCCCACCCGGCCACGGGGGCGCGGTCGAGCGGGCTGGCTTGCAGCTGGGGCTCTGTGGGGATTGCTGACATGGAGATTTACTAACATCGACGGTGGCGCCGGTGCAAAGGAAATTTTGCATCTCTGTTAGAGATCGAAGTGGTCGCGGATGCGCTGGGCGGTTTCGATGGGGGTGAGTGTGGCGGTGTCGATTTCCAAATCGTAGGCGACGCCCTGGTGGACGCGGCCCCATTGCCAGCGGGCGAGGCCGATGTCGCGGTCTCCGCGGGCTTTCTCGCGGGCTTCGAGGATATCGAGCGGGGCGTGCAGGGCGACGAGGTGGAGGCGGTAGGGGGCGAGCAGGGTTTTGTAGGTTTCGACCTGGTCGGGGCTGGTGAGGACTTCGTCCAGGATGAGGTTGTTGCCCTGGGCGGCGAGGGCGACGACGGCGTGGCGCATGCCGGCCAGGACGCGGTGCAGGACGGGGCCGGTGTGGATGGCGATGCTGGGTTGGCCGTTCTCGGTGATGCGTTCGAAGAGCAGGCCATCGGGGTGGGAGAGGTATTTCTCCGGCAGCATGTAGATGAACGTGTCCATCGAGACATGCAGGAGGGGGGTTTTGGACAGGGATTGGAGGGCGTGGGCGGTGGAGGATTTGCCGACGCTGCCGATGCCGTTGAGGAGGATGATGGTGGGGGGCATTCTGTGCCTTTGGGTCGACGAAGGAAGGAAGCAAGCAAGAAGAAGATTCACCACAGAGACACAGAGGCACGGAGAAGCAAGGCAAGGGAGAAGGAAGTTGGCGGAACCGCTTCCCGTTCCGCGCTACCTCGGGTGTGATGTATTGAAGTTTTTTTGCTTCTTTTTGTTCACAAAAAGAAGGCCTTGCTTCCTTATGCCCCTACGAAGGCATTGAAGGTGATGAGCGTGTAGGTGTCTTTCACGCCGGGGATGGTTTGGAGTTTTTCGGTGACGAAGAGGCCGGTATCCTGGGTGGGGGCGAGGTAGAATTTGCCCAGGAGGTCATATTGGCCGGAGGTGGAGTGGAGCTCGGAGAGTTCCTCGATGCCGTCCGCGGCGGTTTGCGCGACCTTGTAGGCTTGGCCCATCTCGCACTTGATCATGACATAGATGGCTCGCATCGGGCTGCTCCGGGTTGGACGGGCGCAGCATAGCGCGGTGGCTGCCTCGCGGAACAGGCGGGGCTGTGCTACCGGCGGCTTGGTTGGCTGGAGGGTGCGGCGTGAAGAACCTGACGCGCAAGCGGGTGCTGGTGACGGGCGGGGCGGGGTTCGTGGGGTCGCATCTGTGCGAGCGGCTGGTGGCGCGCGGGGACGATGTGCTGTGCGTGGACAATTACTTCACCGGCCGCAAGGACAACATCGCGCATTTGCTGGGGCTGCCGAATTTCGAGGCAATGCGGCATGATGTGACGGTGCCGCTGAGCGTGGAGGTGGACGAGATCTACAATCTCGCCTGCCCGGCTTCACCCGTGCACTACCAGGATGACCCGGTGCAAACGACGCGGACCAGTGTGCTGGGCGCGTTGAACATGCTGGAGTTGGCGCGGCGGCTGAAGGCGAAGGTGCTGCAGGCTTCGACCAGCGAGGTGTATGGCGACCCGACGGTGCATCCGCAGACCGAGGATTACCGGGGGAATGTGAGCACGATCGGGCCGCGCGCCTGCTACGACGAGGGCAAGCGGTGCGCGGAGACGTTGTTCTTCGATTTTCATCGGCAGAGCGGGGTGCGGATCAAGGTCGCGCGCATCTTCAATACCTATGGACCGCGGATGCATCCGGATGACGGGCGGGTGGTTTCCAACTTCATCCTGCAGGCGCTGCGGGGCGAGGACATCACGCTATATGGCGATGGACAGCAGACGCGCAGTTTCTGCTTCGTGGACGATCTGGTGGAGGGGTTGCTGCGGCTGATGGACAGCCCGGATGCGGTGACGGGGCCGATCAATTTGGGGAATACCCACGAGATTCGGGTGCGGGAGTTGGCGGAGGAGGTATTGGGGCTGACCGGTTCCGCTTCCATGCTGGTGTTCCGGCCGTTGCCGCAGGATGACCCGATGCAGCGCTGCCCGGATATCACGCGGGCGCGGACCACGCTGGGGTGGGAGCCGCGGGTTTCGCTGCGCGAGGGGCTGTCGCGCACGGTGGCGTATTTCCGGCGGCTGGTGGAGCAGGGGGCAGACGTTCAGGCGGGGTGACGCGACGCGGGGGCGTGGGTATCGTGCGGGCAATTGTTTGGGTGGGGAGTGGGCGATGAAGGCGAAGTCGGGCGGAAAGCCGGGGGCGCGCAGCGGCGGGCGGTTGATCGCGGATGCGCTGGTGGCGCAGGGGATCGAGCAGGTGTTCGCGGTGCCGGGCGAGAGCTACCTGGATGTGCTCGACGGGATGTATGCGGTGCGGCAGCGGCTGCATCTGACGACGTGCCGGTTCGAGGCGGGCGCGGTGAACATGGCCGAGGCCTATGGCAAGCTGACCGGCAAGCCGGCGGCGGCGTTTGTGACGCGCGGGCCTGGTGCGTGCCATGGCGCGATCGGCGTGCACACGGCGATGCAGGATTCGACGCCGCTGCTGCTGTTCGTGGGCCAGATCCCGTTCGAGGAAACCGACCGCGAGAGCTTCCAGGAGGTGGATTACCGCCAGATGTTCGCGCCGCTGGCGAAGTGGGTGACGCAGATCGACGATGAGCGCCGCATCCCCGAGCTGATCGCGCATGCGGTGGATGTGGCGGTTTCCGGGCGGCCGGGGCCGGTGGTGATTGCGATCTCGGAAGAGATGCAGAAGCGGATGGCCGATGTGCCCGACCTGGGCCCGGTGGCGGTTTCGCCGGCGCATCCGGATCCGGCGGCGATCGCGAAGATGATGGCGATGATCGGCCGCGCGAAGAAGCCGTTGGCGATCCTGGGGGGCTCGCGCTGGAGCGAGCAGGCGCGGGCGGATATTCGCGAGTTCCTTGTTGCCAACAACATTCCGACCACGGTGAGCTTCCGGCGCCAGGCGCTGTACGATGGGACGCGGGACAATTTCGCGGGCGATCTGGGCGTGGGTAGCGACCCGGCGCTGGTGGCCAAGGCGCGTGAGGCGGACCTGATCCTGGCGATCGGGACGCGGCTGGGGGAGCCGGTGAGCCAGGGCTATACGCTGTTCGGCGCGGACCATGAGGCGCCGATCGTGCACGTGTATCCCGATGGCAGCGAGATCGGGCGGGTGACGCGCCCGGCGCTGGGGATTGTTTCGGACGTGAATACGTTTGCCGCGGTGGTGGCGGGCGAGCGTTCGGCGCGGATGCCGTGGAAGACCTGGACGAAGGAATTGCGCGCGATCCGCATGGCCGGGCTGGCGCGGCAGGAGTACGAGGGGCTGAACCTTTCGGACGTGATGCACACGCTGGCCGACTTGCTGGATGACGATGCGATCCTGACCTGCGATGCCGGGAATTTCGCGACCTGGCCGCCGCGGTTCATCAACTTCAAGGACAACCAGCGCTTCATCGGGCCGACGAACGGGGCGATGGGGTATGGCGTGCCGGCGGCGATCGGGGCGGCGATTGCGTTCCGCAACCGGCAGGTGGTGTGCTTCGTGGGCGATGGCGGGTTCCTGATGACCGGGCAGGAGCTGGCGACCGCGTTCCACCATGGCGTGGCGCCCATCATCCTTGTGTTCAACAACGCGATGTACGGCACGATCCGGATGTATCAGGAGCGGACCTATCCCGGGCGGGTTTCCGGCACGGCGCTGACCAACCCCGACTTCGCCAAGTTCATCGAAAGCTTCGGTGGGCATGGCGAGGTGGTGGAGGACGCATCCCAGTTCGCGGATGCGTTCAAGCGGGCGGCTGCCTGTGGGCGGGCTTCGGTGATCGAGCTGCGGATGAACCCGGAGCAGATTACCTCGCGTGGGACGATCACGCAGCTGCGGGGTGGGCCGGCGGCTAAGAAGAAGTAAGGCTCTTCTTTTTCTGAAGAAAAAGAAGCAAAAAGACTTTTGTTTGTTTTGCGGTTTTGGGCGCCCGGTTCTCCATTTGGAGGGCCGGGCGTTTGCCATTGGCGGACTCATGAAGTTTTTTTGCTTCTTTTTGTTCACAAAAAGAAGAGTCTTTCTTTCTTCCCTGGGTTGGCTAGAGTTTGGGTTCGAGCCTGGAGGTTTTTGATGTCTCTTCCCCCGATGCGTTTCGTTGCCACCGGCGACAGCTTCATCACGCGGCGGTTGGCCTCATCCGAGGCCTTGTGGCAGCTGGCGGATATCGTGCGCGATGCGGATGCGCGGTTCACGAATTTCGAGGTGTTGACGCCGGGGGATGCGTTTCCGTTCGCGGTGAGCGGGGGGACGTGGGCAAAGGCGCCGGAGGGGGTGATCCATGATCTGCAGACCATGGGCTTCAACATGCTGACGTGGTCGAACAACCATACGCTGGATTATGGCTATGAGGGGTTGGCGAATACGCAGGCGGCGCTGGATCGGGCGGGGATTCTGCATGCGGGGGTGGGGCGGAATTTGGCCGAGGCTTCGGCGCCGCAGTATTTGGAATGCCCGCAGGGTCGGGTGGCGTTGATCGGGATTTGTTCGACGTTTCATGAGACGTCGGCGGCGGGGCAGCAGCGGCCGGATGCGATGGGGCGGCCGGGGATCAACATGCTGCGGTTCACGACGACCTATACGCTGCCGCGCGAGCAGCTGGCGGCGCTGGAGGCGATTGCGGCGTCGTGCGGGGTGAATGACGGGCACGCGATGCGGGTGAAGGCGGGGTTCGGGCGGGCGCCGGAGGCGGGGACGGTGCTGTTTGGGCAGCATACGTTCAAGGAAGGGCCGGTGGGCGTGGTGACGGAGGCGAACAAGGCCGACGTGGCGCGGACGCTGGCGGGGATTTCGGAGGCGAAGCGGCAGGGCGACTATGTGCTGGTGAGCCTGCATGCGCATGAGGCGCTGGGGACGGACAAGGCGGTGCCGGCCGGGTTCCTGGTGGATTTCGCGCGGGCCTGCATCGATGCCGGGGCGCATGCGGTGATCGGGCATGGGCCGCATGTGCTGCGTGGGGTGGAGATTTATAAGAAGCGGCCGATCTTTCATTCGCTGGGCAATTTCATCTTCCACAACGAGACGATTCCGCATTTGCCGCAGGATTTCTACGAGAAGTTCGGGATGGGGCTGACGGAGAACGTGGCGGATGCGATCGACAAGCGGTCGGATGGGAATACGAAAGGGTTCGCGGCCGATCCGTGGGCGTGGAAATCTGTTGTTGCGCGCTGGAACATGGTGGGGGACGAGGCGAACCTGATCGAGTTGATTCCGGTGGAGCTGGGGTTTGGGGTGGAGCGGTCTCGGCGGGGGACGCCGCGGCTTTCGGAGGATGAGGATATCCTGCCGCATTTGGCGAAGCTGTCGGAGGCGATGGGGACGAAGATCGAGATCGACGGGAATATCGGGAGGGTGGCGCTGTGAGCGGGGGCAATACCGAGCAGGTTTGGCGGCTGGTCGATGACCATCGGGAGGAATTCATCGGGCTGGCGGACCGGGTGTGGGAGATGCCGGAGCTCGGCTACCAGGAGCATCGCTCGGCGGCGGAGCATGTGGCGATGCTGGAGGAGCAGGGGTTTCGGGTGACCACCGGGGTGGCAGGGATTCCGACGGCGATCGTGGGGGAGGCCGGGGATGAGGGGCCGGTGATCGCGATCCTGGGCGAGTTCGATGCGCTGCCGGGGTTGAGCCAGGAGGCGGGCGTGGCGGAGAAGCGGCCGCGGGCGGGCGAGGGGGCGGGGCATGCCTGTGGGCATAACCTGCTGGGCTCGGCGGCGATGCTGGCGGCGACGGCGGTGAAGGATTGGCTGGCGGCGCAGGGGATCAAGGGGCGGGTGCGTTACTATGGCTGTCCGGCAGAGGAGAGCGGGGCGGGCAAGCTGTTCATGGTGCGGGAGGGGGCATTTAGGGATGTCGATATTGCGCTTTCGTGGCATCCGGCGCCGTTCTGCGCGGTGAATCCGGCGCTTTCGCTGGCGCTGGTTTCGTATGATTTCGTGTTCACGGGGCGGGCTTCGCATGCCGCGGCTTCTCCGCATCTTGGGCGTTCGGCGCTGGATGCGGTGGAGCTGATGAATGTGGGCGTGAACTATATGCGCGAGCACATGCCGAGCGATGCGCGGGTGCATTACGCGACGATCGATCCCGGTGGGATTGCGCCGAACGTGGTGCAGAGCCGCGCGGTGGTGCGGTACATCGTGCGGGCGCGGGAGTTGCCGGAGCTCAATGGGCTGGTGGCGCGGGTGCAGAAGATCGCGCAGGGGGCGGCGCTGATGACGGAGACGGAGGTGGCGTGGAAGGCCATTTCCGGCATGTCTAACCTTCTCGGGAATTCGCCGCTGGAGCAGGCGATGTTCGACAATTTGATGCATCTGGGGCCGCCGGAGTGGGATGAGGCGGACCGGAAGCTTGCACGCGAGATCCGGGCGACGTTGCGGCCCGATGATATCGCGGGTGCCCATCTGCGCTTCGGGCTGGCGCCGGATATGGAGACGGAGCTTTGCGACCGGATCGTGCCGTTGGGGAGCAATGGCGGCGGGAAGGGGATTGGCTCCACCGATGTGGGGGATGTCTCCTGGGTGGTGCCGACGGCGCAGATCCGCGGGGCGACCTATGCGATCGGGACGCCGGGGCATTCCTGGCAGCTGACAGCGCAGGGCAAGAGCGGGATTGCGCATAAGGGGATGGTGCATGCGGCGAAGGTGATGGCGGCGACGGCGGTGGATGTAATCCGTGATCCCGCGTTGCTGGCCAAGGCGAAGGCGGATTTCGCGGCGCGGACGGCGGGCAACCCGTATGTGTGCCCGCTGCCGGATGACGTGAAGCCGGCGCTGGATATGGCCGCGGGCGGCTGAGGCGGTCGTGGTTTTCTGACCATTGCGTGAAGTTGATGCCGATCCCGTGAGAGTGGGGGGCCGGGTGCTTCGCCGGCCGGGTCCACAAGGCTATCCTGCTGCATGAGGCGCGCGAGGAGTGCGGGATGAGCAGGTTCGAGTCCTGGGCGGTGACGCATCCCGGGGCTGTGCGGCGGCACAATGAGGACAGCTTTGTGGACCGGTCCGACCTCGGCCTCTGGGCAGTGGCGGATGGGGCCGGGGGGCATGATGCCGGCGAAGTGGCGGCCGCGATGCTGAAGCAGGCGCTGGAGGGGCTTCCAGCGGGGCTTGCTGGCAGCGGGCTGATGGCGGAAGTGCGGGCGCGGGTGGAGGGGGTGCACCAGGCGTTGCGGGCGGAGGCGGCGAAGCGGGGTCCGCGGTCGATCATTGCTTCCACATTGGTGGTGCTGTTGGCGCAGGGCGGCGAGGTGGCGTGCCTGTGGGCCGGGGATGCGCGGGCCTATCGGCTGCGCGATGGGGTTCTTTCGCAGATGACGCGGGATCATTCGCTGGTGCAGGCGCTGGTGGATGCCGGCGCGATCACCGCGGCGGAGGCGGAGCGGCATCCGCGTGCCAACGTGATCACGCGGGCGGTAGGGGCGGAGGCGGCGCTGGAGCTGGAGGAGGTTCGCCAGGGCCTGGCCGCCGGGGACCGGTTCCTGCTGTGCAGCGACGGGCTGAACAAGGCGGTGCCGGAGGCCGAGTTGGCGGCGTTGCTGGGGGGACCGCTGCCGGCGGAACGGCTGGTGGATGCGGCGCTGGTGCGGCGGGCGAGCGACAACGTGACGGTGGTGGCGATCGCGGCCGGCTGACGGTTTTGCGGCGTTACGACGCCGGGGTGGCGCAACTGCATCGCGGTTGCCGCGTTGGTTGCCTGTTGTGGACCGGTGGGGCGCGGAGCCCCGGACCATTCAGGAGCACTGCACCATGTCTATCATCGGTTGGCTCATTCTCGGGCTGATTTCCGGCTTTATTGCCAGCAAGGTTGTGAACGACACGGGCCAGGGGCTGGTGTTGAATATCGTGCTGGGCATCGTGGGTGCCGTCGTGGGCGGATTCATCTTCTCCTCGTTCGGAGGGGCGCCGGTGACGGGGTTCAACATCTATTCGATGTTCGTTTCTGTGGTTGGGGCGATTGTGGTGCTGTTCCTGTACTATGTGATTGCGGGGCGGCGGAGAGTGTGAGCAAGAGTCTTCTTTTTCTGAAGAAAAAGAAGCAAAAAGACTTTTATTTGCTTGGGCGCGTGCTGGGGGACTGGCGCGCGTGCAAGGTCATGAAAGTTTTTTGGTTCTTTTTTTCAAAAAAGAACATTCTTCCTTCCCGTTGACCACGTATGCAACCGCCGCAGGTTGCATCGCGATGGCATGCCGGGCACAGAATGCTGCCTGCTGACCCAGGAGGCATCATGGCCGAGCGAGACCAGAGCGACCGCATCACCCCGCTGGCGCCGGCGACCCATCCTGGCCAGGGGGTGTTGCAGGTGGAGCGGCGGGACTTCACCGACCTGGTGCCGGAGGGGCGGCCGCGGGCGCAACCGATGCGTGGGTTCGATCCGATCTATACGGATATCGTGGACTATATCGTGCGCTGCACGCACCGGATTTGGGATGAGCGCGATATCGGGCTGATCTACAGCCACTACACCCACAATGCCGCGGTGTATTACAACCTCGGTGCCGTGCATGACCGCGAGGCGATCGTGCGCGATACGATCCAGCGGCTGGTGAGTTTTCCGGAACGGCGCGGCATGGCGACGCAGGTGGTGTGGCGCGGCAATGACGTGGACGGGTTCTATACCTCGCACCTGGTGACCGGGGCGGGGCGGCATACGCAGTATGGGCATCTGGGCGCGCCGACGGGGCGCAGCTTCACGTCGCGCACCATTGCGGACTGCATGATCCTGAACAACCGCATCTACCGGGAGTGGATCGTGAGCGACAGCATGGCGCAGATCCGTCAGCTGGGGCTCGATCCGCATCCGATCGCGGAGAAGATGGCGCAGGAGCTGCGCGCGAAGGGGCAGGGGGCGCTGGATTTCGGCGAGAACCGGCGCCTGATGGGGCAGTATCCGCCGGAGGCCGAGGCGGATATCTCGCTGGCACATTCGGACAGCGAGGCGGAGTGCCTGCGCTGGATGCATGAAGCGTACAACAAGCGGATGCTGGGGGTGATCAGCAAGGTGTATGCGCCGACGGTGCTGTACCATGGGCCGAACATGCGCGAGCTTTATGGATCGGCGGCGGTGCTGCAGGCGACGCTGAAGCTGATTGGGACCTTGCCGGATTGCGCCTTCGTGCCGCAGCACATCTGTTCCGTGCCGTGCGAGGAAGGTGGAGAGAAGATCGCGGTGCGCTGGAACCTGGAGGGGCATCACCTCGGTTGGGGCCTGCTGGGCGAGCCGACTGGGCACCGGGTGTTCCTGATGGGCGTTTCGCAGTTCCACGTGATCGACGGGAAGATCGTGGAAGAGTGGACGGTGTACGACGAGCTGGCGATGCTGGCGCAGATCAAGCTCGGTGCGATGGGGACCGTTCCCTCCTAGAGTGGATGCCGACCTGATAGAGGGTCGGCA
>CAMDAM010000121.1 GCA_945888575.1 Asaia bogorensis | reverse complement strand
CTCGCGGTCACGAACAGCTTGGCCGGTGCCGCCGGGAAGATCACCGTGCCGATATCCCGCCCGTCCAGCACCGCCCCGTTCGCGCGCCCGAAGGCGCGCTGGAAGTCCAGCAACGCCGCCCGCACCGCCGGCACGCTGGCCACCAGGCTTGCCGCCTCGTCCACCGGCGGGCCGCGCAGGTCGCCGCGGCGCGTATCCTCGGGCGCCAGCACCCGCGCCGCCTCCGCTGCCGCCGTGGCATCTGCGGGGCTCTGCCCGGCATCGATCACCCGCCGCGCCACGGCGCGATACAGCAGCCCGGTATCCAGGTAAGGCAGCCCGAAATGCGCCGCCAGCCGCCGCGCCAGCGTGCCCTTGCCGGCCGCCGCCGGCCCATCAATGGCGATGATGAAGGGCATCAGCGCGCGACCAGCGCCGGCGCCCCGCCATTGCCGACGGCGCCGTTCATCAGGTCGACAAAGCCGGGAAAGCTGGTGTCGATGAAGCTGGCATCGTCCACCGCCACGCCCTCGCGGCTCGCCAGCCCCATCACCAGCGCGCTCATGGCGAGGCGGTGATCCATGTGGGTCTCGACCAAGCCACCGCCCGGAATGCCGCCACCCTCCACGATCAGGTCGTCACCCTCGATCACCACCTTCACGCCATTGGCCGCCAGCATCGCAGCGGTAGCCGAAAGCCGGTCGCTCTCCTTCACCCGCAGCTCCTTCAGCCCGCGCATGCGCGTGGTGCCAGAGGCGGCCGCGGCCACCACGGCCAGGATCGGATACTCGTCGATCATGCTCGGCGCCCGCTCCGGCGGCACCTCGATGCCGCCCAGGGCCGCGAACTCGGCCACGATATCCCCCACCGGCTCGCCGCCCTCGGTGCGCGCATTCTCGATGGCCAGCACCGCGCCCATCTCGCGCAGCGTGGTGAACAGCCCGGTGCGCAGTGGGTTCAGCCCCACCCCCTCGATCCGCAGGCGGGAGCCCGGCACCAGCAGCGCCGCCACCAGCGGGAACGACGCGGAGGACGGATCGCCCGGCACCACCACATCGGCTGCGCGCAGCTCCGGCTGGCCCTCCAGCTCGATCACCCGGCCATGCCCGGCCACTTCCACCCGCACCGTGGCGCCGAAATGCCGCAGCATGTTCTCGCTGTGGTCGCGCGTCGCCTCGCGCTCCTCCACCCGCGTGATCCCCGGGGCGTTGAGCCCGCACAGCAGCAATGCGGACTTCACCTGCGCCGACGGCACCGGCACCACGTAGTCGATCGGCAGTGCATCGCGGGCCCCCTCGATCGCCAGCGGCAGCCGCCCGCCCTCGCGGCTGGAGAAGCGCGCGCCGCACTGCGCCAGCGGGTCCGTCACGCGCCGCATCGGCCTGCGCCGCAGGCTGGCATCGCCGGTCATCACCGCGAACAGGGGATGGCTCGCCAGGATCCCTGCCAGCAGCCGCGCCGCGGTGCCGGAATTGCCCATGTCCAGCACATCCGCCGGCTCCTGCAGCCCGCCGATCCCGCGCCCGGCCACGCGCCAGGCACCTGGCCCCTCCTGCACCACCTCGGCCCCCAGCGCCCGCATGGCAGCCGCCGTGCGCAGCACGTCCTCGCCCTCCAGCAGCCCGGAAATGCGCGTCTCGCCCACCGCCAGCGCGCCGAACATCAGCGCCCGGTGGCTGATGGATTTGTCCCCGGGCACGCGCATCGTGCCGGTGAGCGGGGCCGCCGGGCGGCGGGAAAGCAGGGGGCGGAGGGAGCTGTTGTGCATACCAGCGGCCTTAGCATGGCGCTTTCCCGTTTGACAGGCGCGCCCGGGGGTGGCATGGGCCGCCCCCTCCGAAGCGCCATCTCCACGGCGACCATTCCTGCGAGGCGATCGATGGCCAAGCCCGAACTCGGCACCAAGCGCGTTTGCGTGTCCTGTGCTGCCCGCTTCTACGACCTGGCCCGCCAGCCGGCGGTCTGCCCCAAGTGCAACACGGAGCAACCGGCGGAGCAGCCGCGTGTGCGCCGTGCCGCCGGCAACGTGATGGAGGAGAAGCGCCGCGCCAAGCCGGCCCCCGTGCCCGGCCTGGACACTGCCGACGTGGAGGTGGAAGTGGCCGACGACGATGCCGACGAGGACGTGCTGGAGGATACCTCCGACCTCGAGGACGACGACGCCGACGCGATCGTGGAAGTGGAAACCGAGAACGGCGACGAGGAGCGCTAAGCCCCCTCCGCCGCCACTGCAGGAAGCCCCGCCAGGCGCGGGGCTTTTTTGTGCCTGGCTTTCGACAAAAAATATGTCGAAATACCTTGCGCCCGCGCAGCTTTATCGACAAATATCTTGTCGAAAGGAGGCGCCATGAACATCCGCGACCTCGCCGCCGCAACCGGCGTGGCCGAGCGCCAAGTCCGCTACCTCATCGCCGAGGGCTTCATCCCGCCGCCCCGCGGTGGCCGGGCCACGGCCGAGTATGGCGCGGACCATGTTGCCGCCATCACCCGCTACCAGCGGCTGCGCGAGCTGGGCTTCCCCCCGGCGGCCATCCGCGTGCTGCTCGAGTCCGGCCAGGGCGCCCCCTTCCCCGTGGCGCCCGGCATCACCCTGGTGGTCGATCCCGCCCGCCTCGGCAGCGGCGAAAGCCCCGCCCCCCTCCTGTCACGCCTTGAAACGCTCCTGCGCGAGCTACTCAGGAAACCCAACGATGGCCCCCCCGATGACGCAGCCAATGGTTGAGCCGGACCTGGTCGACCCCCTGGCCGCCTTCCTTGGCCGGCATGGCTGGCACAGCAAGGCCGTGCCGCTCGCCGAGGCCCGCCTCGCCGTCACGCTCGCCGCGGGCCTCGCCGTGGTGGAGACCACCCGCCTGTTCCGCAACACGGAGGCGCAGCCGATCGAGGCGACGATCACCTTCCCGGTGCCGATCCACGCCACGCTGTTCCGCCTCACGGCCCGGATCGACGGCCGCACGCTGGAAGGCCGCGCCCAGCGCCGCACCCAGGCGCGCGACACCTATGAGGCCGCGCTGGATCGCGGCAAGGCCGCCGTGCTGCACGAGGAAGTGCTGCGTGGCCTGCACATGCTCTCGGTCGGTCAGGTGCCGCCGGGGGCGGAGGTGGAGGTGCGCTGCGCCTGGGCCATGCCGATGGAGATCGACGGCGACACCGCTCGCCTTCGCATCCCCATGACCATCGGCGACATCTACGGCCCCGCCCCCCTGCCGGACAGCGACGCCCCGCTCTCCGGCGGCCCCGGCGGCACCGCCCGCCTCACCCTGCGCTGCCAGGACGGCATCGCGGCGCTGGACGGCGCGCCGATCGGTGCCGAGACCGAGGTGCCGCTCAACCGCCCCGTGGAGCTCTCCGTCACCGGCTGGGCACCGCGCCTGCTCGTTGGAAGCGCCGCCGCCGCCACCAGGGTGGGGCTGCGCATCGTCCCGCTGCCCGCCGCCCCGGCCCGGCGCAACCTGGCCATCCTGGTGGACCGCTCCGGCTCCATGTTCGGCCCCTGCGGCCAGCGCGGTGCCCTCATCACCCGCCATGCCGCGGTGCGCCAGGCACTATCCGCCCTCGCCCCCACCCTCGCCCCTGGGGACGCCCTGGAGCTGTGGGAGTTCGACGACGAGCCCCGGCGCCTGGGCACCACGCGCCGCGCCAAGGACGGGCCGGCCGCGGCCCTCACCCGGCTGGTGGCCGGCATGCAGCCCCCCGGCGGCGGCACGGAGATCGGCCGTGCCCTCTCCAGGGTGCTGGCCCGTTCCACCATGCGGGACATCCTGGTGCTGACCGACGGCAACAGCCACGCGCTGGACGTGCCGGGCCTCGCCCACCGCGCCGCCGGGCGCCGCATCTCCCTGCTGCTGGTCGGCGAGGACAGCCTGGAGGCCCGCATCGGCCATCTCGCCGCCCTCACCGGCGGCAGCATCACCGTGGCGGCGCACGACCTACCCTCCGCCCTGCCACGCGCCCTGGCCGCGCTGGAAGCCGCCCGCGCGCCCCTCCCGCCAGGCGCGCTGGCCGTGCGCGGCCAGGCCGCCATCGAGGTGACGCCGGCGCCCGAGGCCGCGCCGGAACCAGACCCGCTCCTGTCCCGCGCCATCGCCGCCGTGGCCGCCGGCCTGCGCCTGGCCACCCTGGCGCCGGAGGAGGCCGCCGCGCTGGCGGAGCCGGAGGGGCTGGTCACCACCGAGACCAGCCTGGTGTTGGTGGACGAAGCCGGCGAAGCCCATCACGGCGTCTCCGCCACTCGCAGGGTGGCGCTGCCCGCGCCTGCCATGGCCCCCACAGCAGCCTTCTTCCCCAGCTCGGAACCGAGGATGGCCAAGTACGCGCTCTCCCTATCCGAGGACCGCTACGATGACTGCGGTCCCCCAGACAGCGCCAAGTCCCTCTCGCAGCCGCGCATCGAGACACCCCCCGATCCCCGGCGTCATCTCCTGCAGCAACTGGTCGCCGAGATGCGGGCGCAGCTGGACCCGGTGGACTGGAACCTGGCCCCCGCGGCGCTGGAGCATGGCGACCTCGCCTGCCTGCCCGACCATGAGCAGTCCGTGCTGCTTGAATTCGCCGGCACGGCGTTCGTTCTCGCCCTGGCGCGGGAGGTGGGGATCAGCTCGGTCCGCCTCGTCGTCGGCCTGCTCGCCGCCCTCCATGCCGGCCAGGACCGCACCGCCGCCCGCCTCGCCCGCGCCCTGCTGCCGCCGGAGCTGCGCGCCGAATGCGGCATGGCTGGCTAAAGCCGCCCGGCCACCCGCAGCAGCAGCACGAACGCCGCGTCCCACGGCACCGCCGGCACCTCGCGCAGCCGCCACCACCAGCGCTTGCGCCAGCGTGCGGCGGCCAGGGCCGGCGGCGGCGGGCAGGGCCGTGCCGGCAAGCCGACCAGCCGCAGCAGGATCACGCAGCGCGCCAGGTGATAGGCGCTGCTGGCCGCGAAGACCGGCCCCTGGTGCCCCGCCAGCATCCGCCGCACCGCCCGCACCGAGCTCACGGTATCGTGTGCCGTCGCCTCCGGCCGGATATCCGCCGCCGCCACGCCGAGCGCGCGCAGCAGCCGGGCCATCACCACCGCCTCCGCCTCCCCGAAGCGCCCCACGCCCCCCGTCGGCACAAAGAGCGGCCGGTCCAGCCCGCGCCCGAACGCCGCGGCCGCCTCCACCCGCACGCGCAGCGTCCGGCTCGGCTGCCCATCCGGCCGCACCGCCGCACCGAAGATCACGATTGCCGGCCTGTTTGCATCCGCCATGGCCCCCGGCATAGACCACCACCCATGCAAACCACCACGCCCTCTGGCAGAACCCGCGGCTATTTCGGCATCGGCGCCGAGGGCGTTTCCAAATCCGCCAATGTCGGCGCCCTGCTGCGCACCGCCCATGCCTTCGGCGCCAGCTTCTGCTTCACCCTCGGCACCGGGTTCGACGCCCGCGCCGGCCGCACCGCCGATACGTCCGATACCCCGGCGCACGTGCCCCTGTGGCGCTTCGACAGCACCGCCGAGCTGCATCTGCCGAAGGGCTGCAAGCTCGTCGGCATCGAGATCCATGAGGACGCGGCCGAGCTGCCCAGCTTCCGCCACCCGCTCAGCGCCGCCTATGTGCTGGGGCCGGAGCGCTCTTCCCTCTCGCCGGCCCTGCTCGCCCGCTGCGACCACCTGGTGCGCATTCCCACCCGCTTCTCCCTCAACCTCGCCGTGGCCGGGGCCCTGGTGCTCTACGACCGCCTGCTGCAGCACGGCCGCTTCGCCGACCGCCCGGTGAGGAGCGGCGGTGCCAGCGAAGCCGCGCCGGCCTCCACCGGCCATGGCCACCCGGTCTTCCGCCGCACCCGCCCCGCCTGGCTCGACACGCCGGACGGCGAGCAGGAGGCATGAGAAGCCGGCGCTTGTTCCAGCGCGGCAGGCTCCGTATCAGTGCCGCTATGCACACGCGCCCCGCCCTGCTCGCCCTTGCCGTTCTGCTGGCCCCGGCCACCGCCCTGGCCCAGCCCAAGCCCGCCCAGGCGCCGGCAAAGGCCGATGGCCCCAAATCCATCGGCACCTTCCAGGATTGGCAGGCCGCCACCCATACCGAAGGCGGCCAGACCGTCTGCTACGCCCTCACCCGCGCCAAGACCGCCGGCGCCGTGCCGGGCCGCGGCGAGGTGGTGCTCACCGTCACCCACCGCCCCAATCTGCGCGACGCGGTGGCGATCAGCGCCGGCTTCGCCTACGCCGCCAATGCCGAGGTGAAGGTGGAGGCCGGCCAGGCCGGGCTCGATTTCTACACCGCCCAGCGCTCCGCCTTTGCGCGCGAGGGCGCAAGGGCCGTCGCCGCCTTCAACAGGGTGCAGCAGGCCACCGCCAAATCGCCGGGCCCACGCGGCCCGGTCTCCGACACGTTCAGCCTGAAGGGCTTCACCCGAGCCTACGCCGCCATCACCAAGGCCTGCCCGCCCAAATGAACGCCATTCCTCCCATCGCCTCGGTGGCCGATCTCACGGAGGCCGAGCGCACCCGCATCCTGGCGAAAACCGCCCGCTTCGCCCCGCCCCCGGCGCGCACGAAGGATGGCCGCACGGACCTCGTGGGCCTCACCCGCGAGGAACTGATCGCGGGGCTGGACCGCATCGGCGAAAAGCCCTTCCGCGCCAAGCAGTTGTGGCATTGGATCTACCACCAGGGCGCCACCGATTTCGCCCGCATGTCCACCATCGCCAAGCCCATGCAGGCCAAGCTGGCGGAGCATTTCATCGTCGGCCGGCCCGAGCCCGCCGTGGTGCAGACCAGCACCGACGAAACCCGCAAATGGCTGTTCCGCTTCCGCGATGGGCAGGAGGCGGAGACCGTCTACATCCCCGACCGGCACGAGGATCGCGGCGCCGTCTGCATCTCATCCCAGGTCGGCTGCACCCTGGCCTGCCGCTTTTGCCACACCGGCACCCAGGCGCTCGTGCGCAACCTCGGCGCCGCCGAGATCGTCGGCCAGTTCATGGCCGCGCGCGACAGCTACAACGAATGGCCCAGCCCCAAGGGCGAAACCCCGCGCCTGCTCTCCACCATCGTGCTGATGGGCATGGGCGAGCCGCTCTACAACTACGAGAACGTGGCCAAGGCCATGACCATCGTGATGGACAACGAGGGCATCGCCCTCTCCCGCCGCCGCATCACGCTGTCCACCTCCGGTGTGGTGCCGATGATGGACCGCTGCGGCGAGGAACTGGGCGTCAACCTCGCCGTCTCCCTGCATGCGGTGCGGGATGAGTTGCGCGACGAGATCGTGCCGCTGAACCGCAAGTATCCCATCGCGGAGCTGATGGCCGCCTGCCGCCGCTACCCCGCCGCGAGCAACGCCCGCCGCATCACCTTCGAATACGTGATGCTGAAGGGCATCAACGACTCGGAGGCCGATGCCAGGGAACTCGTTCGCCTGATCGCCGGCCTGCCCGCCAAGGTGAACCTGATCCCGTTCAACCCCTGGCCCGGCAGCCCCTACGAAACCAGCACCCAGTCCGCCATCGACCGATTCTCGCGAATCGTGATGGATGCCGGATTCTCCTCCCCGGTCCGCACCCCGCGCGGGCGCGACATCCTGGCCGCCTGCGGCCAGCTGAAGACCGAAAGCCGCCGGGAGCGACCCTCCGCCGGTTAACGCCGGCGGCGGCAAGGAGGCGGTCGTCGCATCGTTTTTGCGCGCAGTGGCGAAAAAAAATGGCGACCGCGCCCCGTCCGCGGTCCCTTTCGGCCAGCCCAAGGCCGAAGACCGATCGTCACCCTTCCCTTACCCCCCGTGGTTAAGCAATTGTTTCAACGCCGCTCTTCTCAAAAACCGCGATTAATTTTTACCCCCGAATCCAGTGTCAATACGACTTGAACTCCTACCTTTAAGTACCTTGAATTCCCTAGCTAGTGCCGAAGCGCCGTTAACCTTTCCTTAGCAAACTGGTCATACCTTCCTTGACGGTCGGTAAAGGTGCCGGCGCCCGCCCCGCAACCTCAAGGGAGACGCTGGATGACCCGGGCCTCGCATGAACCACACTTCGCCGCCCCTTCCGGCCCCCTTTCCTGCCTGGAGGAGTTCGGCGACCGTCTCTCCGCGGCCATGCTGCGCTCCACCCCCTGTCCCTCCTGCGACGGCACCGTGATGCTCCTGGTGGAGCGCAACGCGGAGGACGAGGCCGGCATGGGCGACCCGTCCAGCTGGATTGTCACCCTGGTGCCCGGCGGCCGCCTGTCGCTGGAAGCCGTGGTGGACGAAACGCGGCTGGAAATGCTCGCGATCGGCCCCGCCGACCGCATCCTCGCCCTGCTGAAGGTCCTGGCAGAACCGGTGAAGGTGGATGCCTGAGCACGCGGCACCCCCAACACCGCCCACCGTCCCTGCACCCAGCGCAAGCGGCCTGGCCGCCTGCCTGCTGGCCCTGGCGGGTGAGGCAAAGTCCCTGTCCCACCCCGTCGCCGCCCATCTGATCGCCGCCGCCGCCGCCGACCTGCTGGAGGGGGACAAGCCGGCCCCGGCCGGGGCCAACCCCACCCAAGCCGCGCGCTGACCGGCTGCGCCGGCCGTGTGCCGGCCCACCGTCACGCGGGGGCACCCCGTTCCTCTTCCGCCCGCGCCATCAAATCCTCCTCGGCCGCCAGGTGCAGCGCGATCACCGCCTCCATCACATGCAGCAGCCGGCGCAGCTCGTGCCGCTCGGCATCGCTGGCCTCCGTGCCGTCCAGCCCCGCCACCAGCCCGGCATAGCGCCCGGCCAGCTCCGCGATCGCCTCGTGCATCCGTGTCATCGGCCCCAGCGGATCGGCCCCGCCCAGCCGGCGCGCCAGCTCCGGGAAGGTCGCAGCCTCCTCCTCGCGCTGGTGCGGCAGCAGCAGCCCGCCCAGCCCCGCATCGATCGCCTGCAAGGCCGGCAGATCCGGTGCCGTCCCCTGATGCAGCGCATCGGCCGTGCGCCGCATCCGCGCCAGCAGCGCGCGCAGCCGCACATGCTCGTCCAGCACCCGCGCCACGCCTGCCGCCGCCGGCAACGCCGCCTGGCGCCGCCCCAGCGCCCGCAGCGCGTTGAGAATGACCGCCACGTCGATCGCCTCCTGCAGCACCGCCCCGGCCACCGGCGGCAGGTAACCCGCCGCCGCCACGCCCATCGCCACCAGCGACAGCCCCATGCCCACCGCCACCGATTGCAGCGCGATGCTCCGCGCCCGCCGCGCCACCGTCACGGCGCCGGCCACGCGGTCGATCCGGTCCACCAGCAGCACCACATCCGCCGCCTGCGCCGCCGCCGCCGCGCCGCGCGCGCCCATGGCCACGCCGATATCGGCCATCGCCAGCGCCGGCGCATCGTTGATCCCGTCGCCGATCATCATCACCGGCGGTGCCGCCGCGCGCTCTGCCCGCACCACCTCCAGCTTGCCCTCCGGCGAGCGTTCGGCGTGCACCGCATCCAGCCCCAGCGCCGCTCCCACCGCCTCGGCCGGCCCGGCGCGGTCGCCGGTGACCATCACGAGACGTGTCACCCCCGCCGCGCGCAAGGCCCGGATCGCACGCGCCGCCTCCGGCCGGATGCGGTCGGCCAGCAGCAGCACCCCGGCCGCGCGCCCCTCCACCGCCACCCAGGCCACCGCCGGGGAAGCCGCCGCCAGCCGCGCCGCGCTGCCCTCCACCGGCAGTGCGATCCCCAGCGCGGCCAGCATCGAAGCCCCGCCCACCGCCACCTGCCGCCCGTCCACCACCCCGCTCAGCCCGCCGCCATGCACCTCCTGCACCTGCTGCGGCAGCGCCAACACAAGCCCCGCCGAGCGCGCCGCCCGCACCACCGCGCCGGCCACCGCGTGCTGGCTCGCCTGGTCCAGGGAGGCGGCGAGGCGCAGCACCTCATCCGCGTCGAACCCCTCCAGCGGCTCCACCGCCTCCACATCCGGCAGGCCGGAGGTGAGGGTGCCGGTCTTGTCGAACAGCACCGTGGCCACGCGCGCCAGCCGCTCCAGCGCCCCGCCGCCCTTCACGATCACGCCCATCCGCGCGGCGCGCGACACGCCGCACACCAGCGCCACCGGGGCGGCCAGGATCAGCGGGCAGGGCGTGGCCACCACCAGCACCGCCAGCGCCCGCTCCGCGCTGCCACCCCACCACCAGGCCAGCCCCGCCAGCGCCAACGTCAGCGGCAGGAACCACAGCGCCCACTGGTCGGCCAGCCGCACCATCGGCGCCCGCTCGCCCTCCGCCGCGGAGACAAGCCGCACGATGGCGGCATAGGTGCTGTCGGCCGCCGCCGCGGTGGCCAGCAACTGGAACGCCCCGCCGGCATTCACCCCGCCGCTGCGGGCACCCTCGCCCGCCGTCCGCGCCACCGGCAGCGGCTCCCCGGTCAGGGCGGATTCATCGAGCTGCGCCGGCTCGTCGCCGACGATCGTGCCGTCCACCGGCACCGTCTCGCCGGGCTTCACCAGCAGCAGCCAGCCCGGCTGCACCGCCTCCACCGCCACCTCGTGCAGGGCATCGCCCTCCACCCGGTGCGCGATGCGCGGCACCCGGGCCAGCAGCGCCGAGATCTCGCCCCGCGCCCGCCCTTCGGCATAGGCCTCCAGCGCCCCGCCACCGGCCACCATCAGCCCGACCAGTGCGGCGGTGAAGCTCTCCCCCAGCGCCACCGCGCCCGCGATCGCCACCAGCGCGATAATGTCCACGCCCAGCGACCCGCCGCGCAGCGCCGCCCACGTATCCCTTGCCACCCCCGCCGCCACCGGCAGGGCGGCGGCGATCCACAGCCAGCGCGCAACCTCCGCCTGGTCCAACGCCCAGGCCGCCCCGCCCACCGCCATCAGCGCGAGCACGAGGAACAGCAACAGGAAGCGCGGTGGGGCGATATTCATCGCCCCACGCTAGCAGCCCCGCGGCGGAAAACCTTGATCTGGCTTAGGTCGGGCGCTCAGCTGCGCCCGTACGTATCCTCCAGCCGGACGATATCGTCCTCGCCGGTATAGCTGCCCACCTGCACCTCGATGATGGTCAGCGGGATGCGGCCGGGGTTCTCCATCCGGTGCACGCAGCCCAGCGGCAGGTAGATGCTCTCGTTCTCGCGCACCATCACAACCTCGTGGTCGCGCGTCACCAGCGCGGTGCCGGAGACCACCACCCAGTGCTCCGCCCGGTGGAAATGCTTCTGCAGGGAGAGCTTCTGCCCCTGGTTCACCACGATCCGCTTCACCTGGAAGCGCGTGCCGGTGATCAGGCTCTCATAGAAGCCCCAGGGCCGGTACACCCGGTTGTGGCTGGTCGCCTCCGGCCGCTTCATGGCCTTGAGGCGATCCACCACCTTCTTCACGTCCTGCGCGCGGTCGCGGTGCATCGCCAGCACCGCATCCTCGGTTGAGATGATCACCGCATCCTCCAGCCCCAGCACCGCCACCACGGCGCCATCGGTGCGGGCATAGGAATTCGCCGCCCCCTCGAACAGCACCGCCCCGCCGCCGCTGGCCGAGGCCACGTTGCCCGCCCCATCCTTGCCGCCGAGGTCCCACAGCGCGCCCCAGCTGCCCACGTCGGACCAGCCGATATCCGCCGGCACCACCGCCGCCCGGCTGGTGCGCTCCGCCACCGCATAGTCCAGGCTGATCGAGGGGCAGGCCGCGAACGCCGCCGGTTCCAGCCGCACGAAATCCAGATCCGTCACCGCGCCGGCCAGCGCCGCGCGCACCGCCACAACCACCTCCGGCGCGAACTTCTCCATCTCCCCGATCAACGTGGCCGCGGTGAACACGAACATCCCGGAGTTCCACAGATGCCGCCCGCTGGCCACGAACTCCGCCGCCCGCGCCGCATCCGGCTTCTCCAGGAACTGCCCCACCGCATAGGCACCGCCAATCCCGGCCAGGCCCTCGCCGCGCTCGATATAGCCGAACCCCGTCTCCGGCGCCGTCGGCTTCATGCCGAACGTCGCCACGTGGCCGGCGCGCGCCGCCGCCACCGCGCTGGCCAGCGCCACATGCAGCGCCTCCACTTCGGTGATCGCCGCATCGGCGGCCATCATCCACAGCACGGCGTTGGGGTCCGTCTCCGCCACCACCAGCGCTGCCGCCAGGATCGCCGGCGCCGAGTTGCGCCCCACCGGCTCCAGCAGGATGCGCGCACCCTCCACCCCCAGCGCCCGCATCTGTTCCGCCACCACGAAGCGATGCTCCTGGTTGCACACCACGATCGGCGCGCCGAAACCCGGCCGCTGCGCCCGGCTCGCGGTTTCCTGGATCATCGAAAGCTCGGACACCAGCGGCCAGAACTGCTTGGGAAAGCTCTCCCGCGACACCGGCCACAAGCGTGTGCCAGACCCACCGGAGAGGATCACGGGAACAATCGGGCTGGCATCAGACATGAAATGGCATCCTGACGAGACTATGCGGCGTTCTAGGTCGCACGGCAGCGCAATGTCCAGCAACCGGGGCTTGCCGCGGCGCCGCGCGGGCCAACATCTTCCATCACGCCCGATCAATCAGGAGTGAACACATGCAGGTCGAAATCGAATTCTGCGGCATGTGAGGCTACGAGGCGCGCGCCCGTGCGGCCCGCACCCTCATCGCCTCGCGCAACCCGCAAGCCCAGGTCACGCTCCGCAAATCCGGCGGCGGCGTGTTCGAAATCACCGTCGATGGAGCGTTGAAATACTCCAAGCGCAAATCCGGCGCGTTTCCGTCGGATGCCGAGGTGGCTGAAGCGATCAAGTAATACCAACCGCCCTAATTCCCCACGGATGCCCACGGCCTTTGCGTAATGGAAGCGATGCGCTTCGGATCGTTGATGAGCCAGTTCCAGGCATCGCGACAGGCGTGCAGGATGGCGTCGTAGCTGTCCCAGACGAGCATGCTGAGCT
>CAMDAM010000120.1 GCA_945888575.1 Asaia bogorensis | reverse complement strand
ATCAGCCGGCCGATGCTCGCCGCACCGGCGGATTGCCCCATCACCGTCACGCAGCCGGGGTCGCCGCCCAAGGCCGCGATGTTCGCTGCCACCCAGCGCAGCGCCTCGATCTGGTCCAGCGTGCCGAGGTCGTCCGCCGGCAGGGCGGGGTGCTTCAGGTAGCCCAGCGCGCCGAGGCGGTAGTTCACCCCCACCACCACCATGCCGCCCTCGCGCGCCAGCCGGGCGCCGTCGTACCAGTCCAGCGAGCCGGCACCGCTCACCCAGGCGCCGCCATGCAGCCACACCAGCACCGGGCGCTTGGCCGCATCCGGCGCGGGTGTCCAGATCGTCAGCGTCAGGCAATCCTCGCTCATCGGCAGGGTGTAGTCGCCCATGGCCGGCGCGAGGCGGGAGGGGGTTTGCGGCGGGATCGGGCCATGCTTCGTGGCATCGCGCGTGCCGGCCCAGGGGGTTGCCGCCACCGGCTCGCCGAAGCGCAGCGCGCCTACCGGCGGCTGGGCGTAGGACCCGCCGCGGAACACCGCCACGCCCTGGTCGATCAACCCCTGCAGGGCACCGAGTGTGGTGTTGGCAACGGGCATGTTTCCTCCGGGACTAAACGCCGAGGAAACGGTGCGCCACCTCCGGCGCGGCGTCCAGGTCCGAGGGTGTGCCCTGCCACACGGTGCGGCCCTTCTCGATCACCGTCATGCGGTCTGCCAGCGTGCGCAGCGCGGCGAGGTGCTTGTCCACGATCAGGATGGATTGCCCCTGCGCCTTGAGGCGGGCGAGGCAGGCCCAGATCTCGGCGCGGATCAGCGGCGCCAGGCCCTCCGTCGCTTCGTCCAGCACCAGCAGCACCGGGTTGGTCATCAGCGCCCGACCGATCGCCAGCATCTGCTGTTCCCCGCCGGAGAGCGTGGCCGCCATCTGCCCGGCGCGCTCGGCCAGGCGCGGGAACAGCGCCTCGATCCCCGCGACATCCCATGGCCCGGGCCGCGAGGTGGCCACGAGGTTTTCCCGCACCGTGAGCGTGGGGAACACCTGCCGCCCCTCCGGCACCAGGCCGACGCCCAGCCGGGCGATGGCGTGCGGCGGCAGGCGCGTGGTGTCCCGGCCACGAAAGGTGATCGTGCCGGTGCCGCGCAGCAGGCCCATCAGGCAGCGTATCGTGGTGGTCTTGCCCATGCCGTTGCGGCCCATCAGGCTCACCACCTCGCCCTCCGCGATGGAAAGCTCGATGCCGTGCAGCACCTGGCTGTGGCCATAGCCGGCGTGCAGGCCCTGGATCGCCAGCATCACGCCGCGCCCAGATAGGCGTCGCGCACCGCCGCATCGGCGCGGATTGCCGCCGGCGTGCCGTGGGCGATCACGCGCCCGCCCTCCAGCACCGTGATGCGGTCCGCCAGGGCGAACACCGCATCCATGTCGTGCTCCACCAGCAGGATCGCGACCTCCTGCTTCAGCGCGGCCAGCAGCACCGTCATCGCGGCGGATTCGGTGGCGCCGAGGCCGGCCATCGGCTCATCGAGCAGCAGCAGGCGCGGATTTGTGGCGAGCGCCATCGCCAGCTCCAGCTGGCGCCGTTCGCCGTGGCTGAGATCCTCCGCCGCGACCTCCGCCCGCGCGCCCAGGCCGACGCGCTCCAGCATCGCCCGCGCCGGTGCCAGCAGGCGCTCGTCGCGCGCGGCGGGGCGCCACAGGCGGAAGGAATGGCCCTGCCGCACCTGCTCCACCAAGGCGACGTTGGCCAGCGCGCTGGACTGCATCAGCACCTGGGTGATCTGGAAGCTGCGCGTCATACCCGCGCGCACCCGGGCGGGCACGGGCAGCGCCGTGATGTCCTGCCCGGCCAGAAGGATCGTGCCGGCATCGGGGCGGATCTCGCCGGCGATCTGGCCGATGGCGGTGGTTTTGCCGGCGCCGTTCGGGCCGATCAGCGCGTGGATCTCGCCCGCGGCGACATCAAGGTTCAGCCCGTCGGTGGCGATGAGGCCGCCGAAACGCTTGGCCAGGCCGCGGACTTCCAGCAGCGCGCTCATTTTCCGCCGAGCGCTCCCCAAAGCCCGCGCCGCGCCAGCAGCACCACGGCCACCAGGATCGGGCCGAGGACGACCTGCCAATGCTCCGTCCATTGCGCCAGCACGGCATGCAGCACCACCATCGCTGCGGCACCGAACACGGCGCCCCAGAGCGAGCCGAGCCCGCCCAGCACCACCATCACCATCAGCTCGCCCGACATCGTCCAGTGCAGCAGGTCGGGGCTGGCGAAGCGGAACAGGTTCACGTGCAGCGCGCCGGCCAGGCCCGCGATCGCCGCCGAGAGCACGAAGGCGGCGAGCTTGTAGGGGAAGGGCGCGAGGCCCATCGCCAGCATGCGCCGTTCGTTCTGGCGAATGCCGTCCAGCACCGTGCCGAAGCGGCTGGCGGCAACGCGGCGCAGCAGCAGCAGCACTAGCATCAAGGCGACCAGGCACACGTAGAAGAACGCCACGTCGTCGCGCGGGGCGATGCCCGGCAGGGTGGTGCGGCGGCGCAACGTGAGGCCGTCGTCGCCGCCATAGGTCTTCAGCGCCACGAACAGGAAGAAGAACATCTGCGCGAAGGCCAGCGTGATCATGATGAAGCTGATGCCGCTGGTGCGAAGGCACAGCGCCCCGATCACCGCCGCCAGCGCCGCCGGCACTAGCACGGCCAGCGGCCACACCGCCCAGGCCTGCAGCGCCCACGGCCCAAGCTCGCGCGAATGGAAGGCCAGGATCCCCACCGTGTAGGCGCCCAAGCCCAGCCACGCCGCATGGCCGAAGCTCGGCAGGCCGGTGCGGCCCATCAGCAGATCGAGCGAAGCCGCCGCGATCGCCATGACGCAGGCCTGGCTGCCTAGCGTCACCAGATCCGGCCGGCCCACTGCGCCGGCGATCCAGGGCAGTGCGGCCAGCAGCGCGAAGGCCACCAGCAGCACGATGACTTGCCGCGGGGACTCACGCATGGGCCGGAAACAGTCCCCGCGGGCGCCACAGCAGCACGATCGCCATCAGGATGAACACGGCCATGGACGAAAGGCCCGCCCCCAGCGCATCCGCCTCGCTGGCCGGCAGCACGGCGCGCAGCGTGGCGGGTAGGAAGCCGCGGGTGAGCGTATCGACCATGCCCACCAGCATCGCACCGGCCAGCGCACCGCGGATGGACCCGAGGCCGCCAATCACGATCACCACGAAGGTCGTGATCAGGATGCGCTCCCCCATCCCCACCTGCACCGCGAGCAGCGGCCCGGTGAGCGCGCCCGCCAGCCCGGCCAGCAGGGCGCCGAGGCCGAACACGGCCGTGTAGAGCAGCCCGATCCGCACCCCTAGTGCGCCCACCAGCTCCCGATGCGTCGCCCCCGCGCGCACCAGCATGCCGATGCGGGTGCGGGCGATCAGCACATACAGCCCGGCGGCCACCAGCAGCCCAGTGGCGATGATGGCCAGGCGATACACGGGATAGGGCACCCCCGGCACGATCTCCACCGCGCCCGACAGCCACGGGGGCGGGCCGGCCATCAGCGGCTGGCGGCCGAAGATCATCGCCACCGCCTCGTTGCAGAACAGGATCACCCCGAAGGTGGCCAGCACCTGGTCCAGATGATCGCGCGCATAGAGCCTTCGCAGAATCGCCGCCTCCAGCGCCATACCCAGCACCGCCGCCGCCGACAGGCCCGCCAGCAGGCCCAGCAGGAACGAGCCGGTTTGCAGCGTGGCCCAGGCGGCGGCATAGGCGCCGATCATGTAGAGCGAGCCATGGGCCAGGTTGATCAGGCCCATGATCCCAAACACGAGCGTGAGCCCGGCCGCCATCAGGAACAGCATGACGCCGAACTGGAGGCCGTTCAGGAGCTGTTCGAGCAGCAAGGTCATCAGGAAGGATTCTTCTTTTTGTGAACAAAAAGAAGCAAAAAAACTTCATTCATAGGTGCGGAGAGGCCCCACCCAAACGAACAAAAGTTTTTTGCTTCTTTTTTTCAAAAAAGAAGCGCTTGCTTAGATCTTGCACTGATCGGCGTAGGCATCGCCGCGATCCGCCAGCACCCTGCCCTGGGTCTTGAGGAACAGCTTGCCGTCCGCGCCGCGCTCGGGCCGAATGGCGTACCAGTCCTGCACCGGGTGCTGGTTCGGGCCGAACTTGAACTTGCCGCGCGTGGCCTGGAAGTTCGCCTTCAGCATCTCGCGGCGGAACGCCTCGGTGTCGTCCGCCTTCCCGCCGGTGCCCTTCAGCGCCGCGGCGATGGCCAGGGCGGTGTCGAAGCCCTGGCTGGCGTAGTAGGTGGGCATCCGGTTGTACTTGGCCTGGAAGTCGGCCACGAACTTCTTGCTCACGGGGTTGTCGAAGTCGCTGTTCCACTGGGCGGAGACCTCGATGCCCAGGGCGGCGTCGCCCACCGCGTTCAGCGTGGTGCTGTCGAGCGAGGGGGAGGAGACGACCATCGGGATCTTTCCGCCCAGGCCGGCCTGCTGGTACTGGCGGATGAAGGCGATGCCGAGGCCGCCGGGGTGGAACTGGAACACCGCATCGGGGTTGGCGGCGCGGATCTGGGCCATTTCGGCGGCGTAGTCGGTCTGGTCCAGGCGGGTGTAGATCTCGCCGGCGATCTCGCCCTTGAAGAAGCGCTTGAAGCCGGTGATGGCATCGCGGCCCGCGGGGTAGTTGGGGGCGAGCACGAAGACCTTCTTGTGGCCGAGGCGGTTGGCGTTCTCGCCGGCGCTTTCGTGCAGTGTGTCGTTCTGCCAGGACACCACGTAGTAGTTGCGGTGGCAGCCCTTGCCGGCAAGCGAGGAGGGGCCGGCATTGGGGCTGACGTAGATGGCACCTTCGTCCAGCACATCCGGCGCGATGGCTTCCAGCACGTTGCTGAACACCACGCCGGTGAACAGCTTCAGCTTCTCGGTCTTCAGCCAGCGATCGACGATCTGCTTGCCCTGGGCGGGCTTGAGGCCGTCGTCTTCCACCAGCAGCTGCACGCCAGGCAGCGCGCCCTGTTCCACGGCGAGTTGCATCGCGTCGCGGATATCGGCGCCGAGATAGCCGCCAGGGCCGGACAGCGTGGTGACGAGGCCGATCTTTAGCGGGGCGGCTTGCGCGCGCAGGATGGAGGGCGCGGCGAGGGTGGCGACGGCGGCGAGGGTGGCGCGGCGGGTGATGGCGGACATGGGCTTCCCTGTTCTGGCGCGGTTCTGCGTTGGCGCCGGTTATAGTGGCGTTCGGGACCGATGTCAGGGCAGCTTCACGTCGTGGCGAGGCGCGTGCCAGTTGGCGGCGGCGGCTTCGGTGCGCGGCACGTCCTCGGCCAGCAGCAGGCGCTCGCGGCACAGGGCGGAGGCGGCGGCGGTGATGGCGGCGACGTAGGCGTCGCGGTCCGGGTAGCGCTCGGCGATGGCGGGGCGGGGATCGTTGGTCATGTCGCGTTCCTCCGCGGTGTCGGCGAAGGGGATGGTGCTGCCGCTGAACTGGTGCATGGCGCCGTGGCCGTGGCCGCGGGTGCGCAGGTTCCAGCCGGTGTAGGTGGCGAGCGGCGCGGCGACCATGGGGGCGCGCACGCCGGCGAGCTCGTTGCCGTCGCGGTCCACGGCGGGCACAAGCACGGCATAGTGGCGCGAGGTGTCGATGGTGGGCGGTTCGCTCAGGATGCCCTGGGCGGAGTGGGGGCCGTAATCGATATGCGGCAGGTCGCTGGGCTCGCGCGGGAGGGCGGCGCCGGGGATGGCGGGGAACTGGCGGCGCCAGGTGTCGTAGGGGACCAGCGTGCCATCGGCGACGGTGGGGATGCGGCTTTCGGGCGGTGGGGTGCTGTCGGTGGCCCAGCGGTCCATGGCATCCAGCATGGCGCGGGCGAGCGCGGTGGTGGCGACCACGTTGAGCGGGTTGCGGATGGCGGGGTCGGGCGTGTCCGGCAGGTCGATGTTGTGCTGGGTGCTGGACCAGTGGAACAGGCGGACATTGGGTGGGATCGGCAGGTCGCGGCCGGTGGGGTCGGTGTGCACCAGCGATCCACGGCGCTGCCAGTATTCGGTGGCGGTTTGGGTGTGGATCACCAGCGGGTCGGTTTCGGGGCGCTTCAGGATGGCGTCGGTGCGGCCGGTGATGGGATCGGTGCAGGGGGCATAGGCAAAAGGGAAGCTGTCGGCGGGGTTGAAGTGGTCTTCGTATTGCTGGCCGGCGGCGACGGAGAGATTGGCGAAGCGGGCGGTGTTCAGGCGGCCGGCGCCGGCGACATGGGGCAGCAGGCCATCGAAGACGCGGCGGCCTTCATGGTCTGCGTTGAAGCCGTGGAAGATGAAGTCGCGGATGGCGCGGCCGGTTTGGGAGGGGCCCCAGCCATAGGCGCGCTCGATGCCCGGGGTGGGGGTTTCCGGCGCGTGGCGCAGGTGGGTGACGAGGTCGCGCACGGCGGCGTGGCCGAGGCCGAGGACGAGGGGGGCTTCGGCTTCGTAGATCAGTTCGTAGATCCAGCCGGGTTGGAAGCCGCCGGGCAGGTGGATGGTTTCGCGGCACGGGACGATGGCGCGCTCGCCGGGTTGGCCCTGGATACGGGCGAAGTGCCAGGCGGAGGGGTGTAGGGTTTCGGGGGTGCTGCCGGGGTAGCGGCGGCGGGTGAGGGTGGCCTTGCTGGTGTCGAGCGAGACGGCGGGGTGGCTGCGGGTGTTGGGCCAGCCCGACAGGGGCAGCGTGTCGCAATCTGGACGGCCGACGATCTCGGTGCGGATGCGGCCGCGGAGGGGTTGGTTGTTCTGTTGCGCGACCGGGAGGTCGAGCAGCATGCGGCCGTCGCCGGGGAGGAGGTCGCCCTGCCAGGCGGCGAAGACGATGGTGTAGCCACGGCGGAACAGAAAGCCATTGCCGGCGTGGGCGGGGGTGATGGGGTCGTTGCTTTGCGGGGCGTCGTTGAAGGCACGCAGGGCGCGCTTGTTGCCGCGGTTGCCCCAGTCGACGAACAGGCGGCGGTTGCCGCGGGCGGGGTCGGCGGGGCGGAGGATGACGACGTCCGCGGCATAGTGGACCAGGCCGTCGGGGCCGGTGGGGGCGTGGGCGATGTCGGTGATCCCGCTTTGGCCGGGGCCGGCGGGATCGACGGCGCCGTGGAAGCGGGCCTTGAGGCGTTCGTAGGGGCCGGTTTCGCCGAAGGAGGTGCCGGCGGCGAAGGACAGGCGTTCGGTGATGTCTAGCTTCATGGCGGTCCCCTCCGACCTTTCGGGGCCAGAGGGGCAGGATTGGCTACTTCAGGCGACGGGTCCAGTCGACCAGCTTGGCGAGCATGGTCTCGACAAACTTGCGGGTGGCCTCATCGGTGATGTTGGCATCGGCATCGAGGCGCTGGGCGGCCATGCCGATGGCGACGACGGGCTGGACGAGGACCAGGCCGTTCACGTTGGCCAGGATCTGGCGCAGATGCTGCTGGCCGCGGATGGTGCCGGTGGCGCCAGGGCTGGTGCCGAAGACGGCGATGGGCTTGCCATCGAGCGGCTGGCTCGGCGGGCGGCTGGCCCAGTCGATGGCGTTCTTGAGCACGCCGGAGACCGAGGCGTTGTATTCCGGCGAGGCGATCAGCAGGGCGTCGGCGGCGCGGATCTGTTCGCGGAAGGTGGCCACCGAGGCGGGCATGCCGGCGGCTTCGACGTCCCCATCGTAAAACGGCAGGTCGCGGATGCTGGCGATTTCGATGCTCATGCCGGCAGGGGCGATCTTCTGGGCGGCGCGGAGGAGGAGGGTGTTCCAGCTGTCCTTGCGGAGGCTGCCGGAAATGCCCAGCACGCGGATGGTTTCGGTCATGGTGGCCCCTTGCGGTTCATTGCGACCGGCATGTGGCGGGGCGGAATGGTGAAGTCAATTCGCCCGCGCCGGCAGGACTATCCGGCACGGGCGAACAATCAACCCACGCGGCTGCGTTTCAGGGCGGGATGGACGGTCTTGTCGATGATCGATGCGGTGCCGATGACGTGGGAGGAGGCGCCGACGATCAGCGGGTCGGGGCCGGTGACGATGCTGCGGTCCTTGTTGGGGTAGGCCAGGCTGGAGAGGAAGTGCTGCAGGCTGTTGAGGCGGGCGCGGCGCTTGTCGTCTGACTTGATGATGGTCCAGGGCGCGTCGGCGGTGTCGGTGTAGAAGAACATCGCCTCCTTCGCTTCCGTGTAGTCGTCCCACTTATCGAGCGAGGCGCGGTCGATGGGGCTGAGCTTCCACTGTTTCAGCGCATCGGTCTCGCGCGCCTCGAAGCGCTTGCGCTGTTCGTCGCGGCTGACGGAGAACCAGTATTTGAACAGGCGGATGCCGGAGCGGGTGATCATGCGCTCGAACTCCGGGCATTGGCGCATGAATTCCAGGTATTCCGTGGGCGTGCAGAAGCCCATGACGCGTTCCACGCCGGCGCGGTTGTACCAGGAGCGGTCGAACAGCACGATCTCCCCGGCCGAGGGCAGGTGGGCGATGTAGCGCTGGAAGAACCACTGGCTGCGCTCGCGGTCCGTGGGTTTTTGCAGTGCCACCACGCGGGCCATGCGTGGGTTCATGTGTTCCATGTAGCGCTTGATAGTGCCGCCCTTGCCGGCGGCATCGCGGCCTTCGAACAGGATGACGATGCGCTCGCCGGTTTCCTCCACCCAGCGCTGGGCCTTCAGCAGCTCGCGCTGGAGATCCAGCATGTGCTTCTCGTAGACGTCGGAGCGCATGCGGCCGGCGTAGGGGTATTCGCCGGTTTCGAACAGGCGGTGGATGGCCGCCGGATCGTGCTTCATTTCCGCGATGCGGTGCAGGGCGGCGGCGGGATCCACCGCGGGCTCGGCCGGCGGCGATTCGGGGGCCGTTTCGGCTTGTGCGGGGGCTGCCTCGGCCACGGGTTCGGCCAGGGGAGCCGGTATTGCTTCCGGCAGCGGGGCCGGCTGGGTGGTGTCTCCGTTCGGCTTGCCGGCCCGTGCGCGCGCCATTGCGTCCCCCTTGATGTTGCGGTTCCGCGACAGCGTGGGCCCGGCGCGGGGCCGGGCCATTGATTCAGGTCAAGTTCGGATCAGGCCTCCATGAGGTCCGCCAGGGCCAGGGCGACGACGCGGGTGGCGGCGTGGAGGTCAGACGGGCGGACGCGTTCGTCGGCGCGGTGGGCGTTGGCTTCCTCGATGCTGCGCGGGCCGGCGCCGTAGAGGACGATGGGCACGCCGGCGGCGGCGTAGTGGCGGGCATCGGTGTAGAGGGGCACGCCGCCGGCGGTGACTTCGGTGTTCAGTTCGGCGCTGGCGTGCTGGCAGAGGAGCTTTGTGAGGGCCGCGGCGGCGGGGGTGGGGGTGAGCGGAGTGGCGAGCAGGATGCGGCGGATCGAGAGGCCGGCGCGGGGGTGGGCGCGGGCGGCGCCTTCGATGACGGCGCGGAGTTCGGCTTCGACCTCGGCGGGGGTCTCATCGGGCACGATGCGGCGGTCGAGGCGGAGCGTGACGCGGTCGGGCACGACGTTGGTGTTGATGCCGCCCTGGATGAGGCCGACGGTGAGCTGGGGGGCGCCGATGCCGGGGGTTTTGGACACGCGGTGGGCGAGTTCGCCGCGCCAGGCGTAGAGGGCGGAGAGGATGGTGGTGGCGGCTTCCAGCGCGTCGATGCCGGTGTAGGGCTTGGCGGCGTGGGCGGAGCGGCCGGTGACTTCGACTTCCAGGTGCAGGCAGCCATTGTGGGCTTCGACGACCTGGTAGGAGAAGCCGGCGCCGAGGGCGAGGTCGGGCTTGGAGATGCCCTGTTCCAGAAGATATTGCGGGCCGATCTCGCCGCCGGTTTCCTCGTCGTAGGTGACGTGGAGTTCGATTGTGCCGTGCTTGAGGCCGGATTTTTCGAGGGCGAGCATGGCGTAGGCGTAGGTGGCGATGTCGGACTTCGAGACCGCTGAGCCTCGGCCGTACATCCAGCCGTCACGGATTTCGGCGCCGTAGGGGTCGGTGGTCCAGCCGGTGCCGGGGGGGACGACGTCACCGTGGGAATTGAGCGCGATGGTGGGGCCGGGGCCGTAGGTTTTGCGGGCGACCAGGTTGGTGGCGGAGATCATGCCGTGCTTGCGGCAGAGCTCGGTGGGCACCTTGTGGCGCTCCACGGTGAAGCCCAGGGCTTCGAGCAGGGTGGCGGTGACTTCGGCGTGGCGGGCGCAGTCGCCGGGAGGGTTGTCGGAGGGTTCGCGGACCAGGGCGGCGAGCATTTCGGTCTCGGCCTGTTCGTTCGCGGACAGGAAGGCGCGCAGGGTGGTGCGGTCGGCGGGCATTGGGCGGGTTCCTCCGGCGGGTTGGCGCGTGGTGGCGCTTGCGGCGGGGGAAGTCAACGGCAACGGGGTTTGGCGGGGGGCGAGGCGAAGAAAGCAAGAAGAAGATTCACCACAGAGACACAGAGGCACGGAGAAGCAAGGCAAGGGAGAAGCAAGGAAGATTATTTTTGGGGATAGGTTGGGCTATGGGCGCGCGGAAGCGCACCCTGTTTGGGGTGTGTTTTGGCGACTGATAGGGCGTGGGGTTGGGAGGGGTGGGGCGCGGGCGGGGCTTGTGGGGCGCGGTTTGGGGGCTTGGCTGGGAATCGCTCTTGCGCCGCGGTTGCGGGTCCACCACGGCGTGAAGCGGCCGAGACAGTAGGCGCGCGGGGGCACGGGGCCGCGATGGCGGGCGCGGCGGGGGCCGGGCGTGTTGTGCGGGACGGCATAGGGGGAATGGGGGAGAGAGCCGGGCCGGGCGCGCGGGAAGGTACGCGGGGTGAAGCCGGCGGCGAGGCGTTCCAAGCGGCCGAACAGCGTGGCGAGGAGGGCCAGGAACAGGGCCTCGATGACGTCCAGGCGTGCGCGCGCGGCTGCGCGTTCCGCTTTCGCGGAATGGTGCAGGCTCGCTAGCAGATCGGCCAGGGCGGGTTGAGATGCTGTCATTGGCGCCATTCTGCCTGACGTCATCAGGCGCGCCAATGTGAATGTTTGTTAGATTATGTGAATTTAGCGGGCGCGGCGCAGGAGGAGCAGGGGGAGCAGGCCGAGAGCGGTGATGGCGGCCATGACCCACCAGGCGAGACGGAAGGCGGCGATCTCGGCTTCCTGCGAGAGAGAGGTGCCGAGGATAGCGACGAAGACGGCGACGCCGACGGCGAAGCCCATCTGGCGGATCATGTTGATGACGCCGGAGCCGGTGGCGAAGGACTGCGCCGGCAGGGTGGCGGTGCCGAGGCCCATCAGGGTGGGCATGGTGAGGCCGACGCCGATGCCGGAGGGGAGCACGCAGAGGATGGCGAAGGCGAGGCTGGGCTGTGGGCCCGGCAGCACCGCCCAGACGACGACGCCGGCGGCGAAGACGAGCAGGCCGGCGGCGATGACGAAATTGGTGCCGAAGCGGGCGATGAGGCGGCCGGAGAGCAGCAGCGAGGTGACCGGGACCATGAAGGGGCCGGGGGCGATGGCCAGGCCGATGGTCATCGCATCCCAGTGCCAGACGCGTTCCTGCCAGAGCACGAGGGAGAGCAGGAAGCCGCCAAAGGCGGTGGAGAACGGCGCCACGGTGAGGGTGGCGCGACTGAAATCCGGGATGCGGAACAGGGTGGGGTCGATGAAGGGATGCGGCGAGCGCAGGCAGTGGGCGATGAACAGCCCCAGCGTGACGGCGGCCAGGGCGAAGCTGAGGGCGACGCCGGGAGAGGACCAGCCCCAATCGTGGGACTTCACGATCCCGAAAGTGAGCGCGCCGATGCCGATGGTGACCAGGGCGGCGGCCCAGAGGTTGGGCACGCGCACGTTCTGGCCGGGGATGTGGGGCAGTTTGCGCCAGCCGAGCCCCAGGGCCAGCAGGCCGATCGGCACGTTGACGAGGAAGATCCAGCGCCAGCTGGCCGCGACCAGCAGGCCGCCGACCAGCGGGCCGAGGGCGGCGGCGAACCCGCCGATGGCGGCCCAGGTGCGCACGGCGCCGCCACGGCGCTCCGGTGGGAAGGTGGCCAGGATGAGGCCGAGCGAGGTGGGGGTGAGCAGGGCGGCGCCGGCAGCCTGGACCAGGCGGAAGGCGACCAGGGCTTCCACGCTGGTGGCCATGGCGCAGGCGGCGGAGGCGGCGGTGAAGAGGGCGATGCCGGCGAGGAAGCTGTGGTTGCGGGCGAAGCGTTCCGACAGGCGGCCGAAGAAGACCAGCAGGGCAGCGTAGACGATGGCGTAGCCGTTCAGGATCCAGGACAGCTTGCCGAGATCGGGTTCGGCGAGGTCGCGGGCGATGTCTGGCAGGGCGACGTTGACGATGAAGAGATCGAGGTTGGCGAGCACCACGCCGGCGCAGACGATGGCGAGGACCTGGCCGGGGCTGGTGGGGCGGCTCATGCGCCCTGCCCTGCCCGCTTGTAGCGGTCGGCGGCTTTGGCGCGGGAGAGGTGCGGACCGAGGGCGAGGCGGGTGGCTTCGAAGCGGGCCCACTCCGCGGCATCGGGCATGGAGGGGATGGTGACGGCCTCGTTCATGTCGAGGCCCGCCAGTGCAGCGTCGACCATTTCCTCCACGCCCATCAGGCGGTCGGCGGGGAGGGTTTCGACGTCGATGCCGGCCTTGCCCCAGAGCTCCGTGCGGGTGGCGCCGGGGAGGACGGCCTGGATGCGGATATGGGTGGCGGCGAGCTCGGTGCGGAGCGCCGTGCTGAGGTTGAGCAGGAAGGCCTTGGTGCCGCTGTAGGTGGCGTTGAAGCGTTCCGGCGCCAAAGCGAGGACGGAGCCGACATTGATGAGGGTGCCGTGGTTGCGGGCCACGAAGCCGGCGATGGCGGCGTATGACAGGCGCAGGGCGGCGGTGATGTTGAGGGTGACCATCGCTTCCAGCTTGTCGATGTCCGACGCGAGCATGGGGCCGGCGACGGCGA
>CAMDAM010000119.1 GCA_945888575.1 Asaia bogorensis | reverse complement strand
CGAGATCGAATCATGGCCGCAGCCGGCGCAGAGGGTGGAGATGGAGCCTTCGTAGTCGCGCCGCGTGAAGCCCAGGTCGTTCTTCTGCAGCTCGGGATGGGCGAGCTTCGGCTTGGGAAGGTAGGTCATTCGGCGGCCTCCCGAACGGGGGTGGGATTGAGGTGCGCGGCGATGCCGCGGGCAATGAACTCGGCGGTGATCGGCGCGCCATCGTAGTGCAGTACGCGGACCAGCTTCTTCGGGTGGCATTCCAGCTCGTTGATCAGGAGCATGCGCATCTGCGCGTCGCGGTTCTGCTCCACGACGTAGATGGTGTCGTGCTCTTCCACGAAGGCTTCCACTTCGGGGCCGAACGGGAAGGCGCGCAGGCGGAGCTGGTTGAGGCTGGCGCCGGTCTGCTCCGAAATCAGCTCCAGGGCCTCGGGGATCGCGGGGCTGGTGGAGCCGTAGTAGATGACGCCGAGCTTGGTGGGGGCGGCGGCATCGGTGCGGATGGCCTTGGGCATCAGGCCCTTGGCGGTGTCCCACTTCTTCAGCAGGCGCTCCATGTTGCGCTGGTAGGCGTCGCCGGCTTCGGTGTAGCGGGCGTATTCGTCGCGCGAGGTGCCGCGGGTGAAGTAGCCGCCCTTGCTGGGGTGGGTGCCGGGATAGGTGCGGTAGGGGATGGCGTCGCCATCGACGTCCAGGTAGCGGCCGAAGACGCGGCCGGCCTGGAGTTCTTCCGCGGTCATTACCTTGCCGCGGTCCAGCTTGCGGGTGTCATCCCACTTGAGGGGGGCGGTGAGGCGTTCGTTCATGCCGATCTCGAGATCGAGCACGACGAAGATCGTGGTTTGGAGGCGGTCGGCGAGGTCCATGGAAAGGGCGCCGAACTGGAAGCACTCGTTCGGGTCTTCCGGCAGCAGCAGCGGGTGCTTGGTGTCGCCATGGCTGGCATAGGCGCAGATCTTGATGTCTGACTGCTGGGTGCGCGTGGGCATGCCGGTGCTGGGGCCGCTGCGCTGGACATCGAAGATCACGGCGGGGATTTCGGCGAAGTAGGACAGGCCGATGAACTCGCTCATCAGGCTGATGCCGGGCCCGGAGGTGGCGGTGAAGGCGCGGGCGCCGTTCCAGGCGGCGCCGATGACCATGCCGATGGAGGCCAGCTCGTCTTCGGCCTGGACGATGGCGTAGCGCTTCTTGCCGGTTTCCTTGTCCTTCCGGAAGCGCTCGCAGTAGCGGGTGAAGGCTTCGGCGAGGGAGGAAGACGGGGTGATGGGATACCAGGCGCAGACCGTGGCGCCGCCATACACGGCACCGAGGGCGGCGGCCGCGTTGCCGTCGATGAAGATGCGGTCGCCGACCTTGTCGCTGGTGCGCAGTTGCAGGCCCAGCGGGCATGGCAGGTTCTGGAGTGCGTAGTCGCGGCCCATGTGCAGGGCCTTGTGGTTGGCGGCGATCAGCTTGTCGCGCCCCTTGAACTGCTCGCTGAGCAGGTCCTCGATCACCTTGGGGTCGATGTTGATCAGGGCCGAGAGGGCGCCGACATAGATGATGTTCTTGAAGAGCTGGCGCTCGCGCGGCACCGAATAGGCGGCGTTGGTGAAGCTGGTGAGCGGCATGCCGACCACGGTGATGTCGGGCCGGAACTTGCTCGCCGGCAGCGGCTTGGTGTTGTCGTAGAACAGGTATCCGCCGGGGAGGATGGACTTCACGTCCTCGTCCCAGGTTTGCGGGTTCATCGCCACCATCAGGTCCACGCCTTCGCGCGCGCCCATGTGGCCTTTGTCTGAGATCCGCATCTCGTACCAGGTGGGCAGGCCCTGGATGTTGCTGGGGAAGATGTTGCGCGGCGTGACGGGGATGCCCATGCGCAGGATCGCCTTGGCGAAGAGCTGGTTGGCCGAGGCCGAACCGGAGCCGTTCACGTTGGCGAACTTCACCACGAAGTCGTTCACCGCCTGGATCGGCGGCACGGTGCTGCCCATCAGGGGTTGGGCTGCATCCTGGGGGCTCATGCCGCCACTCCTTCCTTGGCCACCGTCGCGATCGGGGTTACCTGCGCCATGTCGAACAGGAAGCGCTGCATGTCCCACGCGCCGGTGGGGCAGCGCTCGGCGCACATGCCGCAGTGCAGGCAGACATCCTCGTCCTTGGCCATGATGCGGCCGGTTTTCAGGCCGTCGGCGATGTAGATGTCTTGCGTGAGGTCCAGCGCCGGGGCGGTGAGGCGCGTGCGGAGGTCCGCTTCCTCGCCGTTCTCGGTGAAGGTGATGCTGTCCACCGGGCAGATATCGACGCAGGCGTCGCATTCGATGCAGAGCTTGGGCTCGAACACCGTCTGCACGTCGCAGTTCAGGCAGCGCTGGGCTTCCTTGAAGGCCAGCTCGACGTCGAAGCCCAGTTCCACCTCGTCCTTGATGGAGGACAGGGCCTTGGACTTCTCCAGGTGCGGGACCTTGTAGCGCAGGTCGATGCGGATATCGTTGTCGTAGCTCCACTCGTGGATGCCCATCTTCTGGGACACCAGCGTGGTATCGGGCGGCAGGCGGGCGTGGACATCCTGCCCCTGGCAGAACTTGTCGATGCTGATGGCCGCCTGGTGGCCGTGGGCGACGGCCCAGATGATGTTCTTGGGGCCGAAGGCGGCGTCGCCACCGAAGAAGACGCGGTCGTTGGTGGACTGGAAGGTGGTTTCGTTCACCTTCGGCATGCCCCAGCGGTCGAACTCGATGCCGATGTCGCGCTCGATCCAGGGGAAGGAATTCTCCTGGCCGATGGCCACCAGCACGTCGTCGCAGGGGATGAGTTCGTCCGGCTCGCCGGTGGGGACGAGGTTGCGGCGGCCCTTTTCGTCGTAGACGGCCTTCACCTTCTCGAAGGTCATGCCGGTGAGCTTGCCGTTTTCGTGCACGACGGCCTTGGGGACCATGAAGTTGAGGATGGGGATGTCCTCGTTCATCGCGTCCTCCTTCTCCCAAGGAGAGGCCTTCATCTCCTCGAAGCCGGAGCGGACGACGACCTTCACTTCCTCACCGCCGAGGCGGCGGGCGGAGCGGCAGCAATCCATGGCGGTGTTGCCGCCGCCGAGCACGATCACGCGCTTGCCGATGGTCTTGATGTGGCCGAAGGAGACGCTGGAGAGCCAGTCGATGCCGATATGGATGTTGGCGGCGGCTTCCTGGCGGCCGGGGACATCGAGGTCTCGCCCGCGCGGGGCGCCGGAGCCGACGAAGACGGCGTCGTAGCCTTCGTCCAGCAGGCCCTTCAGGCTGGGGACCCAGGTGTTGTAGCGGGTTTCGATGCCGAGTTCGGTGATGAAGGAGATTTCCTCGTCGATCACGCGCTCTGGCAGGCGGAAGGCGGGGATCTGGCTGCGGATGAAGCCGCCGCCCTTGGGGGCGCTGTCGTAGACGACCACTTCGTAGCCGGAGGGGGCGAGGTCGCGGGCCACGGTGAGGCTGGCGGGGCCGGCGCCGACGCAGGCGATGCGCTTGCCGTTGCTGGGGGCGCGGCCGAGGCGGACGCGTTCGAGGATGGCGTCGGACTTGTAGTCGGCGGCCACGCGCTTGAGGCGGCAGATGGCGACCGGCTCTTCCTCCACGCGGCCGCGGCGGCAGGCGGGTTCGCATGGGCGGTCGCAGGTGCGGCCGAGCACGCCTGGGAAGACGTTGGATTTCCAGTTGATCATGTAGGCGTCGTCGTAGCGCCCGGCCGCGATCAGGCGGATGTATTCGGGCACCGGCGTGTGGGCCGGACAGGCCCACTGGCAGTCCACGACCTTATGGAAATAGTCAGGGTTGCTGATGTCGGTCGGCTGCAAGACGCGGATACTCCCCTGGACGTCGCCCCATTCCGGGCGCGGATATCGTTCCAACCCTCGCCGGCGCCTGCGGATTCCGCACCGCACGCACCGGCCCCCCGGCAGGATGGTCGGCCGGCTTGAAACCGGTCCGGCGGGCATTATGCCATCTGTTGCCGTGCTCTGGTAAGTCCCCGGCGCCGGGCGGCCCTGCGTGGGCTTCCCATCAACCCGCCGTGCCGCCACCTTGGGGGCATGCGCATGTTCCTGCTCCTCCTGCTGCTTGTTGCTTCCCCCGCCGGTGCGGCGGAGTTGAAGCTTGCCACGTGGAACCTGGAGTGGCTGACGTTGCGGCCCGCCGGTGACCGGGCGCTGCCGCCGGATGTGCGGCCCAAAGGCGCGGAGTCGCACGCGTTGCTGCGCCGCTATGCCGAGGAGCTGGCCGCCGATGTGGTGGCCCTGCAGGAGGTGGATGGGCCGGAGGCCGCTGCCCTGGTGTTCCCCGCCGCCCGCTACAGGCTGCATTTCACCCGCGACCGGATGGTGCAGCGGGTGGGATTCGCGGTGCGGCAGGGGGTGCGCTTCACTGCCAACCCTGATCTGGCCTCGCTGAATGTGACGCCTGGGGCGGCGCATCCGCTGCGGGCCGGGGCGGATATCACGGTGGAGGCGCCTGGTGGTCGGCTGCGGCTGCTCAACGTGCATCTCAAGTCTGGCTGCAAGGAAGACCGGCTGGACCGCACTGCCAGGCCGCAATGCGAGCAGCTTACCCTGCAGCTTGCCGCTTTGCAGGGCTGGATTGCCGAGCGGCGGCGGGAGGGCGTGCCCTTTGTGTTGATGGGCGACTTCAACAGGTGGCTGGATGGGCGCAATGAGCGCAGGGGCGGCTTCTGGGCGGGGTTGCAGAGCACCGGGCCGCTGGCGCGGGCGACCGAGGGACGGTCCTCGCCGTGCTGGGGCGGGGGGGGGTTCATCGACCACATCATCGCCGGCGGTGCGGCGCGCGGGTGGATGCGGGGGGATAGCCTGCGGGTGATGGTGTATCGCGAGCAGGGGCAGGACTGGCGCCGGCGGCTTTCGGACCATTGCCCCGTTTCCGCACGGTTCAACCTGCCGGATTGAGCCCCTGGCCCGTCGTCACCAAAGGATCACGCACGAGCGCACCGGCCGTGGCATGATTCGGGGGTTGCAACCGCCGGATCCCGCCATGGACAGCACGCGCCGCCATATCCTCGACCTCTCGCGGCGCGGCCTGCTGCGCGGTGCCACCGCGATGGCGGCGATGGCGGCACTCGCGCCGCCGATCCGCCAAGCGACCGCCCAGCCGGTGTTTCGCGCCTACCCTTTCGCCATGGGCGTGGCCTCTGGCGACCCCATGCCGGATGGCATGGTGCTGTGGACGCGCCTGTGCCCGGAACCGCTCGCCGGTGGCGGCATGCCGCGCGCCGCGGTGGAGGTGGGGTGGGAGATCGCCGCGGACCCCGGCATGCGCCAGATCGTGCAGAAGGGCACCGCGCTGGCCCGCCCCGAACTTGGCCATAGCGTGCATGTGGAGGTCGTGGGGCTGGAGCCGGGCCGCCCCTACCACTACCGCTTCCGCGCCGGGCGGGAGGCCAGCCCGATCGGCCATACCCGCACCGCCCCGGCCGCCGATGCCATGCCGACGGCCATGCGCTTCGTTTCAGCCGGCTGCCAGCACTGGGAGCACGGGTTCTTCACCGCCTGGCGCCATGTGGCGGAGGAGGCGCAGATCGATTTCGTCGCGCATTATGGCGACTACATCTATGAATACCGCGCCCGCGCCAACGCGCCCGGCGGCGCGACCGCCGTGCGCCAGCACAACGGCGAGGAAATCCACACCATCGACGACTACCGCAACCGCTACGCCCTGTATCGCTCCGATCCCGACCTGCAGGCCGCGCACGCTGCACACCCCTTCCTGATGTCGTTCGACGACCATGAGGTGGACAACAACTGGGCGGGGATCCATTCGGAGGAGGACGGGTCCGGCCGCTTTCCCGTGGCCGTGCCGCCGGAGATCTTCGCCCTGCGCAAGGCGATTGCCTTCCAGGCCTGGTACGAGGCAATGCCGGTGCGCCGCGCCCAGATGCCGCGCGGGCCGGAGATCACCGCATGGCGCGGCCTGCGCTGGGGCCGGCTGGCCGAGATTGCGGTGCTGGACACGCGCGGCTACCGCGACAACCAGCCCTGCGGCGACATCAACGGCGCCCCCTGCGCCGAGGTGGACCGGCCGGAGCAGCACATGCTGGGCGCGGCGCAGGAAGCATGGCTGCATGACCGGCTCGCGCGCACGGATGCCACCTGGAAGGTGCTGGCCCAGCAGGTGCCGGTGATGCGCCGCGACATCGGCACGGAGCGCCTCGGCATCTCGATGGACAAGTGGGACGCCTACCCGAAGGCGCGCGACCGGCTCACCCGCCATATCCACGAGGCCGGGGTGAAGAACGTCGCCATCCTCACCGGGGATGTGCACCAGGCCTGGGCCGGCACCGTGCACCTCAACCCCGACGACCCGAAAAGCCCGGCCGTGGCCAGCGAGTTCGTCGCCACCTCGATCTCCTCGAACGGCGACGGCTCCGAGGTGATCGGCTCCACCGGGCGCATGCTCGCCCGCAACCCGCACATCGCCTTCTTCAACAACCGCCGCGGCTACACGCTGCACGAGGCCACCGAAAAGCGCCTGCTTGCCACTTTCCGCGGCCTGGACCAGGTGTCCCGCCCCGGGGCATCCCGGATGGACAAGGGGGCTTTCGTGACCGAGGCCGGTGATCCGACCATCAAAAAATCGTAAGATACACGTACGTTACAGGATCGGACTCGCCGGCCATCCGCGCGGGATGCTAGCTGTAGTACAGATGCCTCGACGCAAGGCATGCCGTCTGGCACAGCAGGAAGAAGGCACGCAATATGGGAGAGGCGGGGACGGCCCGCAGCCGCGCGGCCCAACTGGCCCTGGAGGATGACCAGCAGGCCACCCTGACCGCCTCGCTGCGATTCGCCCTTGGCACCCGCCCCGTGATCCGGTGGGTAAAGGGCGACGGTCGCGACGACGAGGTCACGCGCGCGGCGATCGGCCAGGCGACACGGCTGTTCGGCGACAGCGTTGACTATTGCCTGTGCACCAACGGCATCGACGCGGCCCGTGCGCGCTGGATCCTCGAATGGGCAACCCAGCCGGTGAAGTGGTGGCCCGTGAGCGCGCAGGACAATGAACCCCTGGCCGCCGCGCTCGCCGAAGCCGGCTGCCAGCCTTCGCGCTTCGGCTATTGGTGGAAATGGTTCCCCGAGCGCGTTCGGCCGAATGCGCCCGAATGGATCCTCGACGGCGATATGGTTGTCACCCGCCCGCCCGAGTGGTTCGACGATTGGCGCCAGGGCCGCGATGTGCTGCGCGTGACGCAGGACGACCGCTGGCCGATGGCCCAGCTGTATGGCGGCTACGACCAGTTCATCGATACCGAGCTGCGCCTGTATTCCGGCCTGGTCTCCCTGCCGCCGGGCCAGACCTACATGGACGAGATCCTGCAGGTGCTGGAGGCCCAGCCCCTCTCCGCGCCGCACGACGGCACCAGCGCCATGTCCGAACAGGGCGTGGTTGCCACCGCCTTCCAGCGCCTCGCCGCCTTGCCGATCCCGCTCTATGAGTTTCCCTTCGCCCGCGCCTTCGAGCCGGCCCTCGACCACGGGTTGCACGGCGATATCGGCCGCGGCTGGGGATACCATTTCGGCCATGCCTTTCGCGCCGCCAACCCGCATTTCGCCGCCCTGGCGCGCAGCGGCGAGGTCTTGGCGCTCGACCGCCGGCCCGATGCCGCCGCCCGCACCGGCTGGCTCGGCGCCCGCACCCAATGGGGTGTTCCCGGCTGGTCGATGTCTGATGCCATGGCCCGCCTGATCGAGGGCTACGCGCGCGACTTCGCCGGCTGCCGCGTGCTGGAACTCGGCACCTCGCGCGGCCGCCTCACCACCGTGCTGGCCCAGGCCGGATGCCGCGTTACCACGCTCGACCGACACAACCGCGGCGCCCCGCGCAACCTCGAGGATCTCGAAGTCACCGTGATCCAGGCGCAGGCCGAGGAATGGCTCGCCGCGTGCGAGGACGTGTTCGACCTCATTGTTGTCGACCTGCACGGCAACAGCCCCGAGGAGTGGGACCAGCGCGGCGCGCTGCTGCTGGCGCGCCTGGCCCCCGATGGGTTGCTGCTGGTCAGCAATGCCACCCTGGGCCGCGTGCAGGAATGGCATGCCGAAACCGGCGTGCCCCATTTCCTCTCCCAGCTCTCCCGCGACTGGAACACCTGGCTGCACGAAACGCCGCCGCCGGGCCTCGCCGTCGTGACCCGCGCCAGCAACACCGACCGTAGCGCGCGGCGCGGCGATGCCGCCCTGCACCTGGTGGCCGACGGCGAGGCGATCTGGCCGGCCGGGCGCGAAGGCGAGCGCCACCGTTTCCGCCTGATGGCCCCGGTGCATGACCTGCGGCTGCGCTCACGGCACGACATCCCCCGCCTTGCCCGCCCGGAGGAGGAGGATGACCGGCGCCTGGGTGTGGGCATCCGCCGCATCTTCGTGGAGGCGCAGGGCTTCACGCTCATCCTCACGCCGGACTGGCCGGGCTATGGCCGCGGCTTCCACGGCAGCGAAGGGACGCTGCGCTGGACCGATGGCGATGGACACCTCGCCCTGGAGGTGCTGGCCCAGGCAACCGGCCCGGTGCGGATCAGCATCGACGCCTATGAAATGGTGGATTATCCCGCGCCCATGCCGGCCCCGGCGCGGCGGTAGCGGGGCTGCTGCGCCGGGGATGGCGGCAACGTCCCTTCCGGCGCCCGGCGCCCCGGTCTAGCTTCTTCCGATCACTCCGGAGGAATTCCACCCGTGCCCCTCACTGTCTTCGTTACCGGCGCCTCGGCCGGGTTCGGCGCCGCCATTGCCCGCCGCCTGGTGCAGCAGGGCCATCGCGTGATTGCCGCCGCGCGCCGTGCCGATCGGCTGGCCGAACTTGCCAAGGAACTTGGGCCGAACCTGCTGCCCTTCACGCTGGACGTGACCGACAGCGCCGCCGTGGCCGCCCTGCCCGGCTCGCTGCCCGCGGGCTGGCAGGAGGTGGATGTGCTGGTGAACAATGCCGGGCTCGCGCTCGGCCTGTCGCCCGCCTGGGAGGCCAAGCCCACCGACTGGGACACGATGGTGGCGACGAACGTGACGGGCGTGCTGCACATGACGCGCGCGCTGCTGCCCGGGATGGTGGCGCGCAACACCGGGCATGTGATCAACCTTGGCAGCACCGCGGGCATCTATCCGTATCCCGGTGGGCATGTGTATGGCGCCAGCAAGGCGTTCGTGACCCAGTTCAGCCTGAACCTGAAGGCCGATCTGGTGGGCACCGGCGTGCGGGTGACGGATATTGAGCCGGGCCTGGTCGGCGGCAGCGAGTTCAGCACGGTGCGCTTTGGCGATCCGGCGCGGGCTGCTGCGGTGTACCAGGGCACCACGCCGCTGACGCCGGACGATATCGCCGAGGCTGTTTCCTGGGTGGTGAACCTGCCGCCGCATGTGAACATCAACCGCATCGAGATGATGCCGACCTGCCAGGCGCCGGCGGCTCTCGCTGTGAAACGCACCACCTAGGTGCGCGCAACCTTCGTTCGCGTCACCCTGCCGCTGGCGGGGTTGAACTGGGTCAACCAGGCCGCCCGTGGCGTGATGGCGGTGATCGGGCCGGTGCTGGCGGTGGAGTATGGGCTCACCGCCAGCCAGCTTGGCCTGCTCGCCTCCGTGCTGTTCCTCGCCTACTGCCTGTGGCAGTTGCCGATGGGCGTGCTGCTGGATGTGTATGGCCCGCGCCGGGTGCAGACCTGGATGGGGCTGTTGGCGGCGGCGGGATGCGCGCTGTTCGCGGTGTCTGACGGGATCGGCGGCTTCATGATCGCCCGCGCCATGATCGGGGTGGGCATCGCCGGCGGGTTGATGGCGGTGCTGAAGGCCAACAGCCAGTTCTTTGCCCGCGCCGAGGTGGCCGGGGTGACGGGCATTGCCATGTTCATCGCGGCCTCCGGCAGCCTGCTCGCCACTGCGCCGGTGGAGGCGCTGCTTCCGCATATCGGCTGGCGCGGGGCGTTCTGGATTCTGGTGGCGATCACGCTGGCCGTCTCGCTGTGGATCTTCACCTCGGTGGAGGACAAGCCGGGACAGCCGAGCCGCGGTTGGCGGGCGGAATGGGGCGTGGTGGTGGCGATCGGCACCAGCGGGATCTTCTGGAAGCTGACGCCGCTGATCGCGCTGATGTCCATCTTCACCTTCACCTATCACGGGCTGTGGGCCGGCCCCTGGCTGCGCGACGTGGCGGGGCTGGACGGGCACGCGCGGGCGGCGACGTTGTTCTGCTACGCCATCGGCATGATGACCGGCGGGCTGGTGATGGGGCAGCTGACCAGCCGGGTGCAGAAGCGCGGCTATCCGCCGATGCTGGTGCCGGCGGCAGCGGCGGTGGTGATGCTGCTGATCCAGCTGGGCTTCGTGTTCGGTCCGCGGGACTTCGTGACAGTGACGGTGTTGTGGTCGTTGCTGGCGTTGATCGCCGCGGCGGGGCCGCCGGGCTATGCGGTGATCGCGCAGTTCTTCCCGGTGGAGCAGATGGGCCGGGTTTCCACCGTGATCAACACGGTGGTGCTGGGCGGCGCGTTCCTGATGCAGTCCTTGATCGGCTGGATCCTGGATCTCTGGCCGCGCACGGCTTCGGGCGGGTGGGACCCGGCGGGGTATTTCTGGGCCATGTTGCTGTCGATGGCGATGCAGGTGTTCGCGTTGCTGTGGGCGTGGCGGCACCTGAAGCGGAAGGGCACGGCATGAACGGCAAGCAGATCAAGAAGCTGCTGGAACGCACGCGGCTGACGGACGGCAAGGGCTTCCGCCTGCGCGACCACGACCCCGACGATACCGCGCCCAAGGTGGTGCGGGAGGCGGAGGGGGAGGCGCTGCTGGAAGCCGCCGTGGCGCGGCTGGCGGAGTTGCAGACACTGCTCTACGCCGATGCCAGATGGTCTCTGCTGTGCGTGTTTCAGGCGATGGATGCGGCGGGCAAGGACGGCACGATCAAGCATGTGATGTCTGGCGTGAACCCGCAGGGCGTGCAGGTGCATTCCTTCAAGGCGCCGAGTTCGGACGAGCTGGCGCATGATTTCCTGTGGCGGGTGCAGCGCGAGCTGCCGAAGCGCGGGCATATCGGCATCTTCAATCGCAGCCACTACGAGGAGGTGCTGATCACCCGCGTGCACCCGGAGTTGCTGGAACGGCAGAACCTGCCGGATGCACTGCGCGGCAAGCAGGTGTGGCGCGACCGGCTGCGCGACATCGCGGGCTGGGAAAGCTATCTGGCGCGGCAGGGCACGGTGGTGCTGAAGTTCTTCCTGAACATCTCGCGCGCGGAACAGAAGAAGCGCTTCCTGGACCGCATCGACAAGCCTGCCAAGCACTGGAAGTTCCGGCCCGAGGACGTGACGGAGCGTGGGCATTGGGATGCCTACATGGACGCCTATGAGGCGGCGATCGCGGCCACCGCGACGGAGGACGCGCCATGGTTCGTGGTGCCGGCCGACAGCAAGTGGTTCGCGCGGCTGGTGGTGGTCTCGGCGATGATCGATGCGCTGGAGCGGCTGGAGCTGGAGCCGCCGCGCGTTTCGCCGGAGGATTCGGCGCGGATGATCGAGGCACGGCGGCGGTTGGAGTTGGAGAAGGACTGATGCGAATTCTCTCAGGCGCGCAGGTGGCGCAGCTGGTCGGCGTGGCCGACCTGATCGAGCCGATCGCGGCGGCGATGGTGGAGGTCTCGCGCGGCAATGTGGAGATGCCGCTGCGGTCGATGGTGAAGCTGCCCGGCCAGAACCACATGGGCATCATGGGCGGGCATCTCGGCACGCCCGCCGGGCATGGGGTGAAGGTGCTGAGCCTTTATCCCGATAATCCGAAGTTCGGGCGGTCCAGCCATTCCGGGCTGTTCCTGCTGTTCGATGGCGAAACCGGGCTGCCGGTGCTGTGCATGGATGCCGCGGTGCTGACGGCGATCCGCACGGCAGCTTCCACCGCGGTGGGCTCGCGCGTGCTGGCGCGCAAGGATTCGAAGGTGCTGGCGATATTGGGGCTGGGGGAGCAGGCGCACAGCCATATCGCGGCGATGCGGGCGGTGCATCCGATCGAGCGCATTGTCGCCTGGGGGCGCGACCGCGCCAAGCTGGAAGCGTTCGGGCGGGAGAACGATGTCGAGATTGCCGCCACGGCCGAGGCGGCGGTGACGGGGGCCGATATCATCGTGACGGCGACGCCGGCGAAGGAGCCGTTCCTGTCTCTGGCGATGCTCTCGCCGGGGCAGCACGTGAACGCGGTGGGGGCCAGCGTGGCGTTCATGCAGGAAATGACGCCGGATATCGTGGCCGGTACGCGGTTCGTGACCGACTACCGCCCCTCGCTGGAGCCGCAGGCGGCCGAGGTGATCGCGGCGCGCAAGGCCGGGCTGATCGGCGATGGGCACGACATTCCGGAGATCGGCGAGATCATCGGGGGTGCGAAGCCGGGGCGGCGAACGGACGGTGAGATCACGGTCTATCGTTCGCTGGGCATCTCGGCGCAGGACCTTGCCGCCGCCCATGCCATCCTGGCACGGGCGGAAGCGGCTGGTGTGGCGACCGTGGTGGAAATGGGCTAGAGCGGCAGCCGACCTGATAGACGGTCGGCTACCGCTCTAGCTCTTTGTTTGGGCGAGCAACTTCAGCCGATCGGATGATTCCATCCGATCGGCTGTTGCTCTAGGCGACGGCCCGACCGGAAGCGGCGAAGGCGACGCCGACGCGCTCCGGCGCGACATTGCGCAGTTCCACATCGCGGGGGCGCTGGCCCGGGAGGGCGACGGTGCCGCGCTGGCCCGGGTGGGCCTGGACGGTGCCGGCAAGGCCCAGTCCGCCGTCGCTCTGATCCAGCACGCGCATGCGGGTGCTGCTGCCGGCGACGTTGAGCACGGCCTCCCCGCTGGCGGGGCTGCGCGCCACGCTGCGGCGATCGACCTCTGGCACCGCGGTGCGCAGGATGGCCACGACCTCGTGCGTGACACGCTC
>CAMDAM010000118.1 GCA_945888575.1 Asaia bogorensis | reverse complement strand
ATCGCGCGACAACTCCACCAGCGTCTGCCGATCTTCGACGGAAAGGAAACCTCGCTTGCGCATGACAACGAGCGGAATCCATCTCACCGAGCCGATGCAAGCACGATCCGACGGATGCACAGTGAGTCAGGGTAAAAAAACTTTTATTCATTGGCGAGGTGCCAAGCCGTCTTGCACGTGCGCCAGCGAATGAAGTCTTTTTTGCTTCTTTTTTCTTCAGAAAAAAGAAGAGTCTTGCTTCCCTCCCACCCCGGCTAGGCCCCGCCCGCACCAGCGGCTAAACTCCGCCGGGCATGCCCTTCGCCACCACCCTCACCCTGTATGTCGCGCGTGTCTTCGCCTTCCACATGCTGGGCATGCTGGCGGCGCTCACCGGCATTGTCGCGCTGTTCGACCTGATCGAACTGCTGCGCCGCGCGGCCACGCGGCCGGAGGCGACCTTCGCCGTGGTGGCGGAAATTGCAGGGCTGCGCATGCCCTGGGCGATGATGCAGATCCTGCCGTTTGCGGTGCTGCTGGGCGGCATCCTGGCGTTCTGGCGCCTGACCCGCTCCTCCGAGCTGATCGTGGCGCGTGCCACCGGGCTGTCCGCCTGGCAGTTCCTGGCCGGGCCGACGCTGTGTGCGCTGGCGCTGGGCTGCTTCGCCGTCACGGTGGTCACGCCCGTCTCGGCGGCGATGCGGGCGCGCGCGGAGGCGCTGGACAGCACCTACATCAAGCTCGGCGGCGGTCCGCTCGCACTCAATGGCGGCCAGCTCTGGCTGCGCCAGGCCGATACGGGGCTCGATCCGCAGGGGGTGGCGCTGCTGCACGCCAACATCGTCACGGTGCGCGACGGGCGGCTGGCGGCCCAGGGGGTCAGCATCTTCCGCCTGGACGCAGGGGACCGGCTGCTGGAACGCATCGAGGCCCGCGGCGGCATGCTGCTTCCCGGCCACTGGGCGCTGGCGGAGGCCCGCACCATCGTGCCCGGCCGCCAGCCCACCCCGGCCCGCGACCTCGCCCTTCCGACGGGCCTGACGGTGGATCGCGTCCAGGACAGCTTCTCGCCGCCCGACACGCTCTCCGTCTGGGCGCTGCCGGGCTTCATCGCGCTGCTGGACCGCTCCGGCTTCTCCTCCATCCGCCACCGGCTGCACTTCCATTCGCTGCTGGCGATGCCGCTGCTGGCCAGTACGATGTGCCTGCTGGCCGCCGGGTTCTCGATGCGGGCCACGCGGCGCGGCGGCGTGGGCCAGATGATCGGCAGCGGCGTGGCGGCCGGCTTCGCGCTGTTCGTGATTTCCAAGGTCGCCGAGGAATTCGGCCAGACCGGCACGCTGCCGCCGGCATTGGCTGCCTGGGCGCCGATCGCCGCCGGGCTGATGCTCTCCGTCTCCCTGTTGCTCCACCTGGAGGACGGCTGATGCGCCCCGCCCCCATGATGTTCCTGCTGGCGCTGCTGCTGGCGGCCTTGGCCACGGCCCCGGCCGCCGCCCAGGGCCTGCTGGGGGCCGGCGCCGCCGCCACCCCCGGCGCACCCAACCATCCCGTGTACTACCAGTCGGATACCGTGGAATACGACCGCGACCGCGGCGTCGTCACCCTCACCGGCAAGGTGGAGTTCTGGCAGGGCGACCGGGTGCTGATGGCCGACAAGGTCACCTACAACCGCAATACCGGCGTGGCCGCCGCGATCGGCAACGTGGTGCTGCTGGAGCCCGACGGCCAGACGGTATTCGCCGAATACGCCGAGCTGACCCAAGGCATGCGCGATGGCGTGATGGCCGGGCTGCGCGCCCTGCTGGCCGAGGGGGGCCGCCTGGCCGCCAACGGCGTGCGCCGCACCGATGGCCGGGTGAACGAGCTGAGCCGCGCCGTCTATTCCACCTGCGACCTGTGCCCCAAAGACCCCAGCCGCGCCCCGCTCTGGCAGCTGCGGGCGCGCGAGGCGATCCAGGACAAGGACAACAAGCGCATCGAGTACCACGACGCGGTGCTGGATTTCTTTGGCATCCCGGTGGCCTACACCCCGTTCCTGGCCCATCCCGACCCCACCGAGAAGCGCGCCAGCGGCATTCTGGTGCCTGGCTTCGGCTACTCCAAGCACCTCGGCGCCTTCCTCTCGGTGCCCTATTTCTGGGCGATCGACGAGCAGTCCGACGCCACGATCTCCCCCATGCTGGCCAGCCGCAACGGCCCGGCGCTGGACCTCGAATACCGCCGCCGCTTCAACAACGGCCGCCTGACCATCGACAGCTCCGTCGCCAGCTACGACGACGGCACCAGCCGCAGCCGGGCGGCAGGGCATGTGTTCGCGAAGGGCCTGTTCGCCATCGACGACACATGGCGCTGGGGCTTCGATTTCAACCGCGCCTCCTCGCTGCGCTACATGCGCGACTTCCGGGTGCAGAACTGGCAGCCCGTGCTCACCTCCCAGCTCTATCTGGAGGGGTTTGGCCAAGGCTCCTACACGCGGCTGGACACGCGCGGCTACCAGGGCCTGGCCAGCACCGTCATCGCCCGCCGCCTGCCGCTGATCGCGCCCTACTACCAATACAGCTACGCCGGCGAGCCGGATCGCCTGGGCGGGCGCATCGGCCTGGATTTCGACGTGCTGAACATCCTGCGCACGGAGGGCACCAGCACCCGCCGCGCCCGCCTCTCCCTGGGCTGGGACCGCCCGGAGGTGGACCGCCTCGGCGGCGTCTGGAACATGATGCTGCGGGTGGACAGCGCCACCTATACCGCCACCCAGTTCGACCAGTTGCCGAACTACGGCGCCTGGCGCAGCGTCAACGGCTCCCAGGCCATGCCCACCGTGGCGATCAACTGGCGCTTCCCTTTGCTGCGCGATGCCGGCGAATGGGGCTCGCAGATCGTGGAGCCGATCCTGCAGGTGATGGCCGGGCCGCGCAGCCCCTCCTATCTGCGCAGCCGCACCCGCATCCCGAACGAGGACAGCCTCGACCTCGAATTCACCGACGCCAACCTGTTCGCGCTGAACCGCTTCCCCGGCGTGGACCGGCTGGAGGGCGGGGTGCGCGCCGCCGGTGCCCTGCGCGGCGCCTGGACCCTGCCCGGCGGCCAGCGGCTGGAGGGCTTCGTGGGCCAATCCTGGCGCGCCCGGCGGGACACCACCTTCCCTGTGACCTCCGGCCTGCGCGACACCGCGTCGGACGTGGTCAGCCGCGCCACCTTCGCGCCCACCGCCTGGCTCGACCTCACCTCCCGCCAGCGCTGGGACAAGAAGAGCTTCCAGCCGCGCTTCATCGATGCCCTCGGCACCGTCGGCACCGACCGGCTGCGGGTGGGGGCCGGCTATGTCTACACCACCACCAACCCGTTCCTGCTCTACGAATCGGCCGCCAACCTCGATGCCTTCACCAAGCCGCGCCACGAGGTGACCGGCAACATCTCCACCCGCCTGAACGACAATTGGCGCCTGGGCGCCTTCGCCCGCCGCGATATCCGCCTGGGCAAGGGGGTCAGCGACGGGCTGCGCCTGACCTACGAGGACGAGTGCTTCGTATTCGATGCCAGCGTCTCCCGCCGCCACACCTCCGTGAACGGGGACCGCGGCGCCTCCATCATCCTGTTCCAGCTCACCTTCAAGACGGTCGGGCAGTTCGGCTTCAATGCCATGTAGCCGTGAACCGGCCGCCGCCGCACTTGCGGCGCCTGCCTTGGCGTGCTTTGCACATTGGCGGCCGTGGCGCGCCCCGGCATTGAGGAGCCTGCTGCGTCGATGCGTGTCCTGACCCCCGTCTTCGGCCTTCTGCTCGCCGCCGTGGCCGCCGTGCCGCTGCCCTTCCTGCCGGCGGCGAATCCGGCCCTGGCGCAGCCTGCCGCGGCGCCGGCCGATGCCCGCCCGCCGCGAATGAGCCCTGCCCAGGGCTCGGCGATCGCCGCCGTGGTCAACGGCGACGTGATCAGCATCGGCGACGTGGACAACCGCGCCCGCCTCTTCGCCCTCTCCACCGGCCTGCCCACCTCCCAGGACGTGCTGGACCGCCTGCTGCCCCAGGTCCGCCGCCAGCTGATCGATGAGCGCCTGCGCCTGCAGGAACTGCAGCGCCGCGCCATCGCCATCTCCGACCAGGACATCGCCGCCGCCATCGGCGAGATCGAAGCCGGCAACGGCCTGCCGCGCGGCATGCTGCGCCAGCGCCTGGGTGCGGCCGGGGTGGATCTGCGGACCATGATCGACCAGATCCGCGTGCAGATCGGCTGGAGCCGCCTGCTGCGCGGGCTGATCGGCCGCAATTCGGAGGTGAACCCCACCGAGATCGCCGAGATGGAAGCCTCGCTGCGGGCGCAGGTGGGCCAGCAGGAATGGCGCGTGGCGGAAATCTTCGTGCCGATCGGCGAAGCCCGCCAGGCCGCCGATGCCCAGCGCTTTGCCGATACCATCATCGCCCAGCTTCGCTCCGGCGCGAATTTCGGCGTGGTCGCGGCGCAGTTCAGCCAGAGCCAGACCGCGCTGCAGGGCGGCGATCTCGGCTGGGTTCAGGGCAACCAGCTGGACCCAGAGGTGCTGCGCATCGTGCAGATCATGCCCGCCGGCGCCGTCAGCAACCCCATCCGCGTGCCCGGCGGCATCTCCATCGTCACGCTGCGCGCCAAGCGCGTGATCGGCAGCGACAACGCCACCGTTGCCAATATCCGGCAGGCCTTCTTTCCCTTCGCCAGCCGCCTGAACCCCGCCGCGCCCACCGACGAGCAACGCGCCACGCTGGAGAAGGCCCGCGCCGCCAGTGCCGCCGCGCGAACCTGCGAGGATATCGACCGCGCCAACACCGCCGCCGGCGCCGGCCGCCCCGCCGACCCCGGTGAGCTCAGGGTGGACGGCATCACCAACCCGGCGCTGCGCGACCTTGTCACCAGCCTGCCGCCCGGCCGCGCCAGCCAGCCGCTGATCGCCGAGGACGGCGTGGCCGTGCTGATGGTCTGCAGCCGCGAGACCAAGAATCTCGGTGTGCCGACGCCGCGCGAGCTGAGCCAGCGCATCCTGTCCGAGCGCGTGGAACTCACCGGCCGCCAGCTGATGCGCGAGCTGCAGCGCCGCGCCACCATCGATATCCGCTCCTGAGCGCCACCGCCCTCCCGCCGCTGCGCGAGGTCATCGCCCGCCACGGGCTGGATGCCCGCCGCAGCCTCGGCCAACACTTCCTGCTCGACCCCGGCCTGGTCTCCCGCATTGCCCGCCAGGCCGGCGACCTCGCCGGGCGCCACGTGGTGGAAGTAGGCCCCGGCCCCGGCGGCCTCACCCGCGCCCTGCTGGAAACCGCCGCCGAGCAGGTGGTGGCCGTGGAGGTCGATCGCCGCGCCGCCGTGGCCATCCGCGAACTGGCCGAGGCCTTCCCCACGCGCCTGCGCCTGGTGGAGGCCGATGCGCTGTCGCTCGATCTCACCACCCTGGTGCCCGCCCCGCGCCAGATCATCGCCAACCTGCCCTACAACATCGGCTCCCCCCTGTTGGTCGGCTGGCTGAAGCAGGCCGCGCTGTGGGAACGCCTGACCCTGATGTTCCAGCAGGAAGTGGCCGAGCGCATTGCCGCAGCACCAGGCAGCGATGCCTATGGCCGGCTTTCGGTGCTGGCCCAGTGGCTGTGCAAGGTGGAGCTGCGCATGCGCATTCCGCCCTCGGCCTTCGTGCCGCCACCCAAGGTCTGGTCCGCCGTGGTGGTGATCACGCCGCACGCCGAACAGCCGCCGCCCGACCTGTTCGCCGCCATGGAACGCCTGACCGCCGCCGCCTTCGGCCAACGCCGCAAGATGCTGCGCGGGTCGCTCAAGCCGCTGGGCGGAGAGGCGCTGCTGGCGCGGGCCGGAATCGCGCCGGAGCGGCGGGCGGAGACGCTTTCGATCGCAGAGTTCGATGGGTTGGCGCGGCTGCTGTAAGCAAGCGCGTTCTTTTTTGAAAAAAAGAACCAAAAAACTTTCATTCGTTAGGTGCGGCCTCTACGCACCAAACGAACAAAAGTCTTTTTGCTTCTTTTTCTTCAGAAAAAGAAGAATCTTATCTTTGGATTACCCGAGCCGAAGCCACCATTGCTTCGGCCTTGCCGCTGAGCGTCAGCCCCGCCTTCACCTGCGCTTCCATCGCCGCCTCAGCCGTACGGATGCGCCCCAGCGTTTCCAGCACCTCGCGGGCGCGGGCCTGCGGCACCACCACCACGCCATCGGCGTCGCCCACGATGATGTCACCGGGGCACACGTGCACGCCGCCCAGTACCACCGGTGCGCCCACCACGCCCGGCCCGTTGAGGGCGGGTGAGTTGGGCACGATCCCCTTGGCGAACAGCGGCAGGCCGGTGGCGATGATCCCCGCCCGGTCGCGGGCCAACCCGTCGGTGACGAAGGCGGCCACGCCCTTGTTGCGCATCATCCCGGCGGCGAGGTCGCCGATCACGGCGGTGGCGGTGAAGCCGTCGCAGGCCAGCATGATCACGTCGCCGGGCTGGGCTTCGGCCAGGGCACCGAACATGGCGGCGATATCGGCGGGGTAGGCCCAGGCGGTGAGCGCCGGGCCGCAGAACACGCCGTTGCCGGGATCCACCGGCTTGATCTGCCAATCAACCGCCCCGCGGCCTTCCATCGCATCGCACACGTGCGAGGTCTGGGCGCCACGGAACGCCGCCACCAGGGCGGGGTCGGGCCGGGCCCAGCCGCGGTGGATGGTCAGCATCGGGGGGTTGTCGATCATGGCGGCAAGCTACCTTTGCGGAGCGAAGGGATTGTTCCAGCCCGGCCGACCGGCGCCGCCGGCGGGGGCCTTGGGCGGGAAGGCCTTTTCCAGGTAGGCGAGGATCACATCCAGATCCTCCTTGTCCAGTTCCGGCATGTTGTGCCGCTGCACCATCCACTTGAGCGATTCGTCCCACTGCGCGCGGGTCATGCCCTGCTGCGCCACGATGCGGAAGCTGTGGCAGGCGCCGCAGAACACCACCGCCTCCTCCCGCCCCGGTGCATCGGGGTAGTCGGCCGGATCACTCGGCGCCACGGTTTGCGCGAAGGCGGGCGCCGCCACCAGGGCGGCACCGAGCAGCAACGCGAGCCGCATCAGCCGACCAGCACGGCGATGCGGTTGATCGGGTTGGAGCCGTAGCCCTGCGGGTTCCAGTTCGTCGCCACCAACGGCTGGGTGATCCCGGTGCGGTCGGTCGCGCGCACCCAGATCTCGAAATACCCGTCGCTGGGCAGCGGCAGCGTGTGCGTCCAGCGGGTCCAGTCGAACGGGTTGCGCGGCGGCGTCATCGCCACGGTTTGCCAGGTCTGCCCGGCATCGGCCGAGACCTCCACGCGTGCCACGCCCGTGGCACTGCCCCAGGCCGCGCCGCGCACCGCCACCGACCGCGTTCCCGCCGCCAGCCGCGTGCCGTTGGAGGGCGCGCTGACGATGCTGCGGATCGGCATCGCCTCCATGTCGCGGAAGTTCTTGCCGTCGTTGCTGCTGCCGGGAACGATCGGCACCACGGGCACGCGGTAGGAAGTGCCGCCCATGCCGGCGCCGTCATGCGGCGTGCTGCGCACCAGCACGGTGCTGAGCCACTTGGTGGAAAGCGAACCCGGCCAGCCCGGCACCAGCAGGCGCACCGGCCCGCCATGGATGTGGGGCAGTGGCTTGCCGTTCATGCCCCACACGATCATCGTGTGTGGGTCCATCGATTTCGCCAGCGGGTTGCCGCGGCTGATCACCCGCTTCTCCGGATCGCCGGACAGATGCGGGTCTGTGCCCCAGCTGCCGGTGAACTTCGCGGTGTCCTTCAGCCCGGCCGCGGCCAGCACGTCGGCGAGCTTGACGCCGGTCCATTCCGCGCAGCCGGCGCCGCCGTTGGTCCACTGGTTGCCGCGCGCCGTGGGGGCGAAGAAGCTGCGGCCGTTGCCGCCGCATTCCATCACCATGCGGTGCGTCTGCGCCTGGAAGCGCTGCTTCAGCTCGCCCAGCGTCAGCGACAGCGGCGTGTTCACCTCGCCCTGGACGGTGATCTTCCAGGCATCGGCGTTCGGGGCCTCATCCGGCAGGCCGCCATTGTTGCGGACGAAGAATTTCTCGGTCGGCGTGGTGTCGTCGTTCAGCAGGTGCTCCGGCGTTTCCGCCACCAGCGGCTTGTCGCCAAGCACCACCAGGCCCTTGTCCTTGCCGGGATAGTCGAGCATCTGCGGTCCCTTTCCCTGTGCGTACGCCGGCGCCAAGGCGCCGCCCTCCCCGCGGCCCAGCGGCATTGCCATGGCAAATGCCGCGCCCAGGGCCGTCAGGGCGCTTCCGCGCAACAGGCTGCGACGCCCGGTATCGGCCGCGCCCTCCTGCCGCATCGGTTGCAGATGGCCACGCGGCGCGTTGCGTTCAATCCGGTCGGGCATGGTTTCCCCCAGGGCTCGTTGCTTGCGACGGTTCTACAGACAGGCGGCGAGGGTGTGAAGCCGGGCTACCGCTTCTCGAAATCGGTCCGCTCGATCACCGGCAGGCCCTGCAGGTAGCGGCGCAGGCAATCCAGGCCCATTTCCACCGCACCCAGCCGGATCCACTCCCGCCCGCCCAGGATGCGCGCCCGGCGCACCACCGTGTCGCCCTCGCGGCCCACCGCCACCCAGATCGTGCCGCCGAGGTCCATCCGATCCTGGCCCTCGTCCAGGTCAATCAGCACCGCCAGCGCGTGGCTTGCCCCGGCATGCTCGCGCGCCGCCGAGGCCACCTCGGCCGCAACCGCTTCCGAGTATTCGCCGATATCCAGATGCGGCGGCAGGCCCAGCGCCTCGAACACCTGGCCGCGCTCGCGCGCCACCAGGCCACGGCGGAACACCGCCTCCGCACCCGGCAGATGCGCCAGCCGCATGGCGATGTGCCCGGCGGTGAACGTCTCCACCACCGCCAGGCGCCCGCCGGCGGCGGCCAGCCCGGCATTGACCACGCCTTCCAGCGTCTGGTCGTCCTCGCAGATGATGAAGTTGCCCAGCCGCTCGCGGATCACCGCATCCACCGGCCCCAGCTTAGCGGCGATGTCGGCGGCATCGGTGCCGCGGATGGTCAGCTTGGTCTCGATCTGCGGGTAATGCGCCCGGAAGCCCAGCTTCACCCCGCCGGTCGGGTCCAGATCCTCCACCCCCTGCAGCAGCTGGTCGATATGCGATTCGCCCAGCCCATAGCCGTGGTAGCGCTTCAGCCGGATGGTCGCCGGCGCCCCGCTGCGCGCCAGCAGCCGCGGGATGATCTGCTCCTCCAGCATGCGCCGCAGCTCGCGCGGCACGCCGGGGGTGAAGAAGAACCGCGCGCCGCCGATATCCAGTGCGAAGCCACAGGCGGTGCCGATCGGGTTGTCCACCATCTCGCTGCCCACCGGAAGCATGGCCTGCTTGCGGTTGTTCGGCGGCATGGTGCGCCCGCGCCGGGTGAAGAAGCCCTCCATGGTGGCGAGCCAGCCCTCGTGCAGCTCCAGCTCCACCCCCGCCGCCTGCGCCGCGATCTCCTGGCTGAGATCATCCACCGTCGGGCCCAGCCCGCCATTGACGATCACGATATCCGCCCGCCCGGCCGCCAGATGGAACGCACTGAGCAACGTCGCCCGGTCATCGCCCACCGTGGTGCCCCACACCACGCTCAGGCCCACATCCTCCAGCTTCTGCGTCATGTAGCTGAAGTTGGTGTTGACGATCTTGCCGGTGAGCACCTCGTCCCCGGTGCAGATGATCTCGATGCGCATTCTTGCTTCTCCAACCCTTGCCCGCATTACACCCCGATCGCCTTCGCATGGCCAGGGTGGGCGAAGGGGAAAGCGGAAGCCTTCTTTTTGTGAACAAAAAGAAGCAAAAAAACTTCGTCCATTTGCGCCCGCATTGCCGCCCTCCACCTGAAACGCTACGATCCCGTATCGCCCGGCATGCGACGGAGACCACCATGCGCCGGATCGCCTGGACCGCCTCCATCGCCCTGGGCCTCGCCGCGCTCGTCCTCGCGGCCCCGGCCGCCGCCCAGACCCGCGACCAGCAGTGGCGCTGGTGCGCAGACGTCTCCAATCAGGATTTGTCGATCGGCGGCTGCACCGCACTGATCCAATCCGGCCAGGAAACCACCGCGAACCTCGCGATCGCGTTCTCCAACCGCGGCGAGGCCTACCGCCGAAAAGGCCAGCACGACCGCGCCATCGCCGACTTCGACCACGCCATCCGCCTCAACCCGGCCTATGCCAATGCTTTCACCGGCCGAGGCGCCGCCTATTACGGCAAAGGCCAGCACGATCGCGCCATCGCCGACTACGACCAAGCCATCCGCCTCGACCGCGGTGAAGCCATGGCGTTTAACAACCGCTGCTTCTCCCGCTTTGTCATCGGGCAGACCACCGCAGCCTTGTCCGACTGCAACGAGGCCCTCCGGCTCGAGCCAAACATGGCACTTGCGCTCGACAGCCGCGGCTGGACCAACCTCAAGGCCGGCAACTTCGCCGCCGCCGGCGCCGATTTCGCCCGCGCGCTGCAGCTTGACCCCACTCTCGTCGAATCCCGCTACGGCCAGGGCATCGTGAAGCTGCGCCAGGGCAACCGGCAGGCCGGCCTCGCCGACTTGGCCGCCGCCCGCCGGCAAAGGCCGGGCATCGACGCCGAAGCGGCCCGCTGGGGTATCAGGCCCTAGTTGCCCGCCCGCGCTTACCGGCAGGCCTTCTGGCTGTCCGCGAGGCCCTTGCCCATCAGCAGGCCGAGCTCCCCCGGGCGATCGCGGCAGTCCCGCATGGTTCGGTAGGGCACCGCGGTGATCTCCGCGATCACGTTCAGCTTGCCGGCCACGTCCAGCGCGCTGAACTTCCGCGCGCCGGGCCGGCGTTCGTAGAGCGCCGCCACCGCCTGCACCGTGCGAACCGGCACCACGCCGAGCACCTGGCTGTGCTCCGGCGTGATGTCGGCGGCCACCAGGATGCGGGGCGGAGGCGCATACCCAGCCTGCTGCGGCGCCGGGCTGCGCGACACGCCGGCCGGCGGCGTGGCACGCAGCTCGGCTTCGGGGAAGTCCAGCTCCGAGCCGTTGTCCTGCACGATGTAGACGCGGCCTGCGTCACTCTCCAGCACCCGGCCGCTGCGTTTGCCGTCGCGGTGCCATACCATTTGCCCGACCGTAAACATGCTGCCGTTCCTCTCGTCGCGCCCGACGGAGTTGCCGGCACGGCGGCATCCTACGCCTTTGTGATCTCCGCGATCGCACCTTTCCAGGCCTCGATCGTCAGTTTCACATCCGCCTCGGTATGCGCGGTGGAGACGTAGTATTTGCTCTCGCCCTTCATGATGCCGCGCTTGCGCAGGGCGGCGTTGAAACGCTTCAGCATGTCGGTGTCGCCCTTCAGCGTGCCGCGGTAGTCGCGCACGGGTTCGCGGGTGAACACCACGTCGAACAGCACGGGCTCGCCGATCACCTGGGCCGGCAGGCCGGCGGAGGCGAGCAGCTCCGCCAGCGTGCCCATCAGCTCGCGGCCGGTGGCAAACACGCGGTCATAGGTGCCGGGGCGCTTCAGCACCTCCAGCGTCGCCAGGCCCGCGACGGCCGAGACGGGGGCGGCGGAGAGCGTGCCGACCTGCATCAGGAAATCCTCGTCGGCCACCGCGGCGCGGTCGAAATGCGCCATCATGTCCGCCCGGCCGGCCACGGCGGCCAGGGCGAAGCCGCCACCCATGATCTTGCCCAGCGTGCAGAGATCCGGCGTAACCCCGTAGTATTCCTGCGCGCCGCCGTAGGAGAAGCGGAAGCCGGTCACGACCTCGTCGAAGATCAGCGGAATGCCGAGTTCGGCGGTGATCTTCCGCAGGCCCTGCAGGAAGCCGGGGGCAGGCGGGATCAGGCGCTGGAACGGCTCCACGATCACGCCGGCCAGGTCGTCCTGGTGCTCGCGGATCAGGCTTTCCACCGTCTCCAAATCATTGAACGGCGCCACCAGCATCGTGTCCTGGATGGCGCGCGGAATGCCCGCCGAGTCCGGCACCGGGAACGGAAAATTGCCGGGCCGCTTCGGCGCCAGGGACATCAGCGAAAAATCGCTCATGCCGTGGTAGCCGCCCTCGAACTTCAGGATCTTGTCCTTCTTGCGGAAGGCGCGGGCAACGCGCATCGCATACAAATCCGCCTCCGTGCCGGTGCACACGAAACGCACCTGCTCCGCGCAGGCCATGGCGGCGACGATTTCCTCGGCCAGCTGGATGCCGTGGCGGTTGTTGGCGAAGAAGGTGGTGCCCTGCGGCACCTGCGCCTGCACCGCCGCCGTCACCTCCGGGTGGCCGTGGCCGATGAACATCGGGCCGGAGCCCAGCAGGAAATCAACATACTCCCGCCCCTCCTCATCCCACACCCGGCCCGCCTTGCCTTCGCGGATCATCATCTCCGCCGGCAAATTGCCGAAGCTGCCGCCAGGCAGCACGCGGCGCGCCTGCTCAACCAGCGTCTGGGTGGGGGTGGTGTCCATCTGGGGCCTCCGCCGAAGGGTCTGGCGGGAGCCTACACGCATTTTGCCGCAGCGCGATAAGGCAGCATCGTTGCCGGATTGACCTGCATCAATGCCGGCCCCGCCAGGCTGTGGCTCCCTACGCTCACTCTTGCGAAGGACCCAATCCATGACCTCCGGCGAACAGCTCTACCTGGCCCTGGTTCTCGCCACCATCGGCGGCTTCGGCCTGTGGCTCTTCTACGTCACCTCGCGCTACGACCAGTTCCGTGCCGGCAAGCCGGAAGCCCGGCGCTACGAGGCGGACCACGACATGGCCCACGCCGGCGCGGACTGACCGCCGGCCCCAGGGGCGAAGGACGCACGGGCCTCCCGGCAACGGGGGGGCCGCTTCGATTCCAGGAGGAATGGCAAGACTAGGTGATGCACTCATAAACGGCTAGCCGCGGCGCGGGCCGAAGTGATTCAAGGTGGCCAGAGGTGCCCCATGAAGCCACGCCGGTATGAGATCACGGATTTCGAGTGGTCGGTCATTCAGCCGCTGCTGCCGAACAAGCCGCGTGGGG
>CAMDAM010000117.1 GCA_945888575.1 Asaia bogorensis | reverse complement strand
GTGGCGTGGTACGGGTTGGCCACCAAGGTGCCCTACATGAGGGTGCTCAATGCCAACCTGGGGTTTGACCCGTGGGGCCGCCCTGCGTCTCAGGTGTTGCTGCTGGGGTTGGCCGTGGTGCTACTCGCAGTAGGAAGGAAGCGGTTCTTTTTTGAAAAAAAGAACCAAAAAACTTTCACACCTTTGCGCCCGGGCTAGCCACGGCGCAAAGGTCCAAAAGTCTTTTTGCTTCTTTTTCTTCAGAAAAAGAAGAATCTTGCTTAAAGGCTGGCCGCCGCCGCCATCACCTCGGCCGCATGCCCCTCCACCTTCACCTTGCGCCACGCCTTCGCGATCTTGCCGGACTGGTCGATCAGGAAGGTGGAGCGCTCGACGCCCATGTATTTCTTGCCGTACATGGATTTCTCCACCCACACGCCGTAGGCGGTGGCCACGGCGTTGTAAGGGTCCGAGGCGAGCGGGAAGGTGAGGTTGTACTTCTTGGCGAATTTCTCGATCAGCGGCATCGCATCGGGCGAGACGCCGATGACGTCGATTCCCTTGAACTGCGGCAGCGATTCCTCGAAGCCGCAGGCTTCCTTGGTGCAGCCGGGCGTATCCGCCTTCGGGTAGAAATACAGCACGAAGGGCTTTCCCGTCTGGCCCGCCAGGCTCACCGTGCGGCCTCCACTGGCGGCCATGGTGAAGTCTGGTGCGGTATCGCCTGCGTCCACGCTCATCCGTCGATCTCCCCGACATGGCGCGCGAAGCACGCGCGCACCTGTTCCGCCAATGTTGCGAAGGTGGCGTGCAATTGCGCCACGTCAACCGCCGGGGCGCCCGCGGCGGTGGCGGCGCGCAGCAGGGTGGCGGCGGCGGCTTCCGACAGCTTCTCCGCCGGCTGGCGGCCATAGGTGATGCGCAGCAGGCCCTGCACCGTGCGCCAGACGCGGTCGGCGCGGATCAGCAGGGCGGCGTCGTCGGCCGGCAGCAGCCCTTCATCGCGCAGGCGAGCGAGGGCGTCACGCGTGGTGGGGGTGCTGGGCACGCTGGCGGCATGGACGAGTTGCAGCACCTGGGCGACGAATTCCACCTCGATCTGCCCGCCGGGGCGCAGCTTCACGTCCCACGGGCCGGAGGGCGGCAGGTCGCGCAGCAGGCGGGCGCGCATGGCGGTGGCGTCGGCGCGGATGCGGGTGGGCTCCCCGGCGCCGGCGATGGCGGCCTGGATCGCGGCTTCCACGCGGGCACGCAGCTTGGGCGGCCCGGCGATAACGCGGGCGCGGGTGAGGGCCATGCGTTCCCAGGTCCAGGCGCCGCCTTCCGCCGCGCCGGCGGGGCCGTGGTAGCGCTCGAAGGCGGCCAGCGAGACGGCGACCGGGCCCTTGTTGCCGGAGGGGCGCAGCCGCATATCCACCGCGAACATCGGGCCCTCGGCATCCGGTGCCGTCACGGCGGCGACATAGGCGTGCACGGCGCGGATGAACCACTGGCTGGCGGCCAGCGGCCGGGCGGGGGCGCGGGCGGTGCTTTGGGCCACCGCCTCCGGGTGGTCGTAGACGATCATCATGTCCAGGTCGGAACCGGCCATCATCTCCCGCCCGCCGGTCTTGCCCATCACCACCAGGGCCAGGCCGCCACCGCGCACCTTGCCGAAGCGGCGGGCGAAATCCTCCTGCACCGGGGGCAGCAGGGCGGCAAGGGCGGCCTCCGCCAGCGCCGCGCGCAGCTTCCCGGCGGTATCGGCATCGAGCCGGCCTTCCATGGTGGCGACGGCCAGCGAGAACTCCTCCTCCCGCACCGTGGCGCGGATGATGGAGATGGCATCCTCCAGCACGCGGGCATCGCCCAGGCGCAGGCGCAGCATGCGGGCGTAGTCGGGGCTCGGCGCGGGGTCCAGCAGGCCTTCCAGGGCGGCGGGGGTGCGGGCGAGGTAGTCCGACAGCATCGGCGCGGCGCCGAGCACGCCGGCGATGCGGTCGAGCAGCACGGGGTTGCGCTGGAACAGGGAGAGCAGCTGCACGCCCGCGGGCAGGCGGGCCAGGAAGCTGTCCCAGCGGTTGAAGGCGGCGTCGGGCTGCGCCTGGCGGGCCAGGGCGGCGAGCAGGGCGGGCAGCACCTGGTCCATCAGTTCCTGCGCGCGCGGGGAGCGCAGGGCGCGGACGCGGCCGGATTTCCAGCCACGCACAGCAGAGACGATGCGCTCCACCTCCTTGAAGCCGAGGCCGGAGAGGCTGGCCATGGTCTCCGGCGGCGGTTCGCCCACGCCGCGGAAATCCAGCACCAGCCCGGCGGCGGCGGGGGCAAGCTCCGGGATCTGCTCGAACACGGCGCCATAGGCGGTGCGCACGCGGGCCATGTGGCGGAGCAGCGCATCGGCGAAGGCGGCGGCGCTGTCGTAGCCCATGAAGGTGGCGAAGGCCGCCATCTGCTCGGGCTTCTCAGGCAGCGAGTGCGTTTGCCGGTCGTGCACCATCTGCAGCCGGTGCTCCACGCGGCGCAGGAAGCGGTAGGCGGCGGCCAGCTCGCCGGCGGTGCGGCGCGGCACGTGGCCGGCGCGCACCAGCAGGCGCAGCGCCTCGATGGTGCGCAGCACGCGCAGCGTGGGGTCGCGCCCGCCCCAGACAAGCTGGAGCGACTGGGCCAGGAACTCGATCTCGCGGATGCCGCCAATGCCGAGCTTCACGTTGTGGCCCAGCAGGCGGGCCACCGGATCAACCTCCGCGCTTTCACGGTTGCCCTTGTGCTCGTCGATGCGGCGCTTCATGGCGTGGATATCGGCCACCGCGGCGAAATCGAGGTGGCGGCGCCAGATGAAGGGGCGGATCGCCTCCAGGAAGGCATGGCCCAGCGCGTGGTCGCCGGCCACCGGGCGCGCCTTCAGCATCGCCGCGCGTTCCCAGTTCTGGCCCATGCTCTCGTAGTAGGCGATGGCCGCCGGCAGGGCGATGCAGGGCGGCGTGGCGGCGGGGTCCGGGCGCAGGCGCAGATCGGTGCGGAAGACGTAACCGTCGGAGTCCCGCGCCTCCATCAGGGTCACGAGGCCGCGCGCGATGCGGGTGTAGAATGCAACCGGCGCGTCTCCGTGATAGACTCCGGCCGCCGGGTCATGGATCAGGATCACGTCGACATCGCTGGAATAGTTCAGTTCGCGGGCGCCAAGCTTGCCCATGCCCAATACGGTGAAGCCGCAGGCATGGGCGGGATTCGCGCGATCCGGCAGGGTCAGCTCCCCCGCATCGTGGGCGGCGCGCAGCAGGTGCGCGACCGAGAGCGAGAGCCCGGCCTCGGCCAGGTCGGCCAGCGCCTGGGTGACCTTGTCCAGCGGCCAGAGCCCGCCGATATCGGCCAGCGCCACCAGCAGGGAGACGGCGCGCTTGGCCGCGCGCAGGCGGCTGGCGAGCTGGGCACGGGCCAGGGTGGGCGGAATGGCGGCCAGCCCGGCCATGATGCCGGCCACCACGGCATCCGGCCCGTCCCGCAACGCGGCGCGCAGCATGGCGGAATCGCGGATGGCGAGGTCGGCCAGGAAGGGCGCGTTGCCGCCGATGGCCATCAGCATGGCGCGCACCGCGGGGTCGCGCGCCAGCTTTGCCTCGCTGCGGCCCAGCTCCGAGAAACGCTCCACCAGCCGCCCGGCCGCGGCCGTGTCGGCGGGGTGCGGCCAGGTGCCGGAGAGCAGCGAGGGGCCGGTCTTGGCGTCCGGCGATGGGGGGGCGGGCTGGGCGCTCGAATGCGGCATGATGGCGCAGGCTGGCCATGCGGCAGGTGATCGGTCAAGCCGCCGGGGCGGCCGGGCGCACGCTGCACCAGTTGCTTCGCATCGCCCTGCTGCTGCTGGTGCTGCCAGCGGTCGGGCTGCTCGGGCTGGCCTGGCGGCTGGACCAGGGGCCGCTTGCGGTGCCGTGGCTGGCCGAACAGCTGGTGGAGGCAGCCAACCGCCAGATTGCGCCGATGCGCATCGAAGTCGGCGAGGCGGCGCTGGTGTGGGAAGGCTTCAGCCGCGGCGTGGACCGGCCGCTGGATCTGCACGTGCGCGACCTCGTGGTGCACGATGCCGAGGGGCGGCGCGTGGCCCAGATGCCGGAGGTGGATGTCTCCCTTTCCGTGCGCGCGCTGGCCACCGGCACGATCGCGCCGCGCGCGCTGGTGGTGCAGGGTGCCCGGGTGCGCGCCGTGCGCAAGTGGGATGGCAGCCTGGCGGTGGATTTCACCGCCCCGCGCGAAGACGAGACGGTGCTGCCCGCCACGCATCGGCCGGTCGATTTCGGTTGGCTGTTCGAGGCCCTGGCCCAGCCGCCCGGGTTCGCGGCGGAGGGGCGCGCCTCGCTGCTGGGCCAGCTGCGCCGGCTGCAGCTGCGCGACATCAACGTCACGGTTCACGACGAAGCGCTGGGCGTGGTCTGGCGCACGCCGCGGCTGGAGCTGGACCTCATCCGCTTCGCCGCCGGCGGGGTGGAGGGCACCGCGGCGCTGGAGCTGATGGTGGGCGATCGCCGGCTGGATGCCGCGGCCGAGCTGTCCCTGCCCGCCGCGCAGCCGCAGGAAGATGGGTCCGGCGGACCGCCCACCCTGGCGGTGGCGGCCACGCTCGCCGCCCTGGTGCCGGCGGAGTTCGCCGCACTCAGCCCAGCCTTCGCCCCGCTTGCCGCCGTGCACGCCACGGTGGCGTTGACGGCGACGGCCGAGTTGGGGGCAGACCTGCTGCCGCGCCAAGGCCGGCTGCAGGCGCGCATGGGCGCCGGTACGCTGCGGATCGGCACGGGCCAGCTGGCGGTGTCGGGCGGGTTGGCGGAGATCGAGGGCTCGCCGGAGGGGGCACGGGTGGCGCTGCGGCGCCTCACGCTGCCCACTGGCGGCGGGGCGCGGCAGACGGTGCTGACGGGCACGGCCACGGTGCGGCCGCAGGGCACGATGCTGGCCGGCGTGCTCGACCTGCAGCTGGACCAGGTGGGCTTCGCCGACCTCGGCGAGCTTTGGCCGGCCGGAATCGGGCCGGGCGCCAAGGAATGGGTGACGGAGAACATCACCGCCGGCACGGCGCACGACCTGAACCTGCGGCTGCGCATGCTGGCCACGCCCGACCTCACGGACGGGGAGCTGACGGAGCTGTCGGGCGCGGTGGAAGGGCGGGACATGGTGGTGCACTGGCTGCGCCCGGTGCCACCGACCGAGCGCGTTGCCGCGCGGCTCGCCTTCCTCTCCGCCAACGAGATCGAGATCACCGCCCGCTCCGGCGTGCAGGCCGGGCTGGTGCTGACGGGCGGCACGGTGCGGCTGACCGGGCTGGCGCAGAACGACGAGTACGCCGCCATCAGCATGGATGTGGAAGGCCCGGTGCCGGATCTGGTGACGCTGCTGAACCATCCGCGACTGAACCTGCTCAGCCGCCGCCCGGTGACGATGCGCAACCCGGCCGGGCGGGTGGAAGGACGGGTGGTGATCGCCCCCATGCCGCTGGTCAGCGACCTGAAGATCGACGATGTGCGGATCAGCGCGCGCGGCAAGGTCTCGGCCCTGGCACTGGGCGGAATCGCCGCCGGGCACGACCTGACCAATGGCGCACTGGCTTTCGAGGCAGGCAATGACGGGCTGCGCCTGACGGGCACCGCCACGCTGGCGGGCATTCCGTCGCAGGTGGCGGTGGAGGCGGATTTCACCAACGGGCCGCCCAGCCAAGTGATCCAGAAGGTCACGCTCGCCGGCACGGCGGAGGCGGCGCAGCTGGTGGCGCTGGGGCTGGACACGCAGGAACTGGCGCTGGAGGGCACAACTGCGCTGAAGCTGGAGTTGGTGGGGCGGCGCAGCGGGCGCTCCGAGCTGGCGGTGCGCGCCGACCTCGCCCGGCTCGGACTGCGGGCAGAGCGGCTCAACTGGGGCAAGCCCGCCGGAAGGCCGGCCACCGGGGAGCTGCAGGCGGTGCTCGTGCGCGACCGGCTGACCGGCATCGAGCGGCTGCGACTGGAAGGCGAGGGCATCTCGGTGCAGGCGGCGCTGGACATGCCGGCCGGCGCCCCGCGCAAGCTGCGCCTGTCACGCGCCGTGCTGGGCAACGGCACCAACGCGCAGGGCGAGATCCAGTGGCCGCGCGCCGAGGGGCAACCCTGGATGGTGCGCCTGTCTGGCCAGAGCCTGGACCTGACCGGCGAGATGGCGCGGCGCGACCCGGTGAAGCCGGGGGAGGACAAGCGCGGGCCACCCTGGAGTGCCGAGTTGCAGGTTGACCGGCTGGTGCTGGGCCCCGGGCGGATCATCACCGGGGTGCGGGCCCGCAGTGAGAACGATGGCCTGAACACCCGCATCGCCCGCGTCACCGGCCGGGCCGGGCTGGGGCCGTTTGAGCTTTCGATCCTGCCATCGGGCCTGCCGCGGCGGCGCAGCCTGACCATCACCGCGCAGGATGCCGGCGGGCTGCTGGCGGCGCTGGATGTCACCGACCAGATCCGTGGAGGGACGCTGGACCTCACCGGCAGCTACGACGATACGCGGCCGGACCACCTGCTGTCGGGCACCGCGGAAATCACCGAGTTCGGCGTGCGCGACGCGCCCGTGGTGGCCAAGCTGCTGCAGGCGGTGACCGTGGTGGGGGCGTTCGAGGCATTCAGCGGGCCGGATCTGCGCTTCTCCCGCATGGTGGGGCCATTCCGCTACCGCGGCGACATGATCGAGCTGGCCGATGCACGGGTGTTCAGCGCCTCGCTCGGCCTTACCATCAAGGGCCGGATCGACATGATCCGGCGCCAGTTCGACCTGCAGGGCACGGTCGTGCCGGCCTATTTCCTCAACTCCCTGCTCGGCCGGGTGCCCGTGATCGGCAAGCTGGTGAGCCCGGAGACCGGCGGCGGGTTGTTCGCCATGGCCTATGTCGTCACCGGCGGGTTCGACGACCCCTCGGTGCGGGTGAACCCGCTCTCGGCCGTGGCGCCCGGCTTCCTGCGCGGCCTGTTCGAGGGAATGCTGGGCGGCGGCGGGCCGGCCCCGCCGGCGCCGGGCGCGCGCGAGGGCGGGCAGAACTGACGGGGCTTGCCCCCGGCGGGAAGACGGATGCAAATGGAAACAACAGAGGAAACACCATGGCACCCACGTTGCCCCGCCCCGACCTCGCCCAGGTAAAAGCCATCCTGTTCGACACCTTCGGCTCGGTGGTCGATTGGCGCGGCAGCCTGATCGCCGATCTCTCCGCCTGGGCCGCCACCCGCGGCATCGCCGGCGACTGGGCCGGGCTGGTGGATGCCTGGCGCGCCGCCTATGCCCCTTCCATGGACCGGGTGCGCCGCGGCGAGCTGCCCTGGACGATCCTGGATGACCTGCACCGTGCCACGCTGGAGCGGCTGCTGGCCCAGTTCGGCATCGCCGGCCTGTCGGAGGCTGACCTGGACCACGTCAACCGCGGCTGGCATCGGCTGAACCCGTGGCCGGATGCGGTGGCGGGGCTCACCCGCCTGCGCAGCCGCTACATCATCGGCCCGCTGTCCAACGGCAACGTGGCGCTGCTGGTGAACATGGCCAAGCGTGCCGGCCTCCCTTGGGACATGGTGTGCTCCACCGAGCTGTTCGGCCACTACAAGCCGGATCCGGAGACCTATCTGGGCGCCGCGCGCATCCTGGGCCTGCAGCCCGGCGAGGTGATGTTGGCCGCCGCGCACAACAACGACCTGCATGCCGCAAGGCGCTGCGGCCTGCGCACAGCCTTCTGGCCGCGCCCCGCTGAATACGGCCCGCTGCAGGTGCGCGATTTCGCCGCCGACAGCGACTGGGACATCGTGGCGGCCGACATCGAGGACATGGCCACACAGCTCGGCCTGTGAGCCCGCCCCTCGCCCGGCCTGTTTTCGGGATCAACCATGTGATCGCCTATGGCCAGTCGCTCGCCAGCGGCTGGGAGGGCTGGCCGGCACTGTCCACCACGCCGCTTCATGATTCCCTGATGCTCGGCCGCAGCGTGCGCCCCCGGGACGAGAACCGGCCCACCTGGCTGCCGGTGGGGGAGGCGACGTTCCGGCCGCTGGCCGCCACGGTGCAGGAGCGGGAGACGGGCGCGCTGCTCTCCCCCGCCCAGGCCGCCGGCCTGCCGTCGGGAACATTGGCGCTGGGCGAGACGGTGCTGGAATCCGCCGTGAACCACTGGCGTGGGCGCATGCTGGCCGAAAGCCCGGCGGCAGCGGAGCATCCGTTGCTGGCCAGCACCTGCGGGGTAGGGGGGCAAGGCCTGGCCGCGTTGTCGAAGGGTGCGCAGCCAGAGCTGTTCCACCGGCTGCGGGAGTGCGCCACGCTGGCCCGGCAGGCGGCGGTGCGTGATGGGCGCAGCTACGGGATCGTCGCCCTGCTGTTCCTGCAGGGCGAGCGGGATGCGCCCGGCCTGGACGGCAATGGAGGCGACCGCGGGGGCTACCGTGCCCTGCTGCGGCGCTGGCGCGACGATGTGATGAACGACGTGGTGCACGGCATCGCCGGCCAGGCCGAGCCGCCGGCGCTGTTCCTCTACCAGACCGGCGGGCCATATGCGCAGGACGACCATGCGGTGGCCATGGCCCAGCTGGACGTGGCGCTCTCCGACCCCGGCTGCTTCATGGTCGGCCCCGCCTACCCCGTGCCGGACAAGGCGGGGCACCTGGATGCGAACGGCTACCGCTGGCTTGGCGCGCAGTTCGGCAAGGTGATGCACCGCGTGCTCAACCGCGGCGAGGCCTGGAAGCCGCTGCACCCCCTGGCGGTGCGGCGCGAAGGCCAGGTGGTGCGCCTGCACTTCCACGTGCCGGTGCCGCCACTGGCCTGGGGCAAGCCGTTCCGCCAACGCGTGCAGGTGGCGCCTCGCGATGGTGGCTTCACCCTGGTCGACGCCGCGGGCGAAGTGCCGATCGCCGCGGTGGCGCTGGAGGGGCCAGACACCGTGGCGATCACCATGGCGCGCGCGCCAGGGCCGGAGCTGCGCGTGCGCTACGCCGACCACTCCCGCCACGGTGGGCTGGGCGCCCTGCACGACAGCGACCCCACGCGCGCCGAGGAAACCTACGAATACGACCCCCTCGCCGGGCACGACGCGGCGGCAGACCTGCCGGAGTGGCACGGGCGCCGGCTGCCGCTGGCCAACTGGTGCGTGGCCTTCAACGTGCCTGTTCCCGGCTGAGCCGGTCGGGCCGAAGCCCGCATTCCTTCACACTCCGTTCAGCCGTGCCGGCGAAGGATGGGCTTCGCCACACGATACGGAGGAACCCTATGCGGGACATCCTGCCCAAGCCCGATGCCGGCCCGTACGGCTCGCCTTCCGCCGCCACCCCGCCCGCCGAGTATCCCGGCGGCATGCGCGTGGCCGACAAGGTACTGACCGCCTTCAACCACGCCTGCTCAGTGGGCGACCTGGAGGCGGCGGAGGAGATCCTGGTCGCGCTGGAGAAGATCACCGAGCGCCGCATCCGCCGCTTCGGCGGCGACCGGCGGCGGGAAACCTTCACCATCAACCACGCCCGCGAGCACCTTGATTGGCTGCGGGCCCGGCGCCGGGCCTGAAAGCCGCTAGCCCACCCGCACCAGCCGGTGGTGCTTGCGCCCAACCGAGAGCTTCACGCCCGCGGCGAGCTGCGCCGGCGAGAACACCTGGCCTTCCTCGGACACCACGGCATCATCCACCCGCACCCCGCCGCCGCGCACCAGCCGGCGCGCCTCCGCGTTGCTGGCAGCCAGCCCGGACAGCGCCACCAGCAGGAAGGCCGGCACGCCCTCACCCACCTTGTCGGCGGGGATCAGCGCCAGAGGGATCTCGCCGCCGCCGCCACCGCTCTCGAACAGCCCGCGCGCTGCCTCGGCCGCGGCCTGGGCCGCTGCGGCGCCATGCGCCAGCGTGGTGGCCTCGGTGGCCAGGATCTTCTTCGCCTCGTTGATTTCCGCCCCGCCGAGGGCCTCCAGCCGCGCGATCTCGGCCAGGGGCAGGTCGGTGAACAGGCGCAGGAAGCGGCCCACATCCGCATCCTCCGTGTTGCGCCAGAACTGCCAGTAGTCGAACACCGGCAGGCGGTCCGCCGTCAGCCACACCGCGCCCTGGGCGGACTTGCCCATCTTGGCGCCGGAGGCGGTGGCGATCAGTGGCGTGGTCAGGCCGAAGACCTGCTTGGCATCCGTGCGGCGCACCAAGTCGATGCCCGAGACGATGTTGCCCCACTGGTCGGAGCCGCCCATCTGCAGGGTGACGCCGTACTGCCGGTTCAGCTCGCGGAAATCGTAGCTCTGCAGGATGGAGTAGTTGAACTCCAGGAAGGTCAGCCCCTGGTCGCGGTCCAGCCGCGACTTCACGCTGTCGAACGACAGCATGCGATTGACGCTGAAATGGACACCGACCTCGCGCAGCAGCTGGATGTAGCCCAGCTTGTCCAGCCAGTCGGCATTGTTGGGCATGAAGGCGTCGGTCGGCCCATCGCCGAAGCGCACGAACGGGTCGAAGCAGCGGCGGATGCCGGCGAGATTGGCGGCGATCTGCTCATCGGTCAGCAGGGAGCGGGCCTCGTCGCGGAACGAGGGATCGCCGATGCGGCTGGTGCCGCCGCCCATCAGCGTCACGGGCTTGTTGCCGGTGCGCTGCAGCAGGCGCAGCAGCATGATCTGCACCAGGCTGCCCACGTGCAGGGAATTGGCGGTGGCGTCGAAGCCGATATAGCCCGCCACCGGCCCGGCCTTCAGCGCGGCATCAAGCGCGTCGGTATCGGTGCACTGGAAGACGAAGCCGCGTTCGGTGGCCTCGTGCAGGAAGTCGCTGCGGGGCATGGGCGTATGTTCCGGGGTGGGGTCGGCGCCTGTCTAGCGCCACGGGTCGTAAAAATGAAGAAGCCCCACGCGGGGAGCGCAGGGCTGCTTCAGGTCTGGGCGGCGCGGCCGGTCAGTCGGCGGCGAGCGCCATGGTGCGGCGGGACATGGTGGTGCGCACATGGTCCTCGATCGCGCCGCCGATATCGTCGGCCTGGGCGGCGAACACGTGGTCGGCGCCTTCCAGGATGCGGTAATCGACCTTCACGCCCTTCTGGGTGTTCAGCTTGTCCACCAGCTTCCGTACGGCAGGCTCCGGCACCAGCTCGTCGGTGTCGCCATGCAGCATCAGGCCGCCGCAGGGGCAGGGGGCGAGGAAGCCGAAATCATAGTGGTTGGCCGGCGGCGCCACGCTCACCCAGCCGGAGACTTCCGGCCGGCGCATCAGCAGCTGCATGCCCACGAAGGCGCCGAACGAATAGCCGCTGATCCACAGCCCGCCATGGTTCGGGTTCACCGCCTGCATCCAATCCAGCGCCGCCGCGGCGTCGCTGATCTCGCCGATGCCGCCATCGTAGCGGCCCTGGCTGCGGCCCACGCCGCGGAAGTTGAACCGCATCACGGAAAAGCCCAGCTTCTGGAAAGACTGGTACATCGTATAAGCAACGCGGTTGTTCATGGTCCCGCCGTGCAGCGGGTGAGGGTGCAGGATCAGCGCCAGCGGGGCGCCGGTTTCCTTGGAATGGTGGTAACGGCCCTCAAGGCGGCCGTCAGGGCCAGCGAACATGACTTCAGGCATGGTGCGCGGAATTCCGATCCCTGTTGCTGGAGGCTCGCGGAGGAAGCGCCGCGAACCGTACATGGAGGCGTGTCATCAATTGCCCCTGCCCGCGCGAAACCCGCGCCGCGCCGGGCGTCTGCTGGGCACGAAGATCACGGCCTCGCGAGACTGTCATAAGGTGCGCCTTCGGCCATCGCAGATACCAACGCCAGAAAGGCATGCCACCCTTGCAGGGCGTGAGACAAGGAGATTCGTTGACGCGCGAGAAAAGAAGTCGCTAGGATTTCAGTGAGTCTCGGCCATATTGTTGCGCGGAGCGTGCGGCCCCAGGCTGCGCGCCTTGATGTGTTTTGCGCGCTTTTGCGGCACCTGAAGGGAGGCGGCATGGCCTACTTCGACGCGAACGCCACCGAACCACTCCGCCCCGCCGCCCGCGCTGCCGTGCTCGCGGCGATGGAAACAGCTGGGAACCCATCCTCCGTTCATGCCGCCGGCCGCGCCGCGCGCCGGATGCTGGAGGAGGCGCGCACCCGTCTCGCCGCCTGCTTCGGCGCCGCCCCCGCCGGCCTCGTGTTCACCTCCGGCGGCACGGAGGCCAACGCGCTCGCCCTGCACGGCCTCGGCGCCGGGCGGCGCATCCTGGTTGGCGCCACGGAGCACGATGCGGTGCGCGCCGCCGCACCGGGGGCCGAAAAGGTGGCAGTGGACCCTACCGGCGTCGCCGACCTCGCCGCCCTGGCGCGCCAGCTCGCCGCCGGCCCGCCCGCCCTGGTGTGCCTGATGCTGGCCAACAACGAAACCGGCGTGCTGCACCCCATCGTCGAGGCCGCCGCATTATGCCGTGCCCATGGCGCCCGGCTGCACGTGGATGCCGTGCAGGCCGCCGGGCGCCTGGCCATCGACCTTCCTGCGCTGGGCGCGGACAGCCTCGCCATCTCCGGCCACAAGCTCGGCGGGCCCATGGGCGCCGGCGCGCTGCTGCTGGCCGGCGACCCCGCCCTGCCCCCGCTGATGCGCGGCGGCGGGCAGGAACGCGGGCGCCGCGGCGGCACGCCCCCCCTTCCCGCGATCGCCGGCCTCGCCGCCGCCGCCGAGGCCGCCCAGGCAGACCTGCCCCACCAGCCCCGCCTCGCCGCCCTGCGCGACCGGATCGAGGCCGCGGCCATCGCCACCGGCGCGATCGCGCTGGGCGCCGCGGCGCCGCGCCTGGCCAACACCACCTGCCTCGCCCTGCCGGGCGTGCGGGCGGACACGCAGGTGATCGCGCTCGATCTCGCCGGCTTCCAGGTCTCCGCCGGCGCCGCCTGCTCCTCCGGCAAGGTCGCGGCCAGCCACGTGCTGGAGGCGATGGGCCTGGCCGCGCTCGCCGGCTGTGCCGTGCGCGTGTCGCTGCCGTGGAATGCCGCCGCCGAGGATGCAGATCGCCTCATCGCCGCCTATCTGGAGATGGCCGGGCGCCTGTTGCGCCGCGCGGCGTGAGGCCCTTGCGATGAACAACCGCCCCAACCGCCCGATCTACCTGGACAACCAGGCCACCACGCAATGCGACCCGCGCG
>CAMDAM010000116.1 GCA_945888575.1 Asaia bogorensis | reverse complement strand
TGCGCCCCACCGGGCCGAGAGCAGGATGCTACCCCTGCCGCGGCACGAGGAAGGAGAAATAGGATGATCAACAACACCAGCAGCGCATCTGCCTTATGGGCTGTGTCGGCACTGGTGGGGATGCTGTCGTTCCCGCTGTCCGCACACGCGTCTGAAGGCGCGGATCTCGTCGCAATGGCCCCGCAGACCACGCGCCAGGCCGCCCCTGCTCCTGCCCCTGTTCTGGCCGTGCAGGAACCCGTTGCAATGCCTCCCCGGGCCGTGCTTGCCCGCCCTGCAACCCCCGCCCCGCGCCCGCTCGCCGCCGGCCCGGTCTGGACCGATTCCTCCGGCCAGTGGCGCCAGGTCGGCATCGCTTCCTGGTACGGCGGCCGCCGCTGGCAGGGCCGCCTCACCGCCTCCGGCGTCCGCTACGATGAGCGCAAGCTCACCGCCGCCCACGCCTCCCTGCCCATCGGCAGCCAGGTGCGCGTCACCGTGGCGGATACCGGCCGCGCCGTCGTCGTCACCATTATCGACCGCCCGGGCACCCGCAAGCGCATCATCGACCTCTCCCGCGCCGCCGCCGCCCAACTGGGCATCCTCAGCCGCGGCATCGCCCAGGTTACCATCACGCCGGCATAGGCCGATCGGAAGCAAGGCAAGTGTTCTTCTTTTTCTGAAGAAAAAGAAGCAAAAAGACTTTATTCGTCCGCGGCTTCACCGCCGTGACTGGAAAGCGAACAAAAGTTTTTTGGTTCTTTTTTTCAAAAAAGAACGTGCTTGCCTTCCCCTCGCACACATCGACGGACCGCCCGCGCCATGGTACTGATGGGGTACGATTCAACGGCCCCGAGGCCCCGCATGTCCGCCACGCCCCTGCCCCCTTCCCTGACCCAACCGGTGATCGGCGACGGCAGCTTCCCTGCCGGCACCCCGATCGCCGTCCCAAGCCCCGATGGCGCCCCCACCGAACGCTCCGTGGAAACCCTGGCGCGCGGGGACAAGGTGCTCACCCTGGCCGGCCCGGTCACGGTGCGCCACGTCACCACTGCGCGGCAGGAACCCGCGGCCCCACCGCGCCAGCGCGTCATCCCGGTGCGCGTGGCCGCCGGTGCGTTCGGCGAGGGCCAGCCGGTGGCAGACCTGCTGCTGGCCCCGGAACAGCCGGTGCACGTCCTCGATGCCGGCCTGCCGCACGGCGCGCTGGTGCCGGTCGGCGCCCTGGTGAATGGCGAAAGCATCCGGCGCGAGCCGCAGCAATCCCCCCTCACCTGGGTGCGGCTGGAGCTGGAAACACCCGGCGTGGTGATTGCCGCCGGCCTGCTCGTGGCCGCCCGGATCGACCCTGCCGCCCCGCCGCCCTCGGCCCTGCTGCCCGCCGGCCCGGCCACCGCCGCCCTTCGCCAACGCCTGGCCCGCCCCGCTCCCGCCCCCGAAGCCCCCGTGGCTGAAGCCCCCGCGGCGGAGGCCCCCACCGCCGAAGCCCCTACCGCCGAAGCCCCAGCGGCGGACGCACCAGTGGCTGAAGCACCGGCGCCCGATGCACCGGCAGCCGAGCCCCCCGCGCCAGCGGAACCGGAAGCCACTGCCCCGGCAAGCCCCGAGCCCGCACCGGAATCGGCAGCCGAGCCGGCCGCGGCACAGGCGGCCGAACCCGCGCCTGAGCCCGCCGCCGCCGAGCCTGCCGCGGCGCAGGCCAGCGGCGAGCCGCAACCCACGCTGCGCATCGTCGTCAAGGGCGAAACCCTGGCGCTGCTCGATGGCAGCAACGAAAACACCTGGGATGTCATGCTCCCGGCCGGCACCACCATCGTGCGGCTGATCTCCCCGCGCGGCCTGCCGGCGAACACCGCGGAGGCCGACCGCCCCCGCACCCGCCGCTTCGGCGTCGCCATCCGCTCCCTGCTGCTGGACGATGCGCCGATCCCGCTGGACAGCGTCGCCATCGGCGATGGCTTCCACAACATCGAATCCGCCGGCAGCGAATCCTGGCGCTGGACCAATGGTGAAGCGGTGCTCCACCTCCCCGCCTCCCCCGCCCGCCGCCAGCTCACCGTGCTGATCAACAACTGGCACCAGATGCTGCAGCCGGACTAGAGCAACAGCCGATCGGATGGAATCATCCGATCGGCTTAAGTTGCTCGCTAAAACAAAGAGCTAGAGTGGTGGCCGACCCTCTATCAGGTCGGCTACCGCTCTAGAGCAACAGCCGGTCGGATGGAATCATCCGATCGGCTTAAGTTGCTCGCCAACGCATCAAGGCCGGCCCCGCAAGGGGCCGGCCTTTTTCGTGCGCGCATGCCAGGCCGGCGGGTGTCGCCCCCCACCAAACGCAAAACGGGCCGCCCCGAAGGGCGGCCCGCTGCAGTCCGCGCCGAGGCGCGGGCTCCGGATTAGCGGATGGTGACATCCGATTCCTTGATGTCGGCCACACCGTCGGGGGTGTCGTCGAAGAAGAAGTAGGTCGCGCCGTTGAGGACGTTGAGGATGGTAACGTCCTGGCCGGAGGGGGTTTCCGCTGCGACGAAGCCGATCGTGAACACGTCGCCAAGCTCGATGGTGTCGACATCAGTGATGAAGCCGTCGATCGAGTAGTCGCCGGTGCCGCCGAAGTCGAAGAAGCGGTTCGCCGTGGTCGTCGACCCGTCGAAGCGCGTCTGCACCTGGGCCCCACCGTCGCCGGTGAAGTTGAAGGTGTTGCCGCCGAACGCGGAGAACACCGTCGCCTCACCGGAGCCGAGGTTGAAGATGTTGCCGCCCGTTGCGCCGAACGCCCCATCCAGGCTGATGAGCAGGCCGTCGCCGGCGCCGTTCTGCAGCGTGTTGCCGCTGCCCTGCGCGAGCAGGAAGTCGGCCGGGGCGCCAACCGCCGCGCCACCGATCATGGTGGTCGAGCCGGAGACGGTGCTGGTGATCATGTCGTTGTCGCCGGCGGAGCCGCCGGTGAACATGCCCTTCACGCCGCCAACCGTAGCCGAGCCGGTGCCGCCGAACAGGGTGGCCGCGCCGTCCGCATCGCCCAGGATCAGCACATTGGCCGCGCCCGGGTTGATGATCGCCGAGGCGCTCACCACCGCAACGTCAACATTGCCGCTGGTCAGGTTGATGTTCGTCAGCGCCGAAACCGTCGGGCTGCTGCCGAAGGTGTTGATGGTGGCGTTGCCGGCCGCGTTCACGGTCGTGGCGCCCAGGCCATTGCCAACGTCGAGGATGTTCAGGCCAGCGCCGGCGCCCAGGTTCACGGTCGTGTTCGTGTCCACATCGGAGGCCAGCAGGTAGTCGCCGTCCTCGGTGGCCACGGTCATGTTGCCGCTGTAGTTCACGAAGGCGCCGTTGTTCTTGCCGTAGAACACCTGGGCGTTCTGCGACAGGTTGGCGTAGGTCAGGTCGGAGCCGTCGCCGGCCACAACCACGGTGCGGAAGTTCGCACCACCCAGCACCAGGTTGCTGCCCGGCGAGTTCTGGCCCACGAAGATGTATTGCGCGCCGGTGTCGTCGGAGAACCCGCTGCCGGTCAGCATCAGGCCGCCGAGGAAGTTGGTCGCCGCGGGCGTGGTGCCGGCGCCGGCCACTTCCTGCATGTCCAGCAGGCCGAGGTTGTTGAGATTGTTGACCACGTTCACGGCGGACTGTGCCGCCGCGGCATTGTCTGCCGAGGTCAGTGAAATCGTGACGGTCGCGCCGCCGGCGCCAAGAACTGTTACATCAGCCATGTCAGTAAGGGCCCTCTGGGGGGTTAAAGGTGTGTGATCCCGCTTCTAACGGAACCCACGCATACATGGCAAGCAGCAATGCACCGTGACCAATCCCAAAAATGGGAATGTCCCCCCGGACGAGACGAAAGATGACCTTTCGCAACACCCCATACCCCCCGCCGCACCGCACCGCAGCCCCCGTCGACACCCATTAAGTCCTTGCGATCACTCATAAAAATGTCGGGCGTGATGAACGCGTGCAATCCGGCAAGGCTCCATTCATGAATATTCACAATCCCGCGAGTGCCCCGCCGGCAGGGCAAAAAAAATGCCGCGCCGCAACATCGCGGCACGGCATCGAACCGAAAAGGGGGGCTCGGGATCACATGTCCGGCGACGAATCCGCCCCGCGCACGCTGGCCGCCATCACCCGGTCCGCCTGCCGCGCGAATCGCGAGGCCATGCGCAGCAGAATCTGCCGGTCCTCCGCGTGGCACACCCGAAACAGCCGCAAAAGCGCCAATTCCGAGGCATCTTCGGCCGCGCCGCCGCCTTCCGTGGGGAACGCCCCGCGCAGCAGATGCTCGGTCGAAACGCGCAGGATGGAGGCAACCTTGGCCAGGTTCACCCCCACCTGCCCGGCCCGCTCCGTCTCCCACTGCGCCACCGCGCTGCGGCTCACGCCCACCGCCATGGCCAGCTGCGCCTGCGTCAGGCCTGCCGCCTGGCGGGCTGCGCGAATGCGCGCACCCACCCCGGGCGCCGGCCCGTTGATCTCGATGTCGTCGATCGGGCTGCGCCCGGAAGTCTTCGATGTGTCGCTCATGCGCCGCACCATACGACTCTTCGCCTAACCGATCAACCTAACTTCGCTTGACACATGTTAGTGGATGTGTCTATCTTCGGGGCCGAAACCCCCGGAGAACTCAGAATGTCTAACCAACTCGTGTGGACAGACCAGCGCGACACCATTCTGCGCACCCTGCGCGAACAGGGCCGCAGCTGGGATGTCATAGCTGCCGTCTTCCGAATCAGCCGCTGGGCCGCCATCGAGCGCGCCAGGAAGATCGGCGCCCACATCCCCCTGCCGCCCCGCATCCCGCGCGAGCCCGACGCCGGCAACCGCGAGCCGCTTCCCGCCGGCCACCCCCTGGCATGGCAGATCCTCACGGAGGGCACCCTGCTGGCCGGCACCGCCTACCCCTACCCGCCCCTCCCGCCGGAGGAAGAGGAGGAGCACGCCCCCCTGGCGCTCGCCGCATGAGCCACCGGCACGACCCGCAGGCCCAGCACCACGCCGCCGCCATCGCCGGCCGCCTCGCCGCCGCCGGCCTGGTGGAAGGCCCGCCCTTGCTCGCCGCCATCCGCCGCGCCGCCTTCCGCGCGGCACCGGCGGTGAACCGGCGCGGCCTGGCCATGCGCCTCGCCCACCGCTTCGCCGATTCGCACCACGCAGCCCAGGTCGCTCGGGAGGCCGCCCGCCGCCGCATCGCCCATTCCCTCGCCCCGCTGCTCCACGCCCGCGCCCCCATCCCCGCCCTGCGCCAGGCCGTGGCCGAAGCCGACCCGCACGGCGCCCTCTCGGCACAGGAGCAGGAGGCAGAGGCCCAGGCCGCCATCGCCCGCCACCTGGCCTTCGCCCAAAGGAACCACCGCCGATGAACGACGCCCCCGCCGGCGTATGGGCCCAATGGGCCACCCACATCGCCCCGCCCCCCGGCCCCGTGCCGCTTGCCGCCGAACCCGCCACCTACCCGGCGCCCGAAACCATCCCGCCGCGCGAATGGCTCTACGGCCACCGCCTGATCCGCCGCTTCGTCTCCGTGCTCGCGGCCCCGGGCGGCGTCGGCAAGTCCTCGCTCGCCCTCGCCCAGGCGCTGGCGCTCGCCACCGGCCGCCCCTTCCTGGGCGAGCGCGTGCACCACACCGTGCCGTGCTGGGTGTTCAACCTGGAAGACCCGCCGGAGGAAACCCAGCGCCGCGTCGCCGCCCTCATGCGCTTCCACGCCATCGCGGCGGAGGATGTCGGCCACCGCCTGTTCCTCAACAACGGCCGCCTGCGCCGCCTGGTGATGGCCGAGCCCGACAATGGCGGTGGCATCGCCCTGCCGGACAAGGAGCCGATGATCGCCGCCGCCCAGGCCGCCGGCGTCGGCCTCATCGTGGTGGACCCCTTCGTGAAGTCCCACCGCCTCGATGAGAACAGCAACATGGAGATGGACGCCGCCGCCACCGCCTGGGCCGAAGTCGCCGACCGCACCGCCTGCGCCGTCCTCCTCGTCCACCACGTCCGCAAAGGCACGGCGGACAGCGTAGACGCCACCCGCGGCGCCAAAGCCCTCACCGACGCCGCCCGCTCCGCCGCCCTGCTCAGCCCGATGACCCCGGAAGACGCCCAGCACCTCGGCATCCCCGAGCGCGAGCGCTGGCGCTACGTCCGGCTGGACGACGCCAAGGCCAACCTCGCCCCGCGCGCCCACGGCGCCCTGTGGTTCCGGCTGGAGACGGTGCAACTCGGCAACGGCAACACCCTCTACCCCCTGGGCGACCAGGTCGCCGCCATCGCCGCCTGGGTCCCGCCCAACCCGTTCAAGGATCTCTCGCCCGCCGATTGCAACAAGGCGCTCGATGCCATCGCCGCGGGCCAGGACGGCCACGCCTTCACCCGCCACCGCGGCGGCCGCATCGGCAGCCGCTGGGCCGGCACGGTGCTGGAAACCCTGTTCGGCATCCTGCCCGACGAAGCCGCCCGCATCCTGGCGATCTGGCTGCGCAACGGCCTGCTGATCGAAACCGAATACCGCCACCCGGACCAGCGCAAACCCCGCCTCGGCCTCAAGGTCGTGGACAGCAAGCGCCCCACCACCGCCAACGCCAACCCCGCCGGAGCCAGCCAATGACCGACATCCAAGTCACCGAGCATGGCGCGCAGCATGGCGCACCGCATGGCGCACCGGGCCACCGCCAGGCCCCGGCTGCGCCATCCGCGCCATGCCCCCCGATGAAATCGGGGGGGCATGGCGGCGTTTGGCCGGCGCGTATGCGCGCGAAGCCGCCCGGGCATGGCGCGCCGCATGGCGCGGAGCATGGCGCAACACGGCCCCCCCATTGCACCACCGATCGCAGCCCCCGCAAGGACATCGAAATGGCAACGAACGACATCGCCTTCGCGGACGGCAAAGCCCTGCAAGCCCGCCTGGAGGAAGCCGGCGAAACCCTCCTGCTCCTCCCCCAGCGCGGCTACACCACCCGCCTGCGCACCAGCACCTGGAACGTGCTGGACGAAGCAACCGAAGCCTACGCCACCCAACCCGCCCGCCTGCACCTGCCGGTACCGAGTGCCACCAAGATCACCCGCATGGACGAAGCCCTCGCCTGGCTCCCCCTGATCCCCGACGACAAATACGTCCTCCGCCGCCTCGTCGCCTCCCGCATGCTGGTCAGCCCGTTGACGGGCCGCCACCTCTTCCCCTGGCGCCGCCTAGCCACCCTGCTGGGCGCAGACCACAAGGCCATCCAGCGCTGGCACGGCCAGGGGATCGACCTGCTGCTGAGCGCGGTGAACAGAAGAAAGTAAGGCCAGGGCGCCGCCCTGGACCCGGCAGGGGGCCAGCGCCCCCTGCACCCGCGTTCCTTGGCGGTGCGGCGCGAAAAGCGCCCTGCCGCCGAGGTGTGGCACCGGGCTGGAGTCGACAGATTTTACACTCCGCTCCGTGCCATGCGGGACGGGCTGCGTAACATATTGACACGGCTTCGCTTCGCACCATGGCCCGGCAGTTGCATGCCTTTGCAGGCACCACTGGGAACCGTGCCACCATGAAGCGCCTGTTGCTTGCCGCCACCTTCGCCTTCGCCGTCGCCACCGCCACACCCGCCGCCGCGATCACCTTCAACTACACCGGCAGCATCGTGACCTGGACCGCGCCGCAGGACGGCATGTACGAGATCGTCGCCACCGGCGCCCAGGGCGGCGCCGGTGCATTCCAGCAATCGTTCTCCGGCGGGTTGGGTGCGCTGATCGGTGGGTATTTCACCCTCTCCTCCGGCGATGTGCTGCAGCTTGCCGTCGGCGGCATGGGTGCCAGTGGCGGCCAGAACGGCGGCGGCGGCGGCGGCAGCTTCGTGGTCGGTGGCAACAACTTGCCGCTGCTGATCGCCGGCGGCGGCGGCGGCATTCGCGAGTTCGCGGGCCAGAATGGCTGGAACGCCAATACGGGCACGGCAGGGCTGACCGGCTCCGGTAACCTTACTACGGGCGGCGGTGTGCCGCTTCCCGCCCTCAATGGCTCGGGTGGACCAGCCGGCCCCGCAAGCTTGGGCTCAGGCGGCGGCGGGTTTTTCACCAATGGCGACAACGACGGAATTTTCGGAACCGGCGGCGCCTCCTGGACCAACCTGCTCGCCGGTGGCACCGCCGCTATTGTAAACGGCTGTAACGGTGGCGGCAACGGCGGATTCGGCGGCGGCGGTGCCGGCGCAGGCTGCTTTGGCGGCGGAGGTGGCGGCGGCTATTCCGGCGGCCAGGGCGGCGTGATCGCCGGCGGTGGCGGCTCCTTCAACGCCTCCCCCCTCACCGGCTGGGCCCAGGCCGGCATCGGCACCGGCAACGGCACCATCACCATCACCCTGGTGGAAGAGGTCACCACCCCCGAACCCGCCTCCGCCGCCCTCTCCCTGCTCGGCCTCTTCACCCTGGCCGCCATCCGCCGCCGGCGCTGAGTCTCCGCGCCGCCGCCCTGCCCGCCCCGGACTGGATGCGCAGGTCGGCAGTCGGAAAACCTTACACTTCGCAACGTCCCACCGCCATCGGCAGCCCTTGAGCGGCCCGACGCAGCCTGTTTTGCGGGATGTGGCCCTGCCTGGGCGCAGGCCTCCACGGCACGCCCCCCCGGAATGCCTGCCCGGCTTTACACCATTGCGATCAAACACCGAAAAAGACGATACAACTCGTTGTATTTCGCTAAACTCTGACGCGGCACAAATTGTGCTTGCGGCGGCATGACCGCTCAATACCGGCACGATCCGCCGCTGCCACAGGAACGCCCATGCGCCGCCTCCTTGCCGCCGCCGCCCTGGTGTCCACCCTCGCCAGCGCCCCGCAGGCCTCCGCCGCCCTGGTCACCTCCCTGCCCGGCGGCACGGTTCTGGCGATGCCGGTGCTCAATTACCAGGGCGCCGGGCCGCAAACCCTGGCCCCCGGCGTCACCTGGTCCTCCACGCGAAACTCCGTCTTCGGCTACACCAACGGCTACGCGCTGGACGTCAACGGCGATTGGAATACGCTCCCGCACATCGGGCTCAACGGCACGGCGGGCACCATGACCATCGCCTTCGACACCCCCGTGAGTGCCGTCGGCGGCTTCATCAACTACGCAACCCCGATCTACGGCGTGGCCACCATCGCCGCCTACGATGCGAGCGATATGCTGATCGAATCGCACACGCTCTCGATCTCCACGCCCGGCGGGGTGAACGATGGCGCCTTCTACGCCATCACGCAGGGAACGGCCTCGATCGCCTACTTCCGGCTCTCCGACGCCGCGGTGGTGATGCGGGACGTCACCGTGCTCACCGCAACCACCGAAACGCCGGAGCCCGCCAGCCTCGCCTTGCTCGGCGCTGGCCTCCTCGGCCTCGCCGCCGCCCACCGCCGCCGCTGAGCCGCACGGGTGCTGCGTCGGCAAACTTGACACTCCGCGCCGCACCCCGCCGCGCGCCTTCCGCAACCATCTGAAACACAACCGTTTCACGCCGTAGCACGGCATTTGCATACACGCGCAGGCGCCCCCGAAGGAGCCTGCCCGTGCCCCGCCTGCTGCTCGCCACCGTCGCCGCCCTGGCCCTGGCCGCCCCGGCCCAGGCCATCACCTTCAACCACACCGGCAGCCTCGTCTTCTGGACCGCGCCAGAGGATGGCACCTACGAGATTGTCGCCACCGGCGCCCAGGGCGGTTCGTCGTCCCAAACCGTGGCGGGCGGCCGCGGCGCGCTGATCGGCGGGTATTTCGAGCTCTCCGGCGGCACCGTGCTGCAGATTGCCGTCGGCGGCATGGGCGTGGCCGCCGGCAGCGCGGCGGGCGGCGGCGGCGGCAGCTTCGTCGTCACGACATTCAACAATCTCCCGATCCTCCAAACCGGCGCCCCCCTGGTCATCGCCGGCGGTGGCGGCGGCGTCCGCTCCACAAGCGCCACCAATGCGTGGGACGCCAACACGGGCCAGGCAGGCCTCGCGAGGGATGGCACGCTGCTCACGGGGCAAATCGGCTTTGGCGGCCCCGCATCGGCTGACAGCGGCGGCGGCGGGGGCTTCGACGGCGACGGCTTCTCCGGATCGAGCGGCGGCGGCGGGATGTCCTGGCCGGAGGGCCTGGCGGGCGGCACCAGCGCGTGCTTTAGCGTCGGCGGCTTCGGCGGCGGCGGGGGGGCCGGCTGCGGCAGCGCCAACACCGGCGGCGGCGGCGGCTTTTCCGGCGGCGCCGGCGGCACCAGCAGGGGCGGCGGCGGCGGCTCCTACAACGCCGACGCCCTCACCGGCTGGGCCCAGGCCGGCGTTGGCATCGGCGACGGCCGCGTCACCATCAACCTGGTCGAGGAGGTCACCACCCCCGAACCCGCCTCCGCCACCCTCGCCCTGCTCGGCCTGTTCGGCCTGGCCGCCCTCCGCCGCCGGCGCTGACCGGCCCGGCACCGCGGCGAACGTTACGTTTCGTCACGTCCACCTGTCGGCAAACCTGACACTCCCCCGAACCCCGCCTCCAGCCGCACGCGCAAGCCGCTGATATCGTGCCGCAACCGGCATAAGCACGAAACTTGCATTCTGGTGTGGGCACGTCGCCGCACCCGGCCAGTTACGGAGGCTCCGCCATGAAGCGCCTGCTGCTCGCCACCGCCATCGCGCTCGCCGCCACCCCGGCCGGCGCCGTCACGTTCAACTACACCGGCGCCATCGTCTCCTTCGTTGTGCCGACCACCGGCACCTGGGAGATCGAGGCCACCGGCGCCCGCGGCGGCGGGCCCACGATCCTCCAGGGCCTATCCGGCGGCCTCGGCGCGCTGATCGGCGGCGAGTTCGAGCTCACCTCCGGCACCGTGCTGCGCATCGCCGTGGGCGGCATGGGCGGCAGCGGCCTGATCGGCGGCGGCGGCGGCGGCGGCAGCTTCGTGGTGCAGAGCAACAACACCCCGCTGATCATCGCCGGCGGCGGCGGCGGCGTGTGGTTCGGCGCGGGCATGAACGGCCACGCCGGCTACACCGGCCAGGCCGGCCTCACCAGCTCCGGCAGCCAGGCCCTCGGCGGTGGCGCGCCGATGCCCTTCGGCACCATCGGCCTCGGCGGAGCCGCCACCACGGTCACCTACGGCGCCGGCGGTGCGGGCTTCTTCAGCAATGGCGGCGACGACGTGCCCGGCACCGGCGGCAAGTCCTGGTTTTGGGGCATCGTGCCGGAGCGCATGGCCGGCGGCGTCGGCAACAGCACCATCGGCAATGGCGGCTTCGGCGGCGGCGGTGCCGGCCCCGGCGGCGGCGGCGGCGGCTATTCCGGCGGCCAGGGCGGCGCGGTCGGCGGCGGCGGCGGCTCCTACAACGCCGATACCGACACCGGCTGGCTCCTGCCCAATGCCGGCACCGGCAACGGCCTGATCACCCTCACCCTGATCGCCGAGGCCGTCACCACGCCGGAACCCGCCTCCGCCACACTCGCCCTGCTGGGCCTGTTCGGCCTCGCCGCACTGCGCCGCCGGCCCTGACCGCGCAGGGGCCGCCATGGCCCCACCAACCCGGCCCACAAGCCGCGGTTCGCCGGGGCGACGGAGATCCCCCCATGCGCACACTTCTCACCACCTTGGCCTTCGTCACCCTGGCCACCGGAACCCCAGCCAGGGCGGCGGTGGTCACCTCCCTGCCCAGCGGCACCGTGCTGGCCCAGCCGGCCATCAACTACAGCGGCGTCGGGCCGCAAACGGTGGCGCCGGGGATCACCTGGTCCGCGTCGGTCAGCTCCGCCCTGTTCGGCGCCACCGGCGGCTACGGCCTGAACCCGAACGGCGGCTGGACCGGCCCCTTCGCCTATATCGGCCTCAACAGTGCCTTGGGCACCATGACCTACAGCTTCGCCACCCCCGTGGCCGGCGTGGGCGGTTTCCTCAACTATTCCGGGCTGGCCGGCAGCGCCACCATCGCGGCCTACGACGCCACCAACACGCTGATCGAATCGCACGTCCTGTCCATCTCCACCCCGGCCGTGAACGACGGCGCCTTCTTCGGCTTCCTGGAGCCCACCGCCAGCATCGCCTACTTCACCCTGTCGGACGCCTATGTGGTGATGCGCGACCTCACCGTGCTCGCCGAGCCCGCGCAGGACACGCCGGAACCCGCCTCGCTGACACTGCTGGCCGCGGCGCTGTGCGGCCTCGGCCTCAGCCGCCGCCGGGGCTGAGCCACCCCGGCCTTGCCAACCGGGGGGCCACAAGCTACCCCCTTCCCATGCCAACGCGCGACGCAGAAGCCGCCATCGCCCGCCTTTCCAAGGCCCGTGTCCTGGTCGTGGGCGACGCGATGCTCGATCGCTACATCTTCGGCCGTGTCGAGCGCCTCAGCCCCGAGGCCCCCGTTCCCGTCCTCACCATGGCCAGCGAGCACGACGAGCCCGGCGGCGCCGGCAACGTGGTGCACAATCTCTGCGGGCTCGGCGCGGCCACCGCCTTCGTTTCCGTGGTGGGGGATGATGCCGCCGGCGCCGAACTCACCGGCCTGATCGGTGGCCAGCCGGGCGTGGAGCCCTGGCTGCTGGTGCAGGGCGGGCGCATCACCACGGTGAAAACCCGCTACATCGCCCAGGGCAGCCGCCAGGGTGGCCAGCAGCTGCTGCGCACCGATCGGGAGGATACCCGCCCGATCCACGCCAAGCTGTCGGAACGCCTGCTGCGCATTGCGCGCGATGCGATGGCCGCCACCTCGGTGCTGATCCTGTCGGACTACCGCAAGGGCGTACTGGCCGGCGACATCCCGGCCCAGCTCATCGCCGCGGCCCATGCCGCCGGCCGCCGCGTGGTGGTGGACATGCGCGCCAGCGACTTCGCCCGCTATGCCGGGGCCGACGTGCTGATCCCGCACCGCACCGACCTCAACCCCGGCGACGACCCGCCGGACGGGGACGACGCCATCGCCGAGGCCGCCGAGGCGCTGCGCCGCGCCCACAATTTCGGCGCCGTGTTCGTGAAGCGTGGCGACGAGGGCATGACGCTGGTGGACGCCACCGGCCCCACCCATTTCCGCCTCGACCCCACCCGGCTGATCGACCTCTCCGGCGCCGGGGATGCCGCCGTGGCCACCCTGGCCGCGTGCCTGGCCGCCAGCATCAAGCTGCCCACCGC
>CAMDAM010000115.1 GCA_945888575.1 Asaia bogorensis | reverse complement strand
CCGCCGGCGCCGGTGTGGCTGAAGGTGTCGGTATCGAGCATCCACTGGCTGTGGGCGCGGGCGCTGTTGTTCAGCAGCGGGTTGGGGATGAGGGGCTGCTTGGGGGTGGCGCTGATGGTGCCGGCGGCGAGGCCCTGGTTGAGGTCGATGCCGTAGCGGGCGGCCTCTCCGGATGGGTCCAGCCGGGCGCGGTTGACCAGCTGGAGCATGTAGATTTCGAAAGCGTTGAATTCGGCCATCGCAGTGCCTGCCTGAAATATCTGGGGGCTTCGGACCTAGCCTTAAGACGTTTACCAGACTTAAACCGCCGCGGCGCAAGACCAGATGTTGGGGCTGCTCTCATAGAGTCTGGAGGGGCGGTTTCGGATGGATCCGTGATCGAGCGCGATACGGGTGGGTATAGGGAAGGCGAAGAACGTTACCGGGCGCCGGCATCGGGTGCGATCTTGACGTTCTCCGAACTATCGTAACAAATCCTCACGTCTGACGAGACGATGCCCGGAGGTGGGCGTTGTCATTTGAGCGGGAGGATATGATGGGATTGCGGGCGCGCGCTGTACTGCGAGTGGCGGTGGTTTTGTCCGGCTTGCTCGGCGGGGAGGCGGCCCTGGCGGTTTCAGTCACCAATTTCGATTTTGAGGCGACTGCGCTGTCGGACGGGGGGATTGCGATCGGCGTTCCCAGCGGGTGGACGACGAGTGGCGGGACGCAGGGCACCTACAATCCGAGTTTTTCATTCTACAACAATGCGGCGATCACCGATCCGCCGAATAGTGGCGTGATTGGGACGATGAGCGGCGCGCGGGTTGGGTTCTTGTTCGAGTCGCCAGGTGCGTTCATGACCAATACGACAAGCTACAATGTTGTGGTTGGCGAGACGTATGCCTTGACCGTGGCGATGGGCGACCGGACGATCGGTGGTGTTTTTGGTGCGGTGCTGACGCTGTTGGATGGGGATTCAGTGCTGGCGAGCCAGACTTTGAGCAGTGCTCCGGCGGCGGGTTCGTTTGGTGATGTGACGCTGACGTATACGGCGATGGCGGGGGATAGCGGGACGTTGCGCATTCGGCTGGGCCAGTCGGGCGGGGGGAGCTACGCCGATTTCGACAATGTACGGCTGGATGTTGTGGCGGCCAGTGTGCCGGAACCCGCCCATGTGACAGTGGTGGGACTTGGGATGCTGGCGTATTTGCGCCGGCGTCGGCTGGCTGCACTGCGTTCGTAGGCGACGCGCCAAGGGCATGATGGAAAGACGCGCGACCCTGTAGCCCGAGGTCGTGATGTCTGGCGCCTGTTCTCCCCATGTGGGGGGCGGTGAGGATCAATGAATAAAGTTTTTTTGCTTCTTTTTGTTCACAAAAAGAAGAACGCTTGCTTGCCTGTTCTTGCCCCAGATGTCAGGGGCAGTCGGCGTTCGGGGGTAGGAGGCGTTCGAGGTCTTCGAAGTTCTTTTGGGGGGCGAGCACGGTGGTGACCGGGGGGCGGCAGGCGGCGGTGGCGGTGATGGTGACCTGGCGGGCCGAGAAGTCGTAGCTGAAGCGGTAGCTGGTGCCCTGGGCGGTGAGGGATTGGTTGATCCATTCGACCTTGGTGTAGGCGCCGGAGGGGGCGAGGTGGAGGGTGGGACCGATGTTGTTGGCCTGGGCGAAGTAGCAGCCGGCGACGGTGGCGCCCTGGCCGTTCTCGATCACGCGCAGGTCGAAATTGGAGCCGAAGACGCGGCGGACGCACCAGAGTTCCACGGTGCGGCCCTGGCCGTCGCTGTAGGTTTGCAGGCGGGTTTCGCCGATGGCGGACAGCGCGAGGCCGGCGCTGTTGCATTCCGTGCGGGTGCCGGGCGGGGGGGATTGGGCCGGCGCGGGGCAGGGCAGGAGAAGGAGGGCCAGCGCCGCGAGGGCGGGGCCGGAACGGTTTGCGGGGGCCTTGCGGCCCCCGCATTCCTGATGGTGGTTCGACAAGCGCTTAGGAGTTCGGGCCGCGCTCCATGGAGATGGGCTGCCAGCGGCGGCGGTCCAGCTTCGGGAGGACGGTGGGGTTCACGCAGGACATGGGCCAGCGGTTGGTCAGCGCCAGCGCCAGCTCCTGGCCGACGCGGCCGAGGCGGGCGGGGTCGAAGCGCGCGCTGGCGGACGCCGTGTGGGCGGAGAGGATGACGTTCTTCATCTGCAGCAGCGGGTTGTCCTGGCGCGGGGGCTCCTGCACCAGCACATCGAGGCCGGCGCCGGCGATCCAGTTTTCGCTGAGGGCCTTGATGAGGGCGGCTTCATCCACCGTGGCGCCGCGGCCGACGTTCAGGAAGAACGCGGTCGGCTTCATCATCTTGAAGTGCTGCTCCTTGAGCATCGCCTGGGCTTCCGGGGTGGCCGGGGCGTGCATGGAGACGAAGTCGCAGGCCATCACCTCTTCGAGCGAGACCGGCAGGACGCCGTGCTCGATCATGACCAGTTCCTCGATGAACGGGTCGTAGGCCTTCACGATCAGGCCGAAGGGCTTGGCGCGCTTGGCGACCGCGCGGGCGACGTGGCCGAAGGCGACAAGGCCGAGGGTGAGGCCCATGAGGCGGGGCATCTTGAGCAGCGGGGTGCGGCCTTCGCGCCAGCGGCCGTCGCGCACCAGCTGGTCTTGGCCGATGACGTCGCGGTGGCAGCCGAGGAGGAGCATGAGGCAGTGGTCGGCCACTTCCTCGATGAAGGTATCGGGGCAGTTGGTGACCGGGATGCCCATGGCGGTGGCGGCGGCGACATCGACGCTATCGACGCCGACCGAGCCCAGGGTAATGGTTTTGCACTTGGTGAGGCTGTCGATGATCTTCTTGGTGATCGGCATGCCCTTGGCGTAGAGCGCGTCGCAGTCCTTCGCGACTTCGATGAAGCCGTCTTCGTTCATCGGGCCTTCGACGATTTCGTAGTCGATGCCGGCGAGGTCGAGCGCCTTCTTTTCGTAGTCGTAGGTGACTTTCGCCGTGGTGAAGCTTGCCCCGGCGGGGGTGGCGATCTTGAACTTGGCCATGCGTGGCGTTCCCTTTCTCGGTCTCAGTTTTTCGGCGGGCGCGCGCGCACGGCCGCTTCGTTGACGTCGATGCCCCAACCCGGCGCATCCGACAAGACCAGCTCGCCGGCTTCCATGGTGGGGATGGTGGTGAAGAATTCGTCGCGCCAGGCGACGCTGTCGATATCGATCTCCATGACACGGAAATTCGGCACGATGGCGCAGAGATGGGCCGAGTGCATGGTGCAGAGATGGCCGTAGAAATTGTGCGGGGCGACGTTCATTTCATAGACGTCGGCCATGGAGGCGATCTTCACGGATTCGCCGAGGCCGTTCCAGACCACATCAATGATCGGGACGTCCATGCTGTAGTTCTCGAAGAAGGGCTTGAAGTCGCGCCGGCCGAGGAGGGTTTCGCAGGAGGCGATGGGGCAGGGGGCGATGGCCTTGATGGTGGCGAGGGACTGGGCGTCGTGCTGGTCGATCTCCAGCCAGGTGAGGTCGTAGGGGGCGACGGTGTCGGCGATGCGCTTGAAGCCCTCGGTCTTGAAGTGGAAGTTGGTATCCAGGTGGATGCCGACATCTGGGCCGGCGCCGGCGCGGACGGCGGCCAGGGTGTCGCGCGTGTAGCGCAGGGCTTCCTGGGACCAGTTGAGCTCCGGCCAGCCCGCGTTGCGACCGAAGCCGCCGCCCCAGCTGGAGAGCTTCTCGCCGTCCCACGCCATGATGTTGGTCTTCATGCCCTTGAAGCCGAGCTTGCGGATTTCCTCCGCGTGGCGGCTGACGTCGTCGTAGTTCTTCAGCGGGGGGACGCCCATCTGGGCGGCGTTGCGGATGCGGTAGGTGGACATGTGCGACCAGTAGGTTTCGATGCGCATGCGCACAGGTCCGCCGAACAGGGCGTAGACGGGGATGCCGAGGTCCTTGGCCTTCACATCCAAGAGCGCGTTCTCGATCGCGGCGATGGCCTGCTGGTTGAGGCCGCCGCGGGACTGGCGGGTGAGGACGTGCAGATGGGCGACGATCTGCTCGGTGGGGCGGGGGTCGCGGCCCATGATGACTTCGCACAGGGCGTCGATGACGTTCTTGAGGCCGGCGCTGCCGAAGCTTTCGTTGAATTCGGACCAGCCGACGATGCCGGTGTCGGTGGTGATCTTCAGGAAGGAGAACATGCGCCAGCCGGCATCGGCGCGCAGGGTTTCAATGGCCTTGATTTTCATGTTTCCTCCTCGACGAGCGCTCGCTGCCCGATGCCGGATACTTCAACACGTTGCGGCCAGGGCGACAACACGCGGGTGGGTAAGGGAGAGAGACGATGGGCAAGCTGACGGGCAAGGTGGCGTGGGTGACCGGCGCGGGGAGCGGGATCGGCGAAGGGGCGGCGGTGGCGCTGGCCGAGGAAGGTGCCACGGTGATCCTGACCGGCCGGCGGGTGGACAAGCTGGAGGCGGTTTCTTCCCGCATCGGGCAGCACGCCCACGTGCAGGCGGGCGACATGACGGTGGTGGAGGACATCAACCGCATCGTGGCATGGATCGGCGAGAAGTTCGGGCACCTGGATATCTTCGTGGCCAATGCCGGGGCGAATGTGCCGAAGCGGAACTGGCAGGAGCTGCAGCCGGATGGGGCGGATTTGGTGATCGCCGCCAACCTGAACAGTGCGTTCTATGGCGCGATCGCGGTGCTGCCGATGATGCGGAAGCAGAAGGATGGGGTGATCATCTTCACCGCCTCCGTGGCCGGGCGGTTCATCGGTGGGCTTTCGGGGGCCGCCTATACCGCGGCGAAGCATGGCGTGGTGGCGATGAGCCATTCGATCAACATGCAGGAATGCGTGAACGGCATTCGCTCCACGGCGCTGCTGCCGGGCGAGGTGGCGACGGAGATTCTCGACAAGCGGCCGGTGCCGGTTTCGGCTGAGGATCGGGCGAAGATGGCGCAGTCTTCGGACGTTGGCGATCTGGTGCGGTATATCGCGTGCCTGCCGCCGCATGTGTGCATCAATGAGGTGATGATCACGCCGACGTGGAATCGTGGGTATGTGAATGCGTTGAAGATGCCTCGGCTTTAAGGAAGCAAGCGGTTCTTTTTTGAAAAAAAGAACCAAAAAACTTTTGTTCATTTGCGCTGGGGGCCTATCCCGGGCGCAAGTGAATGAAGTCTTTTTTGCTTCTTTTTTCTTCAGAAAAAAGAAGATTCTTCCTTGGAGGGTTCCGGCATGAAGGTCGTGGTCGTAGGCGCCGGCGTGTTCGGGGCGAGTGTGGCGTATCACCTGGCGCGGGAGGGCGCGGAGGTGGTGGTGTTCGACCGCGACGATGCGGGGCGGGCGACGTCGGCGGGGGCGGGGATTGTGTGCCCGTGGCTTTCGGCGCGGGAGGATGAGGGGTGGTTGCCGTTGGCCTTTGGGGCGGGGCGGTACTATCCGCAGCTGGTGCAGGATCTGGCGGCGGAGGGGGAGACGGATCTGGGTTATCGGCGGGTGGGGCTGCTGGTGGTGCCGGACGAGGTGGGGCAGCTGGATGCGGTGGAGCAGCGCCTGGCGGTGCGGCGGCAGGTGGCGCCGGAGATGGGGGTGGTGAAGCGGGTGTCGGCGGAGGAGGCGGTGGGGATGTTCCCGGCGCTGCGGGCGGGGCAGCCGGCGACGCATATCGAGAACGCGGCGCGGGTGAACGGGCGGCGGATGGCAGCGGGGCTGCTGCGGGCGGCGCAGAAGCGTGGTGCGGTGGTGCGGGAGGGCTCGCCGGAGATCGTGGCCGAGGGCGGAGTGGCGAAGGGCGTGCGGCTGGGGGGCGAGGTGGTGGGGGCGGATGCGGTGGTGGTGACGGCTGGGGCGTGGGCGCCTGCGCTGCTGGCGCCGCTGGGGGTTTCGCTGCGGGTGGAGCCGCAGAAGGGGCAGATCGTGCATTTGCGGCTGGCGGGGGTGGATACGTCTCACTGGCCGGTGCTGCAGCCGATGAACAGCTTCTATCTGCTGACCTTCGATGATTCGCGCGTGGTGATCGGGGCGACGCGGGAATATGGCTCGGGCTTCGACTACCGGGTGACGGCGGCAGGGCAGAAGGCGGTGCTGGATGTGGCGCTGGCGGTGGCGCCGGGGCTGGCGGATGGGGAGCTGATCGAGACGCGGATCGGGTTCCGGCCGATGGCGGCGGATGAGTTGCCGATGATCGGGGCGGTGCGCGGGGTGCCGGGGCTGTTTGTGGGGAATGGGTTGGGGCCGAGCGGACTGACGCTGGGGCCGTTTGCCGGGCGGTTGCTGGCGGATGCGGTGTTGGGGCGGACGGTGGAGATTGGGTTGGGGGCGTATGATCCGTTGCGGGGGTGAGGCGGGTGGCGGGATGGATCAGGGCCGCATTCGGTTTCGGCTGAGTAGAATCCAGTGCGGGGTTTCGGTGCGGACCGGGAAATGGGCGGCGATGTAGCTGCCATACTGGGCGAGGGCCAACTGGGTCAGGTCGGCATAGGTGGAGAGCTTCGGGACCAGGACGTGGTTCACTTCGGCGAAGCTGGTGGCGGCGGGCTGGAAGGGGAACAGCGCGTCCATCCATAGCGCGACGCCGCGCGGGGCGGGGCGGCCGAGCACGAAGGCCATGGGGTTCACCTGGTCCAGCAGGTGGATGCCGCCGGGGCGGCCGGCGCTGGGGTGGAACAGGGCGGCGGCCTCCAGGATGGTTTGGATGTAGGTGGCCTGGGACACGCGCACGCCGCCGCCGATGGGGCGCAGGTTGGCGACCCAGTCGTAGTCCACCTCCTGGTTCACGACCGCGTTGGACTGCGGCTGGGGAACGGCGAGGCCGCGCAGGTTGGTGCTGTCGACCACGATGTGGCGGGCATCCTGGCGGGCGGCCAGGTGATAGATGGCGAGGCTGAGCGTTGCGTTGGCGACGTGGGCGATGGGCAGCGCGAGGGCTGCGAGCGGCAGCAGGATCAGGCCGCCATGGCCGTGGCGGGCCAGGGTGGCGCGGAGCTGGTGGTAGACGAGGAATGCGGCGACGCAGGCCAGCGGCAGGCCGCGCAGCTGGTTGTTCTGCGAGAACGTGGCGACGGCGGCGGCCAGCAGCACGGCCACCACGGTGGGCAGGTAAAGCGGCGCGAGGTGCGAGCGCCACAGCGCCAGGGCCACCAGCAGCGTGGCGGCATGGATCGCGATCTCGGTGGCGTTGGCGGCGGCAAGCAGGAGCGCGCCCTGGCCACTGTCGTGCACCGCGCCGGTTTGGATGGCGGCGGCGATGTCGGCGAGGTAGGGCCAGTTCCAGGGGGCGGCGGCATTGGCGAGGGCGGCGGCGCCGATGCCGGCCCAGGCCATGCGGTGGGCACGCAGGTGGGGGGCCAGCACGAGCGCTGCGGCGAGCAGGCCGCCACCCACCAGGAAATAGGTGATCTTGAGGTGGAACAGCGCCAGCAGGAGCAGGCCGGCAATGGCGAGGTCGGGCAGGTTGTGCCGGTCGGCGTGAGCGGGGGGGAGGAAGAGGATCAGCGCCAGGATGCTCAGCGCCGCCCAGCCCGTGGTGTTGTAGGACATCGCGAAGGAGAAGTGGTCGGCCAGGCTGCCGGTGTTGGTCGGGATGAGGACGAGGTCGCAGGCGAAGAGGACGAACAGCACGGCCGGAAGCAGCATCAGCCGGCGGGACGCGGCAACGGTGGCCGCGACGTAGAGCACGGCGGCGACGAGGAGCTTGCCGAAGACGCTGGCGAAGACGCTGGGGCCGAGGAGATGCATGCCCAGTGCGGTGGGCCAGAAGGCCAGGGCGCCGAGCGGGTCGTGGTAGTCGACATGCGGCACCTGGCCCTGCAACAGCCGCCACGCACCCTCCAGGTTGAACAGCAGGTCCCATGTCATCAGCCGCGAGACGACGCGATCGGGCGCCAGAAGCAGCCAGGCGGTGGCGGCGAGGATGGCGCCGGCGATGAGGGCGGTGGCTACGGGCTGCGTGGAGGGAGGGGGCACGGCGGCCTCGTCCGGCATCGGGCGGCGTGTTCCTCGGCGGTGCGTTTCGTGTTTCGTGCTGGCGACGTGATGGTACAGCCGGATGGCATGCGCGGGCAACGGATGGATGGCCAACAGAAAGGCCGCGGGGGTTGCCCCCCGCGGCCCATTTGCCTGCACCGTTCCGGTGGATCAGGTGCCGGGGCGGGAGACTTCGGTTTCCTTGCAGGTGATGAATTCCAGCAGGACGGGGACGCCCTCCTTGGTCTTCTGGATGCCGCGCTTGATGGCCGGGATGATGTCTTCCGGCTTTTCCACGCGTTCGCCGTAGCCGCCGAAGGCGCGGGCCATCGCGGCGTAGTCGCCGGAGATGTCTGTGCTGCGGTACTTCTCCGTGCTGACCTGCATGATGTGCAGTTCGATCGCCATGCAGAAGTTGTTCAGCAGGATGGACATGATGGGGATGCGCTCGCGCACAGCGGTTTCGAAGTCCATGCCGGTGAAGCCGATGGCGGCGTCGCCCCAGACGTTGATGCAGAGCTTGTCGGGCTTGGCCAGCTTCGCACCCATGGCAAGGCCGAGGCCGTAGCCGAGCTGCGTGGTCTTGCCCCAGCCGATGTAGGACAGCGGGGTGACCGACTTCCAGAACGGCGAGAGCTGGTCGCGCGGGCTGCCGGCGTCGTGGGTGATGATGGTGTTTTCCACGTCCACCGTGTTCTGCAGGTCCCACAGCACGCGGTAGGGCGAGAGCGGGATTTCGCTGCTGGTGAGCTTCGGCATCCACTTCTCCATCCAGCCCTTGTGGCTGGCCGCGATCTCGGCGGTGACGGCCGAGGCATCGCGGTTGGAGGTGACGGTCTTGCCGAGTTCGGCGAGCAGCGCATCGAGGGTAAGGCCGGCATCGCCGACCAGGCCGATGTCGATCTTCACGTCTTTGTTGAGGTGGTACGGATCGAGCGTGGCGTGGATGATCTTCTTGCCCGAGGGGATCTTCACGCCGAAGCTGGTCTCGGTGAAGGAGCAGCCGATGCCGATGATCACGTCGGACTTCGCCAGGAACTCCGGCACCGCGCGCGACATGGCCACGCCGGCCGAGCCGAGCGAGAGCGGGTGGGTTTCCGGGAAGGTGGACTTGCCGCCGAGCGAGGTGACGACGGGCAGGGCCATCAGCTCCGCCAGCTTCTTGATCTGCGGCCAGGCCTGGGCGTAGTGCACGCCCTGGCCGACATAGAGCACCGGGCGCTTGGCGCCGGCGAGCATGGCGGCTGCGGTCTTCACGTGGTCCGGATCGGGCCCGTAGCGGGTGGAGATCACCGGGGTGTAGTCCAGCGGCTCGGCGACTTCCTCGTTCCACATGTCGGCCGGGATTTCGACGACCACCGGGCCGCCGCGGCCGTTGCGCAGCTTGGTGAAGGCGCGGCGGAAGATGTTGCAGACCTCGGCGGCGCTGTTGATCGGCTCGCTGCCCTTCACGTAGGGCTTCATCGCGCTGGTGGAGTTGAAGTTCGGGTCGATATGCGCGAGGCGACGGGCGTAGCCCATCGGCAGGATCAGCACCGGCACCGACTCGCCGTAGCACTGGGCGACGCCGCCCATGGCGTTCTCGGCGCCCGGGCCATGCTGCATGCAGAAGGCGCCGATGGTCTTGCCGGAGGTGACGCGGCTGATGGCGTCCGCCATGTGCACGCCGATACGCTCCTGGCGGCACATCACCGGGCGAATGTCGGCCTTGGCGGCGTATTCGATGAGGTGGTTGACGGGATAGCCGCAGAGGATTTCGATCCCCTCGCGCTTCAGGATTTCCGCGATCGCGTCGCCGAGTTTCATTTGGGTCTCTCTCCCTTAGGACGGACCGGGAGCGTAGGCCGGTGGGGGCAGGCTGGCAACGGTGGGGGCGGGAGGCAAGGGAAGGAAGCGTCTTCTTTTTTCTGAAGAAAAAAGAAGCAAAAAAGACTTCATTTGTTGGCGCTCGCTCAAGGGCGAGCAGCATAGTGATAAAAGTTTTTTGGTTCTTTTTTTCAAAAAAGAACCGCTTGCTTATCCCGAGACGACCGCCAATCCCGCGGGATCGAAAGACACGCGCACAGCCTGCCCGGCGGCCAGCGGCTGGGCGATATCCGGGGCGATGGCGAAGAGTTCCACGTCGTGGCCTTCCAGCATCACGCCGTATTCCATGTGGCTGCCGAGATAGGCGGCGTGGGCGATGCGGGCGGGGATGCCCTCGGCGCCGAAGCGTAGGGCGTGGGGGCGGATGGCCAGCAGGGCGGCGCCGGGGGCCACGCCGCGATGGGGCAGGCGCAGGGTGAGGGGGCCGATTGTGGCTTCGCCGGTGGTGGCATCGGCGTGGCGCAGGGCGACGGGGACCAGGTTGGCGTTGCCGATGAAGTCCGCCACGAAGCGGCTGGCGGGGGCCTCGTAGAGCTCGCGGGGCGTGCCGTCTTGCGCGATGCGGGCGTGGCTCATGACGATGATGCGGTCGGAGACGGCCAGGGCTTCCTCCTGGTCGTGGGTGACGTAGGCGACGGTGAGGCGGAGGTCTTGCTGCAGGGCGCGGATTTCGTCGCGCACGCGGCGGCGGAGCTTGGCGTCGAGGTTGGAGAGGGGTTCGTCGAAGAGGAGGACCTTGGGTTCCAGCACGATGGCGCGGGCGACGGCGACGCGCTGCTGCTGGCCGCCGGAAAGCTCGCTGGGCAGGCGGCGTTCGTAGCCGGTGAGGCCGACGAGGCGCAGCTTGTCGGCGGCGCGGGCCTCGGCATCGGCCTTGTTGAGGCCGGAGGCGCGCAGGCCGTAGCAGGTGTTTTCCATCACCGTCATGTGCGGGAAGAGCGCGTAGGACTGGAACACCATGGAGACGTCGCGGTCGGCGGCGGAGAGGTGGGTGACGTCCTGCCCGTCGATCAGGATGCGGCCTTCCGTGGCGTGTTCCAGGCCGGCGATGAGGCGCAGCGTGGTGGTCTTGCCGCAGCCGGAGGGGCCGAGGAGGGTGACCAAGGTGGCGGGTGCGATGTCGAAGCTGACGGCGTCGACCGCGGCGGTTTGGCCGAAGCGTTTGGTGACGGTTTGGAAGGTGACGGCGGGCTGGGTCATGACGCGGCGAGTCCCACGGGGGCGGTTTCGGCCGTATTGGCAGAGCGGCGACCGATGCGCTGTTCGCCGACCAGGAGGCGGATGAGGACGAGGGCGCCGACCATGACGGCGATGAGCACGGCGGAGTAGGCCAGGGCGACGCCGTATTCGCTCATCTCCGCGCGGCCGACGATGTAGACGGTGGCGAGCTGGTATTCGGCGGTGGTGAGGAAGATGACGGCCGAGACCGAGGTGACGGCGCGGACGAAGCTGTAGACCATGGCGGCGATGATCGCCGGGCGCAGGATGGGCAGGATCACCAGGCGGAAGGTGCGCCAGGAGCGGGCGCCGAGGGTGAGGGAGGCTTCATCGAGGCTTTTGTCGATCTGGCTGAGGCTGGCAATGCCGGCGCGGATGCCGACCGGCATGTTGCGGAACATGAAGGCGAGCACGAGGATGATGCCGGTGCCGGTGAGCTCCACCGGGGGGGTGTTGAAGGCCAGGATGTAGCTGACGCCGATCACCGTGCCGGGGATGGCGAAGCTCATCATGGTGAGGAATTCGAAGGCGCCGCGGCCGCGGAAATCTTGCCGGGCGAGCAGCCAGGCGGTGACGAGGCCGAGGGCGGCGGTGAGCGGCATGGACAGCGCCGAGAGCCATAGGGTGGTGATGAAGCTGTTCCAGGCGCTGCCGGAGAGGAACCAGCCGGAGACGCCGTGGTCGATGCCGAAGGCGATCAGGAAGTGCTTCCAGGTGGGGGTGTGGTCGCGCCCGATCGTCTCCACGAAGCCGCCGCCGAGGACGATGGCGTAGACGACGACGGTCAGCAGCAGCCAGGGCAGCACGGTGGCGTAGCAGGCGGCGCGCAGGCCGAGCGGGAGCGGCGGGGGCACGCCGGAATCGCCCTTGCCGGTGACGGTGGTGTAGCGGGCGCGGCCGACCCAGAGGCGCTGGGCGGTGAAGGCGGCCATGGTGAAACCGAGCAGCACCATGCCGAGCACGGCGGCGCGGCCCTGGTCCTGTGCTGCGCCGACCACGGCGAAGAAGATGTCGGTGCTGAGCACGTTGAAGCTGCCGCCCAGCATCAGCGGGTTGCCGAAATCGGCCATGCTTTCGATGAAGCCGATCAGGAAGGCATTGGCCACGCCCGGGCGGATCAGCGGCCAGGTGACGGTGCGGAAGGTGCGCCAGCGGCCGGCGCGCAGGGTGCCGGCGGCTTCCTCCAGGCTGGGGGCCACGGATTGCAGCACGCCCACCAGCACCAGGAAGGCGATCGGGGTGAAGGCGAGCAGCTGGGCGAGGGTGACGCCGGGCCAGCCATAGAGCCAGCGGCTGCGCGGGATGTCGAAGGTCTGGTACAGGAAGGTGGTGACGAAGCCGGTGCGGCCGAACATGATGATCAGCGCCAGCCCGATGACGAAGGGCGGGGTGATGATCGGCAGCAGCGAGAGCAGGCGGATCGGGCCCTTCAGCGGCAGGCCGGTGCGCAGCGCCACCAGGGCGAAGGCCAGGCCCAGCAGGGTGGAGAGCAGGCCCACCACCACGGCGAGCGCCAGCGTGTTCCAGGCCGCGCCGCAATTGCCGGCGCCGGTGAGGCATTCCAGGCCCCAGATCGAGCGGTCGGTGAACTTGGCCCAGAACTCGGCGGGGGCGAAGTTGCCGTTGTTGTCGCGCACGGCGGAGATGAGCACCGTCATCACCGGCCAGAACACGAAGATCAGGATGGCGCCGAGGATGAGCAGGATGGCGCCGAGCACGAAGGCGTCGCCACGGCACCAGCCCTGGCGGGCGAGGCCGATGGCGGCGAGCTGTGTGGCGGCGAGCGCGTAGAGCAGGGCGCCCCAGCCCATGGCCGGTTGCCAGGGTGAGCCGCCGAAGACTTCGCCGAGCCACTGCCAGGTCCAGCCGCGGTGGTTGACCGCGAAGCCTTGCAGGCACAGCCAGGCCAGCGCCAGGGCGGCGGTGGCGACCAGCAGGCGTGGGCGGTCGCGCCGGACGGCGAACTGGGCGAAGCCGGGCAGGATGAGCAGGGGCAGTAGCCACGGCCGCTCGACCGTGAGGCCGAGGAGTGTCGGGACATAGCCCGACGTGAGCGCCGCCCAGAGCCCGTTGTGGG
>CAMDAM010000114.1 GCA_945888575.1 Asaia bogorensis | reverse complement strand
CATCGTCGGCGCCGGCGGCATCGGCGCCACGCTGAACACATCGTTCGACCGCTACGAGTTCGGCACCTCGGCCGCGATCCTGATCCTGATCATCGCCATCGTCATGGCCGCCGAATACTCGTCGGGCATCATCCGCAAGCGGTTGCAGTAATGCCCACCATCCCCCTTCCCTCCGGCCATCTCGCCTGGCGCCGCCGCACGCCGCGGGCGGTGCTGCTGCGCTGGTTCGGCTGGCTCCTTGGCGTGCTGCTGGTGGTGCAGTGCTGGGAGATCATGAACGCCGACACGATCTGGGAGTTCGTCTACGACGCCCCCACCCAGGCCGGCGACCTGCTGGGCCGCATGTGGCCGCCGCGCTGGTCGGTGCTGGAAAACCTGTGGTGGCCGCTATGGGACACGCTGAACATGGCCACCCTGGGCACCGCGCTCGGCGTGGTGCTCGGCGTGCCCGTCGCCTTCCTCGCCGCGCGCACCACCACCCCCAGCCTGGCCATCGCGCGCCCCATCGCGCTGCTGGTGATCGTCTCCTCGCGCTCGATCAACTCGCTGATCTGGGCGCTGCTGCTCGTCACCGTCATGGGCCCGGGCGTGCTCGCCGGCATCATCGCCATCGCGCTGCGCTCCATCGGCTTCATCGGCAAGCTGCTGTACGAGGCGCTGGAGGAGACGGACCCGAAGCAGATCGAGGCGATCACCGCCACCGGTGCCAGCGGCGCGCAACGCATCGCCTACGGCTTCGTGCCGCAGATCATGCCCACCTTCGCCGGCATCTCGGTCTACCGGTGGGACATCAACATCCGTGAATCCACCGTGCTGGGCCTGGTCGGCGCCGGCGGCATCGGGCTGCAGCTCAACGCCTCTGTCTCCCGCCTCGCCTGGCCGGAAGTGACGGTGATGTTCGTGGCCATTCTCTGCACCGTGGCGGTGTCGGAATGGGTTTCGGCCCGTGTGCGCGCGGCGATCATTTAACCGCGCGATGCGAACATTGCATGCTTGACGTGTGCCCCGCCCATGGCGGAGGCTGCCCCCATAATAACCGCGCCCGGAGTCCGGGCAGCAGGGGGGAAACAGGATGCGTCTCGGTCGGAGACTGGCGGGGCTCGGCCTCGTAGCGGCAGCGGCTTTCGGGCTCACCTTCGGGGCTGAGGCCCAGGAGAAGAAGTTCAAGATCGGCGTGATCTACGACTATTCGGGCCCACTCGCCGGCGGCGGCTCCAGCCTGCATGGGCTCGGCGCCAAGATCATGATCGACCACTTCATCCAGAAGGGCCCGATCGAGGGCTACACGGTCGAGGCGATCTACGCCGACGCGCAGAGCAAGCCCGAGGTTGCCATCAACGAAGCCGTCCGCCTGATCGAGCAGGAAAAGGTGGACATGCTGCTCGGCTTCTTCTCCTCCGCGCAGTGCGTGCCGGTGGCCGGCCGGGTGGAGCAGCTCGGCAAGTTCATGTGGATCACCACCTGCATCTCCACCGCCGTGCTGGAGAACCGCAACTACAAGAACGTGTTCCGCCCGCAGGCGATGGGCCAGCATTTCGGCATGACGGCGACCGACATGATCGCCGCCTATTCGAAGGAGAAGTTCGGCAAGGAGCCGAAGGACCTTCGCGTGGCGATCATCCACGAGGACGGCGCCTATGGGGTGGACGTCGCCCGCGGCAACGAAGCCGGCGCCAAGAAGCACGGCCTGAACGTGGTGCTGAAGGAAGGCTATGCCGCCACCGCGCCCGATCTCTCGGCGCTGATCACCAAGCTGCGCCGCGCCCGGCCGGATGTGATCCTGCACACCGGCTACAACCCGGATATTTCGCTGTTCCTGCGCCAGGCGCGCGAGGGCGGGCTGAAGTTCGGCGCCCTGATCGGCCACGGCGCCGGCTACGGCGTGCCGGAGAAGCTGCGCGAGGCGCTGGGCAAGGATCTCGTCGGGTTCTTCAACATCGACCCGATCTCGATCTGGCAGACCAACCAGGCGGCGCTCACGCCCGACCTGCCGCCGATCATCAAGATGGTGGGCGAGGCCTACGACAAGGCCCAGCCCGGCAACCAGCGCTCGCCCCATGTCGGCATGGCAGCGAGCAATGTCTACGTCTTCCTGCAGCACGTGCTGCCGCGCGCCATCAAGGCCCATGGCGGCACCGGTGCCGAGGCGCTGCGCAAGGCGGCGCTTGAGATCGACTTTCCCGAGGGCGGCACCATGCTCGGCTTCGGCATCAAGTTCGCCGGCGACGGCCCGATGGCCGGCCAGAATGAGCGCGCCGCCCCGGTGGTGATCGAATACACCGCCGACAGTGCCGACGTGGTGTGGCCGAAGTCGCAGGCCAAGCGCGCCCCCACCCTGCCGCTTCCCGCCGGCAACCCGTACACGACGCGCTGATGCTCGTCGTCGAAGGGCTCACGAAACGGTTCGGCGGCTTCACCGCGGTCAACAACGTGTCGTTCAAGGTCGATGAGGGCGAGATTCTCGGCCTCATCGGCCCCAACGGGTCCGGCAAGAGCACGATCTTCAACATGCTCTCCGGCACGCTGGCCCCCAGCGGCGGCACCATCCGCTTCGGGGGGCGCCAGATCGGCGGCACCGCGCCGCACGCCATCATCAACAGCGGCATCGGCCGGACCTTCCAGATCCCGCGCCCGTTCCGCCGGCTGTCGATCCTGGAGAACGCGGTGCTCGCGGGCTATTACGGCCAAGGCGGCGCCTCGCGCAGCGACGCCGAGGCGGCCGCCCGCGAAGCGCTGGCCATGGTCGGCCTGCCAACCAACCCCAACACCCGCGTCGACGGCCTCGGCGCGGCGGGGCTCAAGAAGCTCGAACTCGCCAAGGCGCTGGCCACCCGGCCCAAGCTGCTGCTGGCCGATGAAAGCCTGGGCGGGCTGGACGAGCACGAGATGGACCAGGCGGCCGACATGCTGCGCCGCATCCGCGCCGAACTCGGCATCACCATCATCTGGGTCGAACACATCATGGGCGTGCTGATGCGCGTGGTCGACCGCGTGATGGTGCTCGACCACGGCGAGAAGATCGCCGAGGGCCTGCCCACCGACGTGGTGCGCGACCCCCGCGTGATCGAGGTCTATCTCGGCACCGATGCCGACGCCGCGCATGCGGTTGCCTCTGCCGCACGGGCGTAAGGGACAGCCATGCTCGAACTGAAAAACGTCGACGCCGGCTACGGCACCTTTCAGGCGCTGTTCGGCGCCACGCTGGAGGTCCGGCTGGGGGAGGCCGTGGGCGTGATCGGCCCCAACGGCGCCGGAAAGACCACGCTGATGCGCGTCATCTCCGGCCTCATCCGCCCGCGCGGCGGCCAGATCCTGTGGAACGGCACCGACCTCGCCACCGTGCCCGCGCACGGCATCGTGGAACTCGGCATCGCCCACGTGCCGGAACACCGCCGCCTGTTCCCGCGCATGACGGTGGAAGACAACCTCCGCATGGGCGCCTTCATGCCCGCCGCACGGCCGAAATTCGCCCAGCGGCTGGAGTTCGTCTATTCGCTGTTCCCGCGCATGAAGGAACGCCGCAACCAGCTGGCCGGCACCATGTCCGGCGGCGAGCAGCAGATGTGCGCCATCGGCCGCGCGCTGATGAGTGACCCCAAGATCCTACTGATGGACGAGCCCAGCGCCGGCCTCGCCCCCGTCATCGTGCAGCAGGTGTTCGAACTGGTGCGCCGCATCCGCGAAAGCGGCCTTACCGTGCTGATCGTGGAGCAGAACGTGCAGCAGGTGCTGAAGGTGGTCGACCGCGCCTACCTGCTGGAAGCCGGCAGCATCCGCATGAGCGGCACCTCGGCGGAGCTGGCGGCCAGCGAAACCATCCGCGAAGCCTATCTCGGCGTCTGAACCAGGAGCATCGGCAATGGGCTTCCTCGACATCTTCCTGGTGGAGGCGCTGGTCAACGGCCTTCTGCTGGGCGGCGTGCTGGCGCTGCTGGCGCTCGGCCTCAACCTCATCTTCGGCGTGATCGACGTGGCCTGGATCTGCTACGCCGAGCTGGTGATGTTCGGCATGTATGCCATGTACTACTTCGCGGTTGTGTACGGCCTGGGCTACTGGATTGCGGCCCCGCTCTCCATCGCCGGCGTCGGCCTCATGGGCGTGGCACTGCACCTGCTGGTGATCTCGCCGCTGCTGGCCTCCGCGCCGATCAACCAGCTTCTCGCCACCGGCGGCGTGCTGTTCTTCCTGCAGTCGCTCGCCACGGTGATGTTCGGCATCGACTTCCGCAACCTCGGCATCCGCCTGCCCACCATCGAGGTGGCAGACGTGTTCATCAGCTACGCCCGCCTGCTCGCCTTCGGCGCGGCGCTGGCCGGCATGGTCGCCCTCTACCTCTTCCTCACTCGCACCTATGTCGGCACCGCCATCCGCGCCATCTCGCAAGACCGCCAGATCATGGCGCTGATGGGCGTCGATACGCGGCGCATCTATGTCATCACCTCGGCCGTCGGCGGCGCGCTGGCGGGCCTCGCCGCCTGCCTGCTGGTGCTGCAGTACGACGTGCATCCCTTCGTCGGCCTCTCCTTCGGCCCGATCACCTTCATGATCTGCGTGATGGGCGGGCTCGGCAACATGATCGGCGGCTTCATCGCCGCCTTCATCTTCGCCGAGATCATCTCCGTCGGCGGCCTCTACCTCGACCTCGAATGGGGCTACGTGTTCGCCTTCGTGTTCTTCATCGCCATGATGTTCGTCCGGCCCGAGGGCCTGCTGGCGAGGCGCTCATGAACGCCATCCCGAAAGGCAAGGCCGGTCTCTGGGCCGCCGCCGCCGCGGCGCTGGTGATCCTGCCGCTCGCGTGGGGCGCGCCCTACCCGATGCACATCATGATCACCATCCTGATCTGGTCGTTCGCCTACACCTCCTGGAGCATGATGGGCCGCTTCGGCCTGGTCTCGCTCGGCCATGGCGGCTTCATGGGCGTGGGCGCCTATGTCACCGCGCTGGCCTGGAACAACCTCGGCCTCTCGCCCTGGCTCGGCATTCCGCTCGGCCTGTTCTGCGCCGCCGTGCTCGCGCTCGTGGTCGCCTGGCCCTGCTTCCGCTTCCGCATCACCGGCCACTACTTCGCCCTGGTCACCCTGGCACTCTCCGGCATCGTGCTGCAGGTGATCGTCGCCACCCGCGGCCTCACCGGCGGCTCGCTCGGCTACACGCCAGACCGCGTGCCGGGCGGCACCTCGATCATCGCCTTCCAGTTCACCGACAAGGCGACCTGGTATCTCATCGCCCTGGCCGTCTGGGCCGCCGGCCTCGTGATCTGGTACGCCGTCGAACGCAGCATGATGCGCTATGCGCTGGAGGCGATCAGCGAGGACGAGGATGCCGCCGCCGCCGCCGGCGTCAACGTCACCGCCGAGAAGCTCAAGATCACCGTGATCTCCGCGATGATGACGGCACTGTCCGGCGCGCTCTACTGCCAGTACCAGATGTTCGTCTCGCCAGACACGGTCAGCGGCATCTCGGTCTCGCTGCAGATGGTCTTCGCCGTTGTCGTCGGTGGGCTCTACGTGGCGCTCGGCCCCACCATCGGCGCGGTCATCACCATCCTGCTGGGCGAGGCGCTGCGCATCGGCTTCGGCCCGTCCGCCGTCGGCTGGGACAACCTGATCTACGGGTTGCTGCTGGTGGTCTTCATCATCTTCCTGCCGCAGGGCATCCTCGGCAGCATCATGGGCGCGCTGCGCCGCACTCCGGCCCGCGCCTCTGCCTGACCACCAAGGACGTCCCATGCAGCACTCCGGCATCCACAGCATCCGCGTCGGCGACGCCATCGTCACCGCGCTGAACGACGGCCAGTTCCAGGCCTCCACCGCCATCCTGAACGGCGTGGCCGAAGCGGATGCCGCCGCCGCCGAGGCCGCCGGCTTCCGTGTGCTGCCGCCACGCATCACCATCTCCTCCTACCTGCTGGAGATCGGCGGCAAGAAGGTGCTGGTGGATACCGGCTGCGGCACCGCCTTCGGCCCCACCATGGGCCGCGCCCGCGGCAAGCTCGAAACCCTCGGCCTCACCCCCGCGGACATCTCCGCCATCCTCGTCACCCACGCCCATGTGGACCATGTGAGCGGCCTGGTGGATGGCGAGGGCAAGCCCTGGTTCCCCAACGCCGAGATCGTCATCAACGGCCTCGAAACCGATTTCTGGCTGGATGACTCCAAGGCCGCCGCCGCGCCGGAGGCCGCAAAGGGCGCCTTCGCCACCGCCCAGGGCGCGCTGCGCCCCTATGCCGCGCGCACCCGCACCGTCAGCCACGGCCAGGAAGGCCTGCCCGGCATCACCTGCCACCACCTGCCCGGCCACACGCCCGGCCATTCCGGCTGGCTGATCGCCTCCGGGTCCGAGAGCCTGCTGATCTGGGGCGACGTGGTCCACCTCCCCGGCATCCAGTTCGCCATGCCGCAGGCCGGCCTCGCCTTCGACACCGACAGCGACCAGGCCCGCACCACCCGCGCCAAGGCGCTGGACATGGCGGCCACGGACAAGTTGCTGGTGGCCGGCATGCACCTGGATTTCCCGAGCTTCGGCCATGTGGTGCGCGCCGGCGGCGCCTACGCCTTCGTGCCCGCCGTGTGGCGGCCGGAAACAGACCTCCCGTAGAGTTGACGCGCTGCGGCGATTGACAGCAAATCGAAACAACCTCCACTCTCGGGCGCACTCATAAAAGGACAGGCCATGTTCGCGCCACTGCTGCCGATCGCGTTCCCGTCCATCTATGGCGGCGACATGCCCAAGCGCATGGCCAGGTGCACCGCGGACCTGTACGCGGCCCTGATGAAGGTGCAAAAGTCCGTCGCGGCAGCCGGCGGCGCGCTGGTGCTCAGCGACCTCTACCGCTCCTACGACATGCAGCTGCAGGCGAACCTGGACTACACCAGCGGCAAGAAGAAGGCCTTCAGCCCGCCCCCCGGCGGCAGCATGCATGAGGGCGGGCGCGCCTTTGACCTCGATCTCAGCCGCATCAAAACCCCCGGGCTCGCCGCCTTCTGGGCGCTGGCCAGCGGCGAAGGCATCACCCCCATCATCGCCAAGCCCGACACCGGCATCAGCGAGGCCTGGCATTTCGACTGCCGCGGCAGCCACGACCGCATCTACACCTACTACCGCGCCGGCAAGGGCACCAACTTCACCCAGGCCTACACCGCCATGGCCGCCAGCGCGATCGTCTCCACCGGCCAGCGCGTGGATGCGCTGGGCGAGGATCCCCGCACCGGCTACCTGCAATCCGGCCTGATCCGCCTCGGCCAGGAGATCGGCAGCATGGACGGCGCGATCGGCCCCAAATCGCGCAAGGCCCTCGCCGCCCTCGGCATCGCGCCCGATGCCACGCTCGATGCCCAGGTGGCCGCGATGACCCAGCGCCTGCAGCAGGAATTCCCGCGGGAATACTTCGTCTCCGGCGTGCCCATGGTGGAAACGGCGCAGCCGGCGCACCTCAGCGTGTAAGCGCGGCCGCCCCGAAGGTCCGCGCCAGCCCGGCTTCGAGCGAGATCGGCACCACGCCCAGCACCGCGCGCATCGCCTCGGCCGCAAAGTCCTTGTCCTCCAGCAGCCGCCGGATCTCCGCCGGCCGGATGCGTGGCAGCCCCGGCAGCCGCGTCAGCGGGCTCGCGGCCATCAGCGCCCAGGCTGGCACCGGCAGGATGCGCGGCGGGGGCAGGCCGGCGGCGCGGGCGATGGCGCGCAGGAACGCCGCATAGGTCACCGGCTCCGGCCCTGAGATCACCACTGCCTCGGGCCCGCTCCATGGATGCTCCAGCGCGGCCACCAGGCAGGCGGTCACGTCGTCCTGGTGGATCGGCTGCACCAGGTTCCGCCCGCCGCCGGGCAGTGGCAGCACCGGCAGCCGGCGCATCAGCGCGGCCAGGCGGCGTACGTTGTCCTCGCCCTCGGCGCCATAAATCATCGTGGGATGCAGGATCACCCCGGCACGGCCGGACCCGAGCAGCGCCGCCTCGCCCGCGATCACACCGCCGCCATGATCATCCGGCCAGCGCGTGAAGCGCCGCGTGCTCCCCATCAGCACCAGCCGCGCCTGCACCGGCGCTGTGGCGATGATCGCAGCGGCATGGCGGGCATGCGCGGCACTGGCGATTCGCGTGGCCCCCCCCAGCGCCGCCGCCAGGGCGGGGGCATCCGCAAGATCCGCCTGAACCGGCGCAAAGGGCAGGCCAGAGGCCACGAACTTGCGGGGATCGCGCACCACCGGCACAACATCCACGCCACGGGCCATCAGCGCCCGGCACAGCGCGAGACCTGAGCGCCCCGACGCGCCTATCACATGAACCTGGCTCACAAGCCGCAGGATAGGGGGTGGCGCGGGGCGCGGCAATCATGTGGTATCCGGATACCATACACGCAACCCCTTGACGCAGCACGGCTCTGGCGCGATAACGCGCGCCTCTTCAAGGGGACACCCATGCTCAAGACCACCCTCTCGCTCAAGCCCGCGGAGGTCAAGAAGGATTGGCTGCTGATCGATGCGGAAGGGGTTGTGCTCGGCCGCCTCGCCGCGATCATCGCCAACCGTCTTCGCGGCAAGCACAAGGCCACCTTCACCCCGCACGTTGATTGTGGCGACAACATCATCGTCATCAACGCCGCCAAGGTGAAGATCACCGGCAACAAGGCCGACCAGTCGGTGTTCTACTACCACACCGGCTATCCCGGCGGCATCAAGGGCCGTACCCAGGGCCAGCGCCTTGCCTCCGCCCATCCGGAGCGCGTGCTGGAAAAGGCCGTGGAGCGCATGATCACGCGTGGCCCGCTGCAGCGCAAGCAGATGAAGCACCTGCACGTCTATGGCGGCCCGGAGCACCCGCACGCGGGCCAGCAGCCCACGCCGTTTGACGTCGCCGCCCTGAACCCCAAGAACAAGAGGGGCTGAGCGCATGTCCGCCACCACCCGTACCCTCGCCGACCTCAAGGACCTCGCGGTCTCCCAGGTCGTCCCGTCCGCCACCGATGCGCCGAAGCGTGAGCCGAAGCGCGACCAGTTCGGCCGCAGCTACGCCACCGGCCGCCGCAAGAACGCCCAGGCCCGCGTGTGGATCAAGCCCGGCAAGGGCGAGATCTCCGTCAACGGCAAGAAGGTCGGCCAGTATTTCGCCCGCCCCGTGCTGCGCATGCTGATCACCCAGCCCTTCCTGGTTGCCGATCGCTACAACCAGTTCGACGTGTACTGCACCGTCAAGGGCGGCGGGCTCTCCGGCCAGGCCGGCGCGCTGCGCCACGGCATCAGCCGCGCGCTCACGCTCTATGAGCCGGAGCTGCGCAGCATCCTGAAGATCGCCGGCTTCCTCACCCGTGACAGCCGCGCAGTGGAACGCAAGAAGTACGGCCGCGCCAAGGCTCGCCGCAGCTTCCAGTTCAGCAAGCGCTGAGTCGACCAGAATCTCCCTGGCATCGCCGGGGAGATTCACTCGATCGCAACCTTGCGACGGCATACGGATCGGGCCGGGGACCTTCCCCGGCCCTTTTCGTTACCTACGCGAGGTCCCCATGAAATCGATCAGGATGCTGCTCGCCGCCCTCTGCCTCATGGCAGGCATAGGTACGGCCGCAGCCAACACCGGCGAAACCCCACCCAGCCTCGACGGCGCCCGCACCGTCTCCGCCGCAGATGCCCGCGCCCTGGCCGAAAAGGGTGCCGCGGTGTTCGATGTGCGGCGCAAGGCTGCCTATCTCGAAGGCCGCGTGCCGAAGGCCAAGGGCCTCGCCCGCAGCGCCGCCACCAAGGCCTTCGATCCCGCGCTGTTCGGCGCCAACAAAGACGCTGTGCTCGTCGTCTATGGCCACGGCTCCGACGGCTGGTCCGCGGTCGACGCCGTGAAGACCGCCGTTGCCGCCGGCTACCGCAACGTCCATTGGATGCGCGGCGGTTGGGTCGAATGGTCGGGCGCCGGCCTGCCGGTCGAACAGTAGGCCCCCGTCATGCGGCTGCCCGCAATCCTCCGCGGTCCCTGGCTGCCTGCCCGGCTGGACCGCATCGCGATCCGCATCCCGGCGCTGATGGCTGCGGTCGCCGTGATGGTCCTGGCGGTTTCCACCGTCGCCCATCTGGGCAGCCGCAGCAGCATGGCCTTCCTCGAAGACCTCGCCACGCGCGACCTGCGCAACCGCGAGGCCATCGGCCGCCTCTCCACCAATGCCGAGCAGCTCAACATGCGGCTGCTCGGCGTCATGGCCAAGGTCTATTCCAGTCCCGGCTCTGCCGACCGCACCCGCACCCTCGTCGCCGCCGTGCAGTCGGACTGGCAGGCGCTCGCCGGTACTCTCCGCCCCGCCGAGCGCACCGCTGCCTGGCCAGAGGCGGAAGCCGCCATCGCCGCCCTTGCCGCCCTGGGCCCGCAGATGGAAACCACATTGCGTGCCTCCCAACCGCTGGACGAAGTCTTCGATTCCTGGCTCGAGATCGCCGCCGCGCTGCGGAAGCTGTCGCAGCAGGTCACCAAGGAACTCGACTCCCACATTCACGCCCGCCTCGCAGCCGACATCGATGCCGCCGAGCGCACCACCGTTCTGCTCGTCATCCTCTCCGGCGCCGCCCTGCTCATTCTCGCCGGCGTCGCCTGGAGCCTGATCGCCGGCGTGTCCCGCCCGATCGGCAGGATCACCGCCGTCATGGGCCGCCTCGCCGACGGCGACACCGATGCCGAGCCGGAGGGTCGCACCCGCCGCGACGAGATCGGCCGCATCGCTCGCGCCGTCGATGTGTTCCGCGACAGCATGCTCCGCCTCCGCGCCATGACCGAGGCCGAACGCGCCGCCGCCGCCCGCCGCGAGCGCCAGGCCGCCGCCATGAAGAGCTACACCGCCGATTTCAGCAGCGCCGTTTCCGGCGTGCTCGGTGCGTTGGGCAACTCCGCCAGCGGGATGCGTGCCGCCGCCCAGTCGGTCGATGCGTCCGCCCACCAGACCGTGGAGCGCATGCATCAGGTCCGTGCCGCCACCAGCGGTTCTGCCCAAGGCCTCGCCGCCGTCGCTGCCTCCGCCGAGCAGATGGTCGCCTCCATCCAGGAGATCCGCCACCAGGTCGGTCAGGCCGCCACCGTATCCGCCGATGCCGTGCAGGCCAGCAGCAACGCCAGCGGCCTCGTCGATAGCCTCGGCGGCGCCGCGCAACAAATCGGCGCGGTGGTCCAACTCATCGACCAGATCGCCAGCCAGACCAACCTGCTCGCGCTCAACGCCACCATCGAGGCCGCCCGCGCCGGGGAGGCCGGCAAGGGCTTCGCCGTGGTCGCCAGCGAGGTGAAGGCGCTGGCCGCCCAGACCGCCCGCGCCACCACCGAGATCGCCGAGCGCATCCGCACGATCCAGGACACCACCGGCGCCGCCGTCACCGCCGTCGCCTCGGTCGGCCAGGTCGTCTCCAGCGTGGACCGGATCGCCGAAACCATCACCCGCGCCATCGAAGAACAGGCCGTGGCGGTGCAGGAGATCGTGCGCAACATCCAGTTCGCGAGCGCCGGCACCGGTGAGAGTGCAGCGGCTGTCGATGAGGTCGCCGAGCTCTCCGTCCTGGTATCCCGCGACGCGACTTCGGTGCAGACGGTGGCCGACGAACTCGCCACCCGCTCCGCCGACCTGCGTGCAGAGGTCGACGCATTCCTCCACGCCATGGCCGGCGCCGCCGAGCAGCGCAGTTTCGAGCGCCATCCCTGCCGCCTCCCCGCCCGCGCCGTGCTTGCTGATGGGCAGGCACAGCAGGTCACGCTGATCGACCTTTCACGCAACGGCGCCCGATTCGCCCCGCCCATCGCCGTGGCCGTCGGCGCCACCGTCGTGCTGCATGTCGGCGAGGATGCCCGCCTCACCGTGCGCGTCGCCCGCCACGATGCTGACGTCACCGCCGTGACCTTCGCCGAGTCCGCCGCCGTCAACCGGCGCGTGGACGCCCTCGCCGCAGCCCTGCCCATGGCCGCCTGACGTTTGACGCGTCTGCGCCCCGCGGCCACGATCGCGCCACCGAGCAACGACACCGGAGGAACGCGGATGCGACCGAACAAGATCAAGCAGATGTGGCGCGATGGAATGCAGCCCAACCTGGCCTGGATCTCCATCAACAACTGGTTCACTGCCGAGGTGATGGCCCGGCAGGGCTTCGATGCGCTCTGCGTCGATCTCCAGCACGGCGTCAACGAGATGTCCGATGTCGGCCCGCTGCTCGCCGCCATCTCGCAGACCGACACCACGCCCTTCGTCCGCGTGAAGTGGAACGAGCCGGCCGCCATCATGCGCGCGCTCGATCTCGGCGCCTACGGCATCATCGTGCCGCTGGTGAACAACGCCGAGGAAGCCGCCCAGGCCGTCGCCGCCTGCCGCTACCCGCCCATGGGCTACCGCTCCTCCGGCCCCATCCGCGCCGTGCAGTATGGCGGCGCCGACTACGTGGCCAAGGCGAACGATGAGATCCTCGTCTTCGCCATGATCGAGACCAAGGAAGGCCTGGCCAATCTCGACGCCATCTGCGCCACCCCGGGCCTCGATGCCGTCTATATCGGCCCGGCCGACCTGTCCTTCGCCCTGGGCCTGGAGCCGCGCGGCGACAATCCGCACCCGCTGCACATGGCCACCTGCGACAAGATCCGCGAGACCGCCCACAAGCACGGCATCAAGTGCGTGATGCACTGCGCCGGCGCCGAGTTCGCCGCGGGCGCGATCAAGCGCGGGTTCGACATGGTGATGGTCACCTCCGACATCTCCTGCCTGATGGCCGCCGCGAAGCAGCAGCTGGCGGAGCTGAAGGAGAAGTCGAAGTAAGCATCTTCTTTTTCTGAAGAAAAAGAAGCAAAAGGACGGCAGTTTCCAACTCCGGGTGCAACGCCTTTGATGTTTGCGTTGTACTGGAGGTTGGGATGGTTGGGCATCACGAGTTGAACCTTTCCGAGCGGGTCTCGATCCAGCTTTGGCGCGAGCGCGGCGAAGGCGTTCGTGCGATCGGTGTGCGACTTGGCCGGTCCGCCAGCACGATCAGTCGGGAGTTGAACCGCGGCACGGTGCAGGGTGTGTATTGTGCGATGCGGGCGCAGGCCGACGCGAGCCGCCTGCGGCGCAAGGCGCGGGTGGTGCGCAAGCTGAGCGATCCCGCCTGTTGGGCGGAAGTGGTGGGGCACCTGCGGGCCGG
>CAMDAM010000113.1 GCA_945888575.1 Asaia bogorensis | reverse complement strand
TCCTTGGTGATGGGGGAGAAGGTTCGGCGGAAGCGGAAGCTTGCATCGGCTTCTGGCGATGGGGCCCGCAGCGCCGCTTCGCGGCATTCGGGCCGGTCATCGAAGCCTCTGGTGCTTCGTATCTTCTGCAAACGCACAATTCGGTGCTTGGCCCATCGCATCGGGCATCGCCCCGCAGTCGTGCCGTCCACGCCTGGAGTTACGCTCTCCAGTCGCCGGCCCCCCGCCGCAGATTTAATAGGGGCTTGCCCGTACGGGAATTCGTAAGAATACCTACCCGGTCCCGTTTCCTCGCAACCCAGCGATGATGGGAGTGGGGGTGAAGGCACCGGCGGAAGTTGAAGCCTGAACCTGCATGTTTGTAGGGGGCCGCAGCGTCGCCAGGGCGACGTTCGGCCGGGTCCCCGATGCAGGAACAACCTTCATCCTCAGCTTGCTCATCATTCGGTGCGCCCCCCAAGGCATCGGAATTTGCACCGCAGTTCCAAGGTCGCACGCGGATTCGTTTACCCGCACGCCGGCCCCCCGAAACGAACCGTAACGACGGCGCGCAACGGCGCCATCCGGTGAACTACGTAAGGGCGCGAATGATGCAGAAATGTCACAGTCATCCGAGAACCCGCAAACCCTCCCTTGCGACGCTAACAAAGGTTAATTATATTCCCATCCATGACCCAGCACCCCTCACCCCCGGCCGGCCCCTGCGCCCGCCCTGGCGCCCAAGCGGCGCCGGCGCGGCAGGCAGGCGCGCGCCTCCATGAGTCGCTGGAAGCCCTGATTCTGTCCCTGCTCAACCAGATCCTCGCCGAGTTGCTCGGCAAACCCGCAGGCACAACCCGCACCCCCAGCCTCACCCCGCTCGCCGGCCTGCTCGCCACCTGGGCCGCCCTCTCCCCGCGCCGCCGCCAGGCCCGTCGCACCGCGCGCCTGCACCAGGAGCAGGCCGAGGAGCAAGCCGCCCGCGCAGCCGCAATCCGCGCCATCCGCCGCATCGTCGCCCGCGGCGGCTGGATCATGCGCGGCAGCCGCAACCGCGGCATGTCCCCCGCCCCGGCCCCGTCCCGTCCGCAAACCCCCATCCGCCCGCCCCGTGCCCCGCCTGCACCCATCCCGGCTTCTGTCAGCAAAACGGCCCCGGAAGGGGCCGCTCTACCACGCCTATATTGTTCCGATATCGGAACAATTATCATTCCTCCTGGAAGGCCTTCTCGCGCGTCTTGCGCACCGCCGGCACCACCACCAGCAGCAGCATCAGCACCGACATCACCAGGAAGGTCAGGCTCAGCGGGCTCGTCACGAAAATCGTCGAATCCCCGCGCGCCAGCAGCATGGCGCGGCGCAGATAGGTCTCCATCATCGGCCCCAGGATGAACCCCAGCAGCATCGGCGCCGGCTCGCAGTCCAGCTTGTGGAACAGGTACCCCACTACGCCGAAGAACGCGATCAGCAGCACTTCCTGCGCCGAATTGTTCAGCGAATAGACCCCGATGCAGCAGAAGAACAGGATGGCGATCGAAAGCAGCCGGTAAGGCACCGTCAGCATCTTCACCCAGATGCCCACCAACGGCAGGTTGAACACCACCAGCATCAGGTTCCCCACCCACATGCTGGCAATCATCCCCCAGAACAGCCCGGGCTTGTCCGTCATCACCTGCGGACCGGGGACGATCCCGTGGATCATCATCCCGCCCACCATCATCGCCATCACCGCGTTGCTGGGAATGCCCAGCGTCAGCATCGGGATGAAGCTGGTCTGCGCCGCCGCGTTGTTGGCACTCTCCGGTGCGGCCACCCCCTGGATCATCCCGGTGCCGAATTTCTCCGGCGTCTTCGAAATGCGCTTCTCCAGCGTATAGGCCGCAAAGCTCGCCAGCACCGCGCCACCGCCCGGCAGGATGCCCAGCAGGCTCCCCAGCCCCGTCCCGCGCACCATGGCCCCGAAGGAAACCTTCAGGTCCGCCAGCGTCGGCATCAGCCCGGAAACCTTGCTGGTCAGCAGGTCGCGCCGCTCCTTGCTGGTCAGGTTGGCCATGATCTCGTTCAGCCCGAACACGCCCATGGCGATCGGCACGAAGTTGATCCCGTCGAACAGGATGTCCACGCCGAAGGTGTAGCGCAGCGCTCCGCTCTGCACGTCCGTGCCCACGATGCCCAGCAGCAGCCCCAGCAGCACCATGCCCACCGCCTTGATCACGGAGCCATGCGCCATCACCACCGCCGTCACCAGCCCCAGCACCATCAGGGAGCAGTAGTCGGCCGGCGTGAACTGCTGCGCCACCTTGGTCAGCGGCGGTGCCGCCACCGCAATCAGGATTGTCGCCACCGTGCCCGCGAAGAAACTGCCGATCGCCGCAATCGCCAAGGCCGGCCCCGGCCGCCCCTGCCGCGCCATCTGGTAGCCATCCAGGCACGTGATCACGGAGGAGCTTTCGCCCGGCAGGTTCACCAGGATCGCGGTGGTCGATCCGCCGTACTGCGCGCCGTAGTAGATGCCCGCCAGCATGATCAGCGCGCCCTCGGCCGGCAGGTAGTAGGTCGCCGGCAGCAGCAGCGCCATCGTCGCCACCGGCCCCACCCCGGGCAGCACCCCGATCGCGGTCCCCACGATGGCGCCCATCAGGCACCAGAACAGGTTCTGGAAAGTCAGCGCAACGGAAAAGCCCAGCGCGAGATTGGATCCGAGATCGCTCAGTTCCACGGGAACACCTTGATCGGCATGCCGAGCCCCCAAACGAAAATGCCAATCGCCATCAGGATCATCACCAGCATGAAGATGGAAAGCTCACGCAGCCTGTGCCCGTCCCCGGCCAATGCGCCCAGCGTCATCACCACCAGCATCGTCACCACCAGCCCCGCCGGCTCGATCAGCAGGGCGAACGCCACCGCCGCCAGCGTGATCAGCAGCACCGGCCGCCACGCCCACCCGGTCAGCCGCGGCCCGTCGGTCAGCAGGCCCTTCACGAAGATGAGCGCCCCGATCCCGATCAGCCCGTAGCTCAGCAGCATCGGGAATACCCCGCTGCCCAGCCGCGCCGGGGAGCCCATCGGATAGTTGCGCCCCACCCACAACGCGCCCGCCCCCACGGCGGCGAACATCACGCCGCACAGCAGGTCCTGCCCGCTGCGCAGCCCCGGCTCCTTGCTCATCCCTGCATCCCTACTCGATCTTCAGCCCGGTCTTCTTCACCCAGTCGCGATACTCGTCGACCTGGCCATCCATCTCGGCTACCAGCTCGGGCCCCGTCTTGGTGGTGGGAAAGAAGCCCACCTGCGTCACCCGCTGCTGCACCACCGGGTCGGCATTGGCATCCGCCATCGCGCGGGCCAGCTTGTCCTGGATCGCCTTGGGCGTCGCCTTCGGCACGAAGATCGCCGCGAAATTCGCCAGCTTCACATCGAACCCTCCTCCATCACCGTCGGCACGTCTGGGAAGGTCGTAAAACGCCGGTCCGATGTCACCGCCAGCAGCGTCGCCTGCCCCGCGCGCACATGCGGGAACATCACGTTGTCGATGATCACATCCACCGTGCCGCCCAGGAAGTCGATCAGCGCCTCGGCCCCGGTGCGATACGGCACGTGCAGCATGTCGACGCCTGCCACGATCTTCAGCGCCTCGCCGCGAAGATGCGTGGCGGAACCGGCACCCGGCGAGGAGTACGAAAGCTTGCCCGGATTCTTCTTCGCATAGGCCACCAGGTCGGCCATCGTCTTGAACCCGTGCTTGGGCAGCACCGCGATCCCATAGACGAAATCGCCCATCGGCCCCACCGGCGTCAGGTCCGTCGGATGGTAGGGCGTCTTGCGCAGCGCCGGCAGCAGCACCAGCGGCCCGTTCGGGGAGGCGAGCAGCGTGTAGCCATCGGGCGCCGCCTTCGCCACCACCTCGGTCCCCAGCGCGCCCGCCGCACCGGCCCGGTTCTCCACCACCACCGGCTGGCCCAGCCGCTTGCCCAGCGCCTCCGCCCAGGGGCGGGAAATCGCGTCCATCGATCCGCCGGCGGGGTAGTTCACCACCAGCTTCACAGGGCGCGTCGGCCATTCCTGCGCCACCGCCGGAAATGCCATCGCGATCGTCGCCGCGAACGCGGCCAGAAGAGTGCGCTTGCGCAAGAAACTTGCCTCCCGATTGTCAGTAGGACGCTCCGCGCCGGTTGCCCCGGGTCGCCACGCGTCCCCCCTTTGCAACGGCAGTGGCCCCTTGTCGAGCGCCAATGCGCCACAAAGCTTGCCCCGGCCGCCGGAAATCGGCATGACGGCGCCCGCATGCGGCCCGGAGCAACCGGGCCCCGACAGGGAGACTAATCGATGATTCGCCGGCGTACGCTCGTCACCTCCATGCTAGCCGCCCCCGCCGTGCTTGGGACCGCCTCGGCGCGCGCCCAGGGCGCCTGGCCGAACAAGCCGGTGAAGCTGATCCTGCCATACGCCCCCGGCGGCGCCACCGACATCATCGGCCGCCCCTGGGCCGACAAGCTCGGCCAGGCCTTCGGACAGCCCTTCGTGGTCGACAACCGCGGCGGCGCCGCCGGCGGCATCGGCACCGAGGCGGTCGCGAAATCCGCCAACGACGGCTACACCTTCCTGCTCACGCCGGCCGGCCCGCTCACCGTGCTGCCGCACCTGCGCAAGGTGGCCTACGCGGTGCCGAAGGATCTGGTCTCCGTCGCCCGCGTCGGCGACCTCGTCTGCGGCTTCACCATCCGCCCGGACCTGGGCATCAATACGATGGCCGAGCTGGTCGCCTACGCGAAGAAGAACCCCGGCAAGCTCGCCTACGGCTCCGCCGGCGCCGGCAGCTCCACCCACATGCGCATCGAGGCGCTGAAGGCCGCCGCGGGCATCGACATCCTGCACGTGCCCTATCGCGGCAGTGCCGATGCGCTGAACGACCTGCTGGCCGGCAACGTCCACATGATGAACGAGATCAACGTCATCCCGCACATCAAGGCCGGCAAGCTGAAGCTGCTCTCGGTCAGCTACCCCACCCGCCATCCCGATTTCCCCGCCGTGCCCACCCTGACCGAAGCCGGCTTCCCCAACATCGACGTGCCGATCTGGTACGCCGTCTGGGCCCCCGCCGGCACGCCGAAGGAGATCATCGCGGCGTTGAACGCCAAGTGCCGCGAGATCGCCGCCACGCCGGATATGCTGCAGCGCATGCGGGCCATCAACGTGGTGGTGCCGCCGGAGACGCCGGAGCAGATGAACGCCTATTTCGAGAAGGACTTCGCCGCCAACGGCCAGCTGATCCGCGACAAGAAGATCACGCTGGACGGCTGATGCAACACGGGCACGGCATGCGACCGGCAGGCGGGCGATGAGCCTGCGCACGCGCCGTGCCCGCGAACGCCGCGAGCGGCTGTTCGTCGGGCTGGGCCACACCGCCAAGTGGCTCCTGTTCTTCGCCTCACTGGCCGGCGTGGGCCTGTTCGCCACCCACACCGCCCGCGAGGAGGCACGCGACGAACTGGAGCGCCTGGCCGCCGACCGGGATACGGCGCGCGGTGAGGCGCAGGCCCGCACCGCCGAGGCGGAACGGCTGGCCCGCGAGACCGAAGCCGCCCGTGCCGAGGCCGCCACCGCCCGCGGCCGCTACGCGGCGGAGGTGCCCACCGGCCGCCTCGCCGCACTGCTGGCGGCGGTGCGCGCCCGGCTGGACTCCGGCCTGCCGGAGGATCGCCTGGCCGAGGTGATCCGCGATGCCGCCCCCCGCCGCGCCTGCGACGGCCCGCCCATCGTGCGCCGCTTCCGCATCACCCCGGGAGAGCGCGTACTGCCGGAGGATGCTGCCGTGTTCTTCGAGGGAATGGTACGGCTGCAGGCCAACGCGCCGGCCGGCTTCGACGCCCTGTCGCGCACCATGGTGGTGACCTTCGCCGGCCAGGGCCTGCCCGCGCCGGTGACGACCACCGGCCTGCCCGCCAGCCATGCGTTCCGCATCGGCCATCACGAAGCGACGATCACCGTCACCGCCAGCCCGATCGCCGGCTTCGCCGCCGCCAGCGTTCCTACCTGCCGGCCGGATTGAGACCCGCGACCGATACGCGGCAGCCTTCGCGCAGCTCTATCGGGACGAACAGCGGAACGCCGCGTGCCACAGCCACGGCGATTCCCCGGTTTGGCCGATCGGGAACTTCGCGACGCACTCCACCGAGGCGAACCCAGCCTCCTTCACCATCTTCTCCAGGGCGCCATAGCTCATCCGCCACCAGACGCAGTCGCTGACGCCGCCCTGGAACTCCATCAGTTCCCCCGGCAGGTTGGGATCGAACGTCTCGACGATCAGGGCGGTCCCATCCGTGACCTTGCAGACGTTCTGCAGCGCCTTCATCGGATTCATGAGGTGAAGCAGAAGGTCGCTCATGAAGACGAAGTCGAACGTCCCGAGCCGCTGCTCATCCAGATCGTAGACGCTCAGTATCTCGCGCCGGACATTGCTTCCCAGGATCTCCCGGCACAGGTTGAACCCTACTCCCAGCTTCTGCTGGAGTTCGCTTTCGGTCATCCGCCGCCGCGCGGGAACGGGCAGGTCGAGCATGCCGACCAGATCAAGGTCGATCGCGACAACCTCGGCAGCCCCCCTGCGCTCTAACTCGAAGGCCCAGAACCCGTCGTAGGTCGCGACATCCAGCACGCGCTTACCGTCCAGGCTTGCCGGGATCGGGTACTGGCTCAAATAGGGGCGGTGATCGAAGCCACCGGGCGTTACCACGCCATGGCCGAGTTCGATGGTGTGATACCACATCGGCACCTGGCCGATCCGCTCCAGTATCGCCCGCGCCTCCGGCGCCATGGTGGGCGTGATCGGCGCGATCGCAACCGCGTTCCGCTCCATGACTTTCTGATCGAGGTCGTAATGGCGAAGCCCGATTGCCGATCGAACGGCGTTTGTTACGGTATCGGGAACCCGCAGGAGAACATCGACGCCGAACAGGCTGACGTTGCGATAGCCCATTTTCCATGAACTCCCAGATCTAACATCTCGGTGCAGGTCATGCCAACGGAGCATCAAGCGGCATTATTCCCAACATACGGGAATGAACTTGATCTTGTCGCCTTACAGTTTTGTAGTGTTGTCGTCATGTTTCAAATTGTCATACCGGCGCCGACCTGAGCTTTGCCCGAGGCCACGCACCTCTGGGGCGGCCGCATCGCAAGACCGAACGGTCCACTGCCCGGGTATTGCAGGGGCAGGGTCGCTGGGCGGAGACCGTGCCACGCGCTCGCCGGCTGGGACGCGGGGCGGGGGACGGTGGGCGGGATCAACACGGCGCGGGTGGCGGTGGGCGGGGATTTTTGCTATTCGCCCTGGTGCGGGCGCCGGGTTAGCACAGCGGTAGTGCAGCGGTTTTGTAAACCGAAGGTCGGGGGTTCGATCCCCTCACCCGGCACCGGCTTCCATGGGCTGAGGACGATCGACGCAACAGGCTGCCGCGGGTCGCGCCTGCGCAGCCAATCCCGGGACCGCACGCCATGCCGGACAGCCACCAGCCCAGCGAACCCGGTCTCTACCGGATCGTCTATGACAGCGTGGTCCGCCCGCCGTTCGGCGCGGGGGGCGAGCAGGGGATCGAGGCGATCCTGGCCGCTGCCCGCGCCCGCAACGCGGCGCTGGGGATCACCGGTGTGCTCTACTACGACGGTGCCTATTTCCTGCAGGTGCTGGAAGGCCCGCAGCCCGGGCTGGCGGAAGTATTCGCCAGCATCCTGGCCGATGACCGCCACGGCGACGTGCGCATCGTGGAGCGCGGTCCGGTGGCGCAACGCGGCTTCGCCGGGTGGGACATGGCCTGGGTCACGGAAGTGACGGTCGCCGGCATCCTGGCGCACGACCCCGACCTGCCGCCGGTGCGCCCGTTCCGCGGCGCGGAGGTGGTGGCCACCCTGTCCCAGGCCGTGGGCCCCGCGCCGCGCTGAACGGCAATCCTCGCCCGCCCAACAGCCATCGCTGCGCGCAACGCAACACTGTCCTGCCACCTTCGCGAGGTTACATGAGTGTGCGCTTATTTGCCTTGAAGTGAGCCCTGGGCTGGGGAATCATGCAGAAGTCGCTGATCCGATCGAAGGGAGTTGAGGCACGTGCCGTGACGGAGGTCGGGACGAATGGGTCGGGAGGGCTGCACCGGATCGTCTACGATAGTGTCGTGGCGGTGCCGTTCGGCGATGCGGGGGATCGGGATATTCGAGCCCTTCTGGAGGTTGCCCGCCGACGCAACGCCGAGCTTGGCATCACCGGTGCCCTGTTCTGCGACGATGCCTATTTCGTGCAACTTCTGGAAGGCCCCGCCGAGGCGGTCGAGGCTGTGTTTGCCAGCATTCAGGCGGACCCGCGCCATACCGATATCCGCGTGGTCGAGAGGGGCCCCGCGGAAACGCGGTGGTTCGCCTCCTGGCACATGGCCATGGTGACCGAGGCGCAGGTGGCGCAGATGCGCCGCACCAATCCCGACCTGCCGACGCTGCAGCCGTATCGCACCGCCGAACTGATCGCCACCCTGAACGAAGTCCTGGCGCCGCACTGGTTGCCGCCGCGCCGGTAGCGCGGCGGCGGCCGGTCAGACCCGCTTCCACTGCACCAGCGTGTAGGGCGGGTCGGCGTCGTCGTGCGGTTCGAACACGGCTTCCACCTCCGCGCCCAGCTCCACTTTCTGCGCGGGATCGCCGAGCAGGTTGCCGAGCATGCGCACGTTCACGCCCTCCAGCTCCACCAGCACGATGATGTAGGGGCCGTGGCCCACCAGCGCCGGGTGTACGGGGTGGTGCGGCTTCTCGTAGCTGTAGATGCGGCCACGGCCTTTCACCTCCGCCCAGTCCAGATCGAAGCTGTGGCAGCGGTGGCAGATCCATTCCGGGCCCCACTGGTGGGCGCCGCAGCCTCGGCATTTCTGGATCATCAGCTTGCCCTGGCGGGTGCCATCCCAGAAAGGCTGAGACAGGCCGTCGGGCGCGGCGGTCGGGGCGGCGAGGCCTTTCGGCAGGTAGGTCGTGCTCACAGCGAGGCCTCCGAGCCCAGGATGAGGGAGCTGACGGGGGTGACCATGGGGCCGCCGATGACGATGGCGGTATCCCGCTTCTTGCTCTGGTTGATCGCGGTGCCGCGGATCTGGCGCACCGCCTCGATCACCAGTTCCAGCCCGTGCATGTAGCACTCGGCCAGATTGCCGCCTGAGGTGTTGAGCGGCATGTTGCCCAGCGGCGCCTTGAGATTCTCGGGCGTGAGCACCTCGTTGGCCTCTTCGGCCTTCACAAGCCCGTGCTCCACCAGGCTCATCAGCACGCCGCCGGTGAAGTTCTCGTAGCACTGCACGATGTCGATCTCGGCCGGACTGAGCTTGGCCATGTCGTACATGCGCGGGGCGAGCGCCTTGAAGTGGCTGCCGGGATAGTCCGGCATGTTGTGCACCGGGGCGGCGCTGCGATGGTCGCCACCCTGGCCGCAGGCGAGCAGATAGGCCGGCGTGTTCTTGAAGTCCTTGGCGCGATCGGCCGGGACCACCACCACGGCGGCGGCGCCGTCGTTCTCCTGGCAGCAATCATACAGGTGGAAATGCGGCTCGATGATCCAGCGCGAGGCGTCGTAGCCCTCCGGCGTCAGCGGCCGGCCCTTCATCACCGCGTTGGGGTTGTTCTGCGCGTGGTGGTAGCAGGCCAGCGAGATCGCCCGCAGCGCGCTGTCGTTGATGCCGTGCGTGGCCATGAAGCGCGTGACCTTCATGGCGAACATCTGCGCCGGCGACATCAGGCCGTAGGGCACGGTGAAGGATTGCTCGCCGCCCACCGTGGCCACCGGTGCGCCGCGGCCGTAGCGGGCATATTGGCCCTGGGCCAGCGAGCGGAACGCCACCACGCAATCGGCCATGCCGGTGGCAACCGCGGCACCTGCATTGCCGACCGCGCCGCACACGCCGCCGCCGCCGCCGCCCCAGAACATGTTGGAAAACCGCAGCGCCTTCACCCCCAGCGCCGCGGCCAGGCGCGGGCCGTCGCTGCGGTCGTTGCCGTAGCTGGCGAAGCCGTCCACGTCATGCGGGGAGATGCCGGCATCCTCGCAGGCGCGGACGATGGCCTGCAGTGCCAGCTTGAACTCGCTGTCCGGCGACTTACCGTGGCGGTAGTAGGTGGTCTCCCCGATACCGACGATCGCGACCGTGCCGCGCAATGTTCTCTCGGCCATTTCGCTCCCATCCTATTTTGTTGGGGCGATGCTAAGGGCGTTCGGCGAGCGGGCGCAATGTCGACATCCATCGCGCCGCCGCTTAGGTTCGCGCCATCTGGTTCAAGCGGAGGAAACAATGGCCGGGATCGTCGAAGGCAAGGTTGTGGTGGTCACGGGGGCCGGTGGCGGCATCGGGCGCGAGATCGCGCTCATGATGGCTGGCGAAGGCGCCAAGGTGGTCATCAACGATATCGGTGTGTCCGTCACGGGCGATGGTGGTTCCTCCACCCCGGCGGAACAGACCAAGGCGATCATCGAGCAGCGCGGCGGCCAGGCGGTGATCAACACCGAGAGCGTGTCCACCTGGAATTCCGCCAAGCGCATCGTGCAGTGCGCGCTGGACACCTATGGCCGGATCGACGGCGTGGTGAACAACGCCGGCATCCTGCGCGACGTGATCTTCCACAAGATGACCGAGGATGACTGGAACTCGGTGATCAACGTGCATCTCTCGGGCGCGTTCTACGTGAGCCGTGCCGCGGCGGAATACTACCGCAAGCAGGAGAGCGGCACCTTCGTGCACATGTCCTCCACCTCTGGCCTGATCGGCAATTTCGGCCAGGCGAACTACTCGGCGGCGAAGCTGGGCATCACGGCGCTGTCCAAGTCCATCGCGCTGGACATGATGCGCTACAACGTGCGCAGCAACTGCATCGCGCCCTTCGCCTGGAGCCGCATGACCGGCTCGATCCCGGTGAACACGCCGGAGCAGAAGGCGCGGCTGGAAAAGATCCAGCAGATGACGCCGGACAAGAACGCGCCGATGGCGGTGTTCCTCACCTCCGACCGCGCCGCCGGCGTCTCGGGCCAGATCTTCGCCACGCGGCACAATGAAGTGTTCCTGATGTCCTCCTCGCGCCCGGTGCGCGGCGTGCATCACGAAGGCGGATGGACGCCGACCCAGGTGGGCGACATCGCGATCCCGGCGCTGAAGGGGAGCTTCATGCCGCTCGATCGGAGCGGCGAGGTGTTTACCTGGGATCCCGTGTAAGGAAGGAAGCGGTTCTTTTTTGAAAAGAAGAACCAAAAAACTTTTGATAGTTTCGACGGCCTCCGCCGCCCGGGGTTACGCTCCGGGCGGCGGAACTGCGAATAAATGAAGTTTTTTTGCTTCTTTTTGTTCACAAAAAGAAGACTCTTGCTTGGAGGCGTTCATGCGGTTGTTGCTGATCCAACCCTACACCTTCGCCGAAACCTCGTCGCTGTATGTGCCCCCGGCCGACACCTCCCGCGAGGCGCGTCTGATCAATTTCGAGGACTATGGGCATCTGCTGCAGGGCCTGGACTGGGATGTACATCCCGGCCCCGTGGGCCCGTTCGGGGACTCGTTCGTGGAGACGCGAGAGGAGTTCGCGATCGTGGGCGCCATGCGGCTCCCGCTCGTGCGCGAGGTGTGTGCGTCTGGCCGCTGGGATGCGGTGGTGCTGCTGGGCGGCGGTGATCCCGGGTTCATCGAGGCGCGGGAGATTGGGCAGCGATATGGCGTGCCGGTGGTGGCATGCGCGCATGCGCAGATGGTGGTGGCCGGGATGCTGGGGCACCGGTTCAGCGTGCTGGACGTGAGCGAGGTGCACAACGCGCAGATGGCGGACCTGGTGGTGCGCTACCGGATGACGGAGCACTGCGCATCAGTGCGCTGCATCGATGCGCCACTGCCGCGGCCGTCGCGGCCTGGGGCGGGGAACGTGCAGGCGGAGAAGGCGTTGGGCGCCGGGTCGGAGTCGCTTGAGCGCGCGGTGGCGGAGGCGGTGGCGGCGATCGAGGAGGATGGGGCGGAAAGCCTGATCCTGGGGTGTTCGGCGATGTACTGGATGCGCCCGCATATCGAGCGCCGACTGCGCGAGATGGGGTGGGAGGCCCCGGTGCTGGAGGGCTATCGCTGTGCGGTCGAGATGGCCAAGCTGCTGGCGAACCTGGGTGTTTCGGTCAGCGGCGTGGCGTTTCCGCGCGATGACGCCAGGCGTGTGCGGCGGCGCAAACTTGTTTAGCGGATTTACCCTCTGTTCACCCATGGCGCGGCACTGTGCCGGGGATGAGAGAGGAGTCGCGCATGTCATTCTCTGGAAGCGGAAACTGGTCCCGTAGCGGAAATCGGAACCAGGGGCTGGTGCCGATGACGGTGCTGGTGCCGGAGCAGAACCATGCCGCGATGATGGGCCAGACGGACCCCGCGGTGGCGCTGGGCGTGCTGTATGACGAGGCGATGGCGCGGTTCGATGCGTTCTGCTTCTGGTATGGCAAGCCGGCCCGGTCGATCGCCGGAATGCGCGAAGTGGCCAAGCGCCTGGAAGCCTATGGCAGCCCCGAGGCGCTGCGCCTGGCGCGCGAAGTGCGCGAGACCCTGGCGGACTGAGTCCCGATTGTCCGTGCCCCGGGTTTGCGCGTTTGGCGCGATGGGGCAATCTGTGCGGCGAAGGAGTGCCGCATGACCGAGACCACCCCGCCCTCCATGCCCCCCGCCCAGGGCGCCGAGAAACCAGCGCCGGTGGTGCCGAAGCCGGCGGCGAGCCTGCTGGTGCTGCGCGTGGCACCGGTGAGCCGCAAGGCCGAGGTGCTGATGGGCATGCGTGGCGCCAAACACAAATTCATGCCCAACCGCCTGGTGTTCCCCGGCGGGCGGGTGGATCCCGAAGACCATGGCGTGGCGCCGGCCAGCGAGATGCCGGAGCTCACCTGGCTGCGGCTTCTGCGCGGCGCCGATGAATCACTGGCGCGCGCCATCGGCATCGCCGCGGCCCGCGAGCTGGACGAGGAAACGGGGCTGACGCTGGGCGCGCCGCCGTTCCTGCATGGCCTCGATTATCTGTGCCGCGCGGTCACGCCGGAATCCTCGCCGATGCGTTTCGATGCCCGCTTCCTGGTGGTGGACGCGGAGCACGTGACCGGCACGCTGGCCGGCTCCGGCGAACTGGAAAACCTCAGCTGGTACGACGTGGCCGAGGCGCTGGAGATGGT
>CAMDAM010000112.1 GCA_945888575.1 Asaia bogorensis | reverse complement strand
GGCGACGAGGGCATGACGCTGGTGGACGCCACCGGCCCCACCCATTTCCGCCTCGACCCCACCCGGCTGATCGACCTCTCCGGCGCCGGGGATGCCGCCGTGGCCACCCTGGCCGCGTGCCTGGCCGCCAGCATCAAGCTGCCCACCGCCGCCCTGCTTGCCAATGCCGCGGCCGGCATCGTCGGCGCCCAGCCCGGCACCTGCGTCATCCGCCCGGACATGCTCTCGGCCGCGCTCCCGGCCTGACGGCGGGCCTCTCGCCCCCGAAGCAACGCCACCCGCAAACGCGAAGGGCCGGCCGGATCACCGATCCGGCCGGCCCTCGTTTCGTTCAGGCTAGGGCTGCGTGCCTCAGGTCAGCGGCAGGCCGTAGCTGTTGCCCACGCGCAGGTAGTTCACGCCCTCGTCCATCACGGCGCCGAGGTAGCTGCTGCCGCTCTTCCAGGCCACCTTGGACCCGTCGGACGACATCACCAGCTTGTTGTTGTTGTATTCGTCGAGGATGTTCTTCAGCCCCTCGCCGTCAATCTTCAGGATCCCGGCGGTCGGGTCCGCATCCACGCCGAGGTTCCAGGCATTCTTGCTGGAGGAGAGGGTCGTGGAATTGAACTTGCCGGTGTAGGTGTTGTAGTCGACGTTGGAGCCGTTATAGGTGCCGGTGTTCAGCACGCCCGCCGTGCCGCGCTTGTCCACGCCGCCGGAGCTGCCGTCGGGGAAGACGAACTGCATGCCGGAGTTGCTGTCCAGCTGCATCCCGCGTAGCCACTTCGTGGCCAGCGTGATCATCTCCGCGCCCACGATCCCGTCGGTGGTGTTGTAGCCCGGGCTGAAGGAGCCGTTGTAGATGTTCAGCTGCGCCGCGATGGCCTGCTTCATCAGGATCTGGCGAGCGTCGCCGGAGCCGTCGCTGGAGCGAATGATCTGCTGCGCCGCGGCGAGCGGCACGAACAGCGTGGTCTCGCCGCCGTCGGTGTAGCCGTTGGCGTTCGCGTCACCCAGCAGCACGCCTGCACCCCAGCAGTCGTTCGCCACGCCCACCATGATGTCGGCTTTGCGCAGCACGCCGGAGTAGACGAGGTTGCAGTTGTTGCCGTCGTCGCAGTTGTTGCCGTTCCAGGCCGACAGGTGCTGGCCCCAGAACCCAGCCGACAGCCCGGGGCGCCCCTGCACGAAGCTGATGGAGGTCTTGTAGAGACCGGCATCGACCGTGGTGTTGTTCTGGCCGGAACGCAGGGTCACCGAACCGGTGCGGCCGGAGCTGTTGGCATCCGAGTCCGCCGCGTCGTTCGTGCCGCGGTCCTTCGGGCTGAAGGCGTAGCCGCTCGGCGCCATGAACTGCACGGAGTAGCTGCCCGGCGTCAGGCCACCGAAGTTGTAGTAGCCGCAGGAGTCCGTCACGGTGGAGCGACCGAGATCCACGCCGCTGCCGGAGAACAGCTTCACCGTCACGCCGGAGATGCCGTATTCGCCGGCGTCCTGGATGCCGTCCTTGTCGCAATCCAGCCACACGAAATTGCCCAGGCAGGCGGTCTTGTAGAGGCCGGCATCGATGGTGCGGTTGTCGGCATTGGTCAGCACGATCGTCTGCGTGGTGCCCAGCGCGCCAGAGATGGTGGTGGGGTTGGAGTCCACCGCCCGGTCGGCCCCGGCCAAAGACGGGCTGTAGTTGAAGCCGGTCGGCGCGGTGAACTGCACCACGTAGTTGCCCGGCGAGAGGTTGCTGAACAGGTAGTTGCCGTAGCTGTTGGTCAGCTGGGTGCCCACCACACGGTCATCCGCCGTGCCGCGCACGCCGTCGGTGCCGATGTTGATCAGCTTCACCGACACGCAGGCAATCCCGGCCTCGCCGCTGTCCTGCACGCCGTTGGCGTTGGAGTCGTGCCACACGCGGTCGCCGATCTTGTAGGTCACCGGCGGGGGCGGGCAATACACGGTCAGGCCCGCATCCAGCGTGCGGTTGAACTCGCCGGAGGTCAACACGACCTGCTCGGAGGTGCCGGCCGCGTTCGTGTCGGAGTCCTTCGTGTTGTCCGCACCGCTGTTGGTGGAGGTGAACACGTAGCCGCTCGGCGCCACCACCTGGATGCCATAGCTGCCGGGCACCAGGTTGTCGAACAGGTAGGCACCGCTGGCGTTGGTCGTGGTGGTGCGGCCGGTGAAGTTGCCGTTCTCGTCCAGCAGCCGCACGGTGGCGCCGTGGTACCCGGCCTCGCCGGTGTCCTGCACGCCGTTGCCGTTGGTGTCCTTCCACACGAAGTCGCCCAGCTTCGCCTTCTGGTAGAAGCCGGCATCGATGGTCAGGTCATCGCTGGTGGTCAGCGTCACCACGCCGGTCTGGCCGGCGCCGTCGATGTTGCTGTCCAGCGCGGCGTCGCCGCCCTGGCCCGAAGCGCTGGTCATGTAGCCAGAGGGGGCGGTGAACTGCAGCGCGTAGTTGCCGGGCAGCAGGCCGTCGAACAGGTAGGCACCGTTCGAGCCGGTCGTCTTCGTGCCCACGGTGCTGTCGTCGCCGCCGCCCAGCACGCCGTTGGCGCCGAGGTCGGTCAGGGTCACGGAAACGCCGGCCAGCCCGGTCTCGCCGCTGTCCTGCACGCCGTCGGCGTTGGCATCGATCCAGGCGAAGTCGCCGATGGAGCGCAGCTGCACCAGGCCGGCATCCAGCGTGGAGTTGGTCTGGCCGGAGCCGAGCGTCACCGTCCCGGTGGTGCCGTTGCCGGCCGCATCGGAGTCCGTGGTGTCGTCCAGGATGTCGCGCTTGGTGAAGGCGGTGCCCGAGGGCGCCATGAACTGCACCGAGTAGGTGCCGGGGATCAGGCCGGTGAAGCCGTAGGCGCCGGTGCCGTCGGTCACGGTGGACTTGCCGGTGTCGGCGCCGCTGCCATCCAGCAGCTTCACCGTCACGCCGTGCACGCCGGCCTCGCCGCTGTCCTGCACGCCGTTGTAGTTGGCGTCGTTCCACACGAAGTCGCCCAGCGAGGCGGTCTGGAAGAGGCCGGCATCGATGGTCAGGTCATCGGCGGTGGTCAGCACGATCGTGCCGGTGGTGCCCGTGGCGCCGGAGACGGTCAGCGGGTTGGCATCGGTGCCGGGGTCGCCGCCCTGCAGCGCCGGGCTGTAGAGGAAGCCCGACGGCGCGGTGAACTGCGCCACGTAGTTGCCCGCGGCCAGGTTGGTGAACAGGTATTTGCCGAAGCTGTCGGTGGTGGTGTTCAGCGCGGCCTTGTCGTCGGCGGTGCCCAGCATGGCATCGGTGCCGATGTCGATCAGGCTCACGCCCACGCCAGCCACGCCGGCCTCGCCGCTGTCCTGCACGCCGTTGGCGTTCGTGTCGCTCCACACGAAGTCGCCCAGCTTCAGAACCGGGGTGTTGTTGGACCCGGCCTTGTAGATGCCGGCATCCAGCGTGTTGTTGAACTCACCGGAGGCGAGCGTCACCGGAGCGGAAACGCCCATGGCGTTCACGTCGGAGTCTGCGCTGTCGTCGCCGCCCAGGTCGGCGCCGGTGAAGGTCTGCGTCATCGGCGCCATCACCTCGATGGCGTAGCTGCCGGGAACCAGGTTGTCGAACAGGTAGGCGCCGTCGATGTCGGTGGTGGTGGTCACGCCGGTGAAGGTGCCGGTGCCGTCCAGCAGCCGCACGGTCAGGCCGAACACGCCGGCTTCACCGCTGTCCTGGATGCCGTTCTTGTTGGCGTCGTTCCACACGAAATCGCCCAGCGAGGCGGTCTTGTAGAAGCCCGCGTCGATGGTCAGGTCGTCGCTGGCGCCCAGCGTCACCACGCCGGTCTGGCCGGCGCCGTTGATGTTGGAGTCGTCCGCCGCGGTGCCCTTGCCGGAAGCCGTGGTCACGTAGCCGCCGGGGGCGGTGAACTGCAGGGCGTAGTTGCCGGGCAGCAGCCCGTCGAACAGGTAGGCACCGTTGGTGCCGGTGGTCTGCGTGCCCACGGTGCTGTCGTCGCCGCCACCCAGCACGCCGTCGGTGCCCAGGTTGGTCAGCGTCACGGAAACGCCGGCCAGGCCGGCCTCGCCGCTGTCCTGCACGCCGTTGGCGTTGTCATCCACCCAGGCGAAGTCGCCGATGGCGCGCAGCGCCACCAGGCCGGCATCCAGGCTGCTGTCGTGCTGGCCGGAGCCGAGCGTGACGGTGCCGGTATTGCCCAGCACGTTGGCGTCGGAGTCCAGCGTGTCGTCGCCGCCCTTGTCCGCGCCGGTGATGGCGTAGCCGGAGGGGGCCATGAAGCGCACGGAGTAGGTGCCCGGCACCAGCCCGTCGAAGCTGTACAGGCCGTTCACGTCGGTCACGGCGGTCTGGCCGGTGTCGGCGCCGCTGCCATCCAGCAGCTTCACCGTCACGTTCTCGATGCCGGCCTCGCCGCTGTCCTGCACGCCGTTCTGGTTGGCGTCGTTCCACACGAAGTCACCGAGGCTGGCGGTCTGATACACGCCGGCATCGATCGTCAGGTCGTCGCTGGTCAGGCTGATGATGCCGGTGTCGCCGGTGGCGCCGGCGTTGGAGTCGGCGGCCGGGTCACCGCCCTGGCCGGCGGCGCTGAACAGGTAGCCATCCGGGGTGGAGAAGCTGGCCACGTACTGGCCGGGCAGCAGGCCGGTGAACAGGTAGTTGCCGGAACCGTCGGTCACCTGGGTGCCGATCACCACGTCGTCCGACGTGCCCAGGTCGCCATCGGTGCCGAGATTGGTCAGCGTCACGGAAACGCCGCCCAGGCCGGCCTCGCTGCCACCCTGCACGCCATCGGCGTCGCCATCGAGCCACACGCGGTCGCCCAGGGTCAGCAGCTTCACCAGGCCGGCATCGACGGTGGTGTTCACCTGGCCGGCGGCCAGCGTGATCACGCCGGAACGGCCGGTGGTGCCGTTGGCATCGGAGTCGTCGGTGGTGGTGCCCTTGCCGGCGCCGGTGAAGGTGTAGTCGGAGGGCTTCACGAACTCGACGACGTAGTTGCCGGCATTGAGGCCCGCGAACTCATACTTGCCGGTCGAGTCGGTGGTGGTGGTCATGTAGGTCTGCGTGCCGGCGACATTGGTGAGCTTCACCGCCACGCCGGCGATGCCCGCCTCGCCGCTGTCCTGCACGCCGTTCTGGTTCGTGTCGGCCCACACGAAGTCGCCGATCTTGGCCTGCGTGGCCAGCGTGGTCTGGCGGAAGCCGTTGTTCAGGATGCTGACGTTCACCGCCGAGCCCACCGGCGCATCGGCCGCCACCGAAGCGGTCAGCGTCACCTCAACCCGCAGGGAGGAATACGCGGCCACCGGCTGGAAGTCGTTCGCGCCCGGCAGGATGCCGCCGGAATTGGGGACCGCGGTGTTGCCCAGGTTCACCGTGATCCGGCCAACCACGTTGTTGTTGCTGTCGTACACCGTCTCCACGGCCTGCAGGCTCAGGCCGGATCCGGTCACGGTGTCCACCGTGAAGGACTGCTGCAGCTCGTTGATGCCCTTGCCGGGGTCGGTGGCGGTCACGTTGTAGTTGAAGGTCACCGTGGTGCTGGACCCCGGCGCTAGCGCGCCCGCCCCGAAGGAGCTCCAGCGCAGGCCGGCATAGGGTGAGAACGGGGTCGGGATGCCACCCGACGACAGCGTCAGCCCGGGGCTGTCGAGGAAGGAGTTGAACGAGCCGGTGCTGGTCTCGGTCACCGTAATGCCGGTGAAGTCGAGGCTACCACCGCTGTTGATGCTGCTGACACCGAGCCGGTCGCCAAAAGTCGCGGACTTGGTCATGATACTCACCTCCAGGGTGGCGCGTATATTTATGGCGGCACCGGCGTGCCGCTGCGGGCACGCAGGCCGAACTGCAAAAGCGAAGCGCCCCGAAGGGCGCGGCGTAAAGTCAGGCCGACTTGCGGCGACGCAGGCCGATCAGGCCGAACACACCGGTCGCAAGGATCGCAAGCGTTGCCGGCTCCGGCACCGTCGTCACCGAGATGCCGATGTAGTTCACCACGCCCGTGCCGTTGGTCGAGTCGACGCTGGCGAAAATCGTTGTCTGGGGAGGCGAGGTGGCGAGCGCCACACTGCTGCTCGAGCCCGCCGCAGCCGCCGCACTACCGAGACCCGTGAAGAAATCCTGCGCGTAGAGGTTCACGCCGGTGGAAGCGGTGCCGGTGCCGGTCGTCGAGATGCTGTAGGAGTTGATCGGCGCACCAGACAGGCTCTCGATCTGAATCGTAACCGCAAGATCGCCGCCCGGGCCGCTCACGACCGTCACGCCCGAAACCGGCCGGATCTCGATGCCCGTGTTGGTCACGTTGGCCACGATCTGCGCGTTGGCGCACAGCGGCCCGGTGGAGCATGCGGCGGTACCGAACCAGGAGTACTTGAACCCGCCAACGGTCAGGTCCCCTGGGGTGTCCAGCGCCGCCTGTGCGGGCGCACCCGTCGCGACCAGACCCATGAAGCCGATAGCGGCGGCAGCAGCCGCGAATGAGCGGAACATCGGCAAACCCTTCACTTCAAATCGCCAAACTCGAAACCATGTGCTTTAACCGCACATCCAAACCGCACCCGAGGGCGCCGCATACGCTGCGGCAAAACCGGTCCTGTGACGTTCTATTACCCAACCCTTACCGCCGAGTCAACTTACGACATTTGATGACATTTTTAGCGTTTCCAGCCGCCTGACTTATTTTTGATATCCGTTCACATTCATGACACAATCCTTGCACATCAAGCGCCTACAGCGGGTTCCTGCCAGCAACATTTCGTAAAGAATGCCTTTACGCCCCATCCAGGCACCCCGCCTTCCCGTCGCGCGAAACACGCCCCGTCCGCGCCGGCTGAAAGAAATTTCGCGTCCAGGTAGGCGCCCCGTTACAGCCCGGAACCGCAGCCCCGCCCCGCCCCTTAACCCGCCATGAAACAGGGTGCGCGCGCATGATCCGCCAGGTCGCCTATGGCCGGGCGATGATGGCCGGCGCCCTCGGCGCCCTGGCCTGGGCCGGCCTGTCCCTGCTGCTCCGCACCCTCGGCCTGCCGATGGCGGATATGGTGGACCCCGTCGGCGCCGTCGCCCTGCCCGGGGGCGCCCCGTTGCTGCGCTGGGCCGTGGGGTTGGCGCTGCATTTGGCCGTGGGGGCGCTGTGGGGCCTCGTCTATGCCTACTTCGTCTTCTCCCTGCTTCCCCTGGCGCCGGTGCTGCAGGGCATGGCCTTCGCCATGGGCCCGCTGCTGCTCGCCCTGTTCGTGCTGCACCCCCAGCTGCGCCTGATGCTCGCCGGCGGGGTGGAGGCCGGCCTGCTCGTTCGCCCCGCCCTCTCCCGCCAGGCGGAGATGCTGGGCGTTCCCGTCGCCCTGCTCGCCGGCCACCTGGTCTGGGGCGCGATCCTCGGCGCGCTCTACACCCACCCCACCGGCTACCGTGCCGCCAAGCCCCCCCGCCTGCCCGCGCCTACCGCCCCGCGCGACCTGATCATCCCGCGCGACTCGGCCCCGCCCGAAGACCGCTTCATGTTCGCCACCGGCATCGAGGGCAGCTACCCCACCATCGAGCACGGGCGCTGGCGCATGGACCAGATGGAATCCTGCGGCCATTACCGCCACTGGCGCCGGGACCTCGCCCTGGTGCGCGAGCAGGGCCTGCGCCACCTGCGCTACGGCCCGCCGCTGCACCTGGTCTTCCGCGGCCCCGGGCAATACGACTGGGGCTTCATGGATGCCGTGTGTGCCGAGATGCGCCGCCTCGGCATCGTGCCGATCATGGATCTCTGCCATTTCGGCCTGCCGGACTGGCTCGGCAATTTCCAGAACCCGGACCTCGCCCCGGCGCTCGCCGAATTCGCCGGCGCCTTCGCCCGCCGCTACCCCTGGGTGAAGCTCTACACCCCGGTGAACGAGATGTACGTCTGCACCAAGCTCTCCGCGCTCGAAGGCGTCTGGAACGAGCAGGCGCGGGATGAGCGCAGCTTCGTCACCGCCGTGCGCCATATGGCGAAGGCCGCCGTGCTGATGGCCCAGGCCATCCGCGCGGTGCGGCCGGACGCCATCTTCATCAACAGCGAATCGGGCGAGTTCTTCCAGCCCAGCACGCCGGACCCGCACGTGCAGCGCATCGCCGCCTTCGAGAACGAGCGCCGCTTCCTGCCGCTGGACCTGCTCTACGCCCACCCGGTGGGCAACACGATGCGCGCCCATCTGCGCGAGCACGGCATGCCGGATGAGGAATACGCCTGGTTCATGAACCAAGGCGACGTCCACAGCCGCGCCATCCTCGGCGTGGACTACTATGTATGGAACGAGAAGCTGATCGACAGCACCGGCCGCGCGCAAACCCTGGGCGAGCTGTTCGGCTGGTACGTGGTGGCGCAGCAGTGTTACGAGCGCTACCGCCGCCCGCTGATGCACACCGAAACCAACCACCAGGATGCGCGCGAGGCGCCGCGCTGGCTCTGGCGCCAGTGGCACAACGTGCAGCTGCTGCGCCAGGCCGGCGTGCCGATCGTCGGCTTCACCTGGTATTCCCTCACCGACCAGATCGATTGGGATGCCGGCCTTTCGGTCTCGCGCGGCAACATCAACCCCGTGGGCCTGTTCGACCTCAACCGGGATCCGCGCCTGGTCGGCCAGGCCTATCGCCACCTGGTGCGCGTATTCGAACCCGCCATGGCGCAGGATCCCACGCTGGAACAGGTGCTCGCCCGCGCCGCCAGCGGCACGCCCCCCAACCTCCCCGCGGGCGGCACCGCATGATCTCGATGGTGCGCGCCCACGGGCTGGATCCCGGCCCCACCCAGCGCCCGCTCTCCGCCGGGCTGCTCGCCGGGCTGGCCGCCGCCCTGCCGGCCCTGGCGATCCTGGACAGTTTCGGCTGGTTCGCCACGCTGGCCACGCTGTTCCGCACCACGCCCGCCATCGCCGGCCTGCTCTGCTCCGCGGGCTTCACCCTGTCGGGCGCCGTCTATGCCCTGGTGCTGGGCCGCGGCGCCAACGACCCGCTGGGCGGCTGGCTGTTCGGCCTGGCCTGCGGGTTCTTCCTGTGGATGCTGGTGCCGCTGCCGCTGCTGCACTGGCTGCCCGCCTGGTCCGGCACCAGCCGCCCGCTGCTGGTCGGCCGCCCCGCCGTTGGCCTGCTGCTCAGCGCGCTCGCCTGGGGCTCGGCGCTGGGCGCCCTGTTCCCGCCGATCCACCGCGCCCTGCGCGCCGGCATCGACCCGGAACCGCCAGAGGGCGCCCGGCTGGGCCCGGAAGCCGCCACCATCCCCGAACTCGGCCGCGCGCCAGAGGCCGGCCCGCCAGCCTGACCGTCAACGCGGCCCCCAGCCCTCCAGCGTCCAGATCATCGGCGCCGGGCTCACGCGCACACTGCCCTGCCCGGCGGAATCGATGTCCAGCACCAGCGCCAGCGCCAGTGTCCAGGTCGCCAGCAGCAGCGTCGTCACCACCAGTTGCCGGTGGCCGTGGATGCCGAACTGATAGCCCATGGCCCCCACGCTCAGCACCGCCACGGCGATCACCAGCCGCAGCACGTAGGGCGGCACGCCATGGTGGAAATTGCGCCGGTTCGTGGTCGCCAGGTCGAACATCTCATTCACGCTGGCGATCAGGGAGCCCACCACCGCCGTGGGCGTCCGCGCCGCCACACTGGCCACCTGCGCCCAGATCTCACCCTGCAGCCGCGCCGTCTCGGCCACCACGCGCGCCGCCTCCGCCTCCGTGGCGATGCCCCGCACCGTCTCCGCCCGCAGCGGCAGGTAGTCGCGCAGCCGCGCGCGGATCACCGCCCCCTCCGGCATCACCAGCTCCGCGCGCAGCCACACGGTGCCGATGGCGTTCGCCTCATCCAGCACCGATTGCCGCCGCTTCTCGTAGCGATCGCCCGCCAGGGAGAACATCACCCCCAGCAGGAAGGCGAACAGCCCCAGCATGCCGCCGGTCACGATGCCGGTGGCCGTCTTCAGCCCATCGCTGGCGGGCATCGCCAGCACGGCATTCTGCCCCAGCCGATAGCACACCTCCAACGCGGCCAGCAGCAGCAGGAACAGCGCCGCCGCCAGGGCGGCAATATTGGCTTCGGCCAGCCAATGCAGGGGATGGAACAGGAAATCGATCATGCTCGGCCGGCCTATCGTTGCGTCGCCGCAGTCTCGCACCCCAGGCGCGGGAACTCCAACCCACCCCGCGCGATTGGCCCCGGCAACCCAAGGGAGCCCATGGCATGAGCGAGCACAGCTACGGCATCAGCGAAATCGTCGGCACCAGCACCGATTCGATCGATGACGCCATCCGCCGCGCCGTCGAAAAGGCCAGCGAAGACCGCCGCCACATCCGCTGGTTCCAGGTGCTGGAAACCCGTGGCCACGTGGAGGATGGCAAGGTGGCGCATTACCAGGTGACGATGAAGCTCGGTTACACGCTGGAAGAATAGGAAGTCTTCTTTTTCTGAAGAAAAAGAAGCAAAAAGACTTTTATCCGCTGGCACGCGTGCCAGATCACCCAGCACGCGCGCCAGCAGACAAAAGTTTTTTGGTTCTTTTTTTCAAAAAAGAACGCGCTTGCTTACAGCCCAATCTGCTCCAGCTTCAGGATCGCCCGCGCCATCGCCTGCGCCCGCGGCACCAGGCTGTCGATCTGCAGGAACTCGTCCGGCGAATGCGCCTTGCCGCCCACCGGCCCCACGGCGCAGATCGTCGGCGCCCCCACGCCGGCGGTGAAGCCGCTATCGGCGCAGCCGCCGGTGAACTCGCCATCGGTCTTGAACCCGGTCTCGGCGGCGGACTGCACGTAGAGCTCGAACAGCCTTTTCGCCACCGGCGTCTGGTTCAGCGGCAGGAACTCGCCCTTGATGGTCAGCTCCGCCTTGGTGCCCGGCACGAAGCTCTTCGCGATGATCGCCTCGATCTTGCCCATGATCTCGTCGCGGTCCTCGGGGTGCACGTAGCGCAGGTCGATCTGCCCTTCCGCCCACGGCGCCACGGTGTTCACCGATTGGCCGCCACTCACCAGCCCCACGTTCAGCGTGATGCCGCGCTCCAGGTCGGTCAGCGCATGGATCGCCTGGATCTTGCGCGCCAGTTCCTCAATCGCGCTGATCCCCTCGATGAAGTTGCCGCCGGAATGCGCCGCCTTGCCGGTGATGCGGAAGAAGCTGAACACGCCGCCCTTGCGCCCCGTCACCACGTTGCCGGAAACCCGGCCAGGCTCGGAGTTGAACACCACCCGCGCGCGGCGCGCCTCGGCCTCAATCACCGGCCGGCCTTCAGGGGAGCCGATTTCTTCATCCCCGGTGAACAGCCCCACCAGCGGCGCCGGCGCGCCGCCGAACTTGGCGAAGGCCGCCAGCACGAAGGCGTTCATCACCAGCCCGGCCTTCATGTCCGCCACCCCGGGGCCATAGGCGATGCCGTCGCGGATCGTGAACGGCCGCCGGTTCACCTCGCCATCGGGGAACACGGTGTCCCGATGGCCCATCAGCACGATGTTGGTGGGCGCATTGGTGGGCGATGCCGCCGCCGGCTCTGCACCCACCATCGCGCGGATGCAATCGCCGTGCTTCGCCTGCGCCAGCCGCTCGGTGGGAATGCCCTGCGATGCCAGGAACCCCTCGATCGCCGCGCCCACGGCGTCGATGCCCGCCTTGTTGTAGCTGCCGCTGTCGATATCCACGGTCTCGCGCAGCAGGTCGATCATCGCCTGCTGCTGGCTGGCGATCCATGCGGTGATCTGGGCTTCGGTGGACATCGGCTGGGCTCCCAAGGGCTGCATCGCGGCAGTGTCGCACCGGGGCCGGCGGCGGGGAAGGGTGTCGGATTGCATTACATGATATCGATCCAGGAATATTCATCCGGCGCGCAGGCGATTGTTCTGCAAGGATTTCCGATTCCGGCATGAAAATTGCTTCGCCAGAGACCGATGCAGGAGAGCCGCTGGATGATCCGTTCGACACTTCTTGGCATGGCACTGGCAGCGAGCCTGGCCGGTTCGGCGCAGGCCGCCGTGATCACCTATTTCGATATCGACAACGGCGTGGGGCCCAACGGCGCCTTCCCGCAATCCGCCGCCAGCGCGGCGGGTTTCGTCGGCGCGGCAGGATCCCTCTCGCTGCTGACCTTCGAGGGCCTGGCGCCCGGCGCGGTGGCCAGTTTCTCGCCAGCCGCCGGGGTGACACTGTCGCGCACCAGCACAGACTTCGGGGCCAACTATACCGGCGTGAACAACACAATGGCCGGAGGGGCTGCTTTCGGCTTCAACGTCACGCCGGGCGGCGCGACATGGTTCGGTGCGCCGGCCGGAACCATGACCTTCGCCTTCGATTCGCCGGTCACCGCCTGGGGCGCATTCCTGACCGGAACGCAGGCCTCCGTGGCACCGGAGACCCTGGCCAACTTCAACAACGGCGCGCCGCAGGTGGTTTCCATTCCGTCCAACTCGTCCGGCGGGGTGCAGTTCATCGGCTTCATCAGCGACACGCCGTTCTCCAGCATCACGCTGACCAACACTTCAAACGATGCCTGGGGCATCGACGACGTGTACTACACTACCCAGACCGCCACGCCGGAGCCGGCCACCGCCGCCCTGCTCGCCGCCGCGCTGCTCGGCCTGGCCGCGCGGCGCCGGCGCGCGCGCTGAAACGGCGGCCCGCCAGGCGAACCCGCCCGGCGGGCCACCGCCCTAGCTGAACACGAACACCTCGGCGCCGCCGATCCGAAGGTTGGAGAAGTGGCCACGCGCACCCGCCAGGGCCGCCTCGGCCTCTGCCCGGCTGGCGAACAGCCTGCCGCCGGCGGCCTTCACCCGGTAGCTGTCGGGCTGCGACAGCTCCGCCACCTCCAGCGCCTCCTCAAAGGCAGGGTCGGCCGCCATAGCGAAGGCGCTGTGGCGTACCAGGGTGAACATCGTCACACCGCGTCGTCCTCATCCTCGTCCGGCACCACCACCTCGGCGTCGGGGTCCACTTCGTCCTCATCTTCCGCGGCATCGGCCGATTCCAGCACCGGCACGGCGCCTTCGTCGGCCACTTCCACCGCCGCCACGTCGGCGCGCGGCGGGGTGCGGCCCTGCCAGCGCGCGCCAGGCGCACGCGGCACGGGGCGGGAACGCGGCGCCACCGGCGGCTGCTCCGTTTTGCAGGCCGGGCACTGCGCCGGCACGCGGCTGAGATCGTAGAAACGCACGGCACAACTCACGCACAGGCGCTTGGTGCCCAATTCGGGCCTGGGGACATACATGCCTCAGCCACCCACCTTGGCAACCAGCAGCTGCTCGGAGCACGC
>CAMDAM010000111.1 GCA_945888575.1 Asaia bogorensis | reverse complement strand
ACCAGGGCGAACCCGGCCGAGCGGTCGTTCAGCCAGAAGCTGGCGCGCTCGATCAGGAACATCTCCACGAACAGGAAGCCGAGCCCGAGGCAGGAGAAATACAGCACTGCCCGCGCCGTGCTGCCCCAGCCCTCGCCGGTGCGCACGCGGGCGCCGCCAGCCAGCGGCAGCAGCAGCACCACCAGCGCGATCACCACCGCCTGGCCCAGCACGGCCACGTTCACAAGCGGCCCGATTTCCGCCTGCGGCAGCAACTCCACCCGCTTGATGATCGTGCCCAGCTCCGCCAGCCGCAGCACGGCGTAGAAGAACGGGCGGTCGTAGGTGATGGGGGCGAGATCGAAGGCATCCACCGAAAGGCTGCCTTGCCCGCGGAGCACCGCCGGTGCTTCCTCCGCGATCGCGTCATGCGCGGTGTCGCCGGAGGAGGTGACGGCACCGTCGGCGAAAGAGACCGCCGGCAGGTCGTTGTAGATTTCGCGCTTCGCCGCCGGGTCCATGCCGGGGAACCACGATACGTCGAAGCTGCGCACATCGGCGAAGGCCTTGGCCGCCTCGATCCGCGCGGCGTCGAACGGGCGGTTGGAGAGCAGGATGCGGACGTTCCAGGCGCTGCGCACCACCAGCACATGGGCCGGCACATCGGTAATGCCGGCCTGCAGCAGGCCATGGCGGGACGTGACCAGCATGCGCAACGCATAGGCGGGGAATTCGCGGATCGAGACGGGGATGGAGACCATGCCGCCCGGCGACAGGCCGCGCAGATAGGCGGCCAGTGCTTCCGCCGCGAAGGCCGGGCCATTGGCCTCGGCGGCGTCCAGGAAGTCCAGCGAGATGTCCACCAGGTCGAACGGGCCATCGGCAATGGCCGCGATCGGGCTGTCGCCGCGCAGGGTCACGCGGGGATCGGCGGGGTAGGCGGGCACCTCGCCCATGCCCTCGCGCAGGATGCGCAGCAGCACCGGCTCCGGCTCCACCACCACCAGCTTCCCGGCGCCCAGCGCCAGGGCCTCGGCGATGCGGAAGCCACCGGAGGCGCCGGCCAGCAGCACGCGGGGCTTGTCGAGCATCTCGTATGGCAGCGCCGCCAGCGTCGCTGGGGCGTAGCGGGCATCGAGCGCGCCGGGTTTCGGCAGGGCGGCGAGGCGGTTGCCGTCGCGGTAGAGGCCCAGCGCGCCCGGCGGGCCGGGAATGCCCATGGTGCCGGCGTTGTTGGAGAGGTCGGTGTCCACCCGCTCGGTGAAGTTTTCCAGCAGGTGGTACAGGCCGCGCGGCAGGCGCAGTTCGGCCAGCACGCGGCTGTCGGGCACGTTCATCGGCGCGTAGATCGCCTTGAACTCGTTGAACCGCGCCTCGCTGCCCCATACGCCGAGCGCCATGGCCGCCGCCAGCACCAGCATCGTGCCGGGCCGCACCCAGGCGCGGCGGGTGAACAGCGCCGCCAGCGCCAGCGGCACCAGAAGCGCGGGAAGCAGCATGAACGGGTGCAGAACCCACATGAGCAGCAGCCCGAGCAGCGAGCCGGCGCCCGCCCCGGTGAGGTCGTAGCCGTAGACCCGGCCGATCTCGCGGTCGTTCAGGACGAAATACAGGCTGATATAGACACCGCCGCCGCAGAAGAACGGCAGCAGCACCACGTAGTAGAGCGCGATGTTCCAGATCTGCCCCTCGAACGTCGCGGGGTTCTGCAATTGCAAGGGGTTGAACGGGTTCGTTGCCACGAAATGGAAGCCCAACGCCGCCGTGGCGATCAAAAACGCTGGCAGCCAATCCAGCAGCACCCGGCCGTGGCGCGCGAACCAATCCCGCGCCAGCGCCATCACCGTGCCGGACAGCGCGAAGCCCGCCAGCACGATGGAGATCACCCAGTAGCCATACTCGGACCACTTCGCGACCGCGAAATACCGCGTCAGCGCGATCTGGATGCCCACCATGGCGGCAGACACGAGGAACAGCGGCAGCAGCGCCGCAACAGACAATCTGGGAATCATGGGATCAGGGCCAGACGCGGCGGCGCAGGAAATCCCTCAGCCGGGCTTCGAACCCCGCGGGGTCGTCGACGAACAGGGCATGGCCCACCGAGTTGTCCAGCAGCACAACCTCGGCGCTCGGATGCTTCGCGCGCACGTTTTCCGCCTGTCCCGTCCATTTTGGCCGCACCATGTACAGCACCGGGCGGGTGGTGGAATAGAGCGCTTCGCGCCACCAGCTGCGCGGCACCGGGTAGGCCAGCAATTGCTGGGCGATCACCTCCGGCGTGCGCAGCGCTGCCGTGGCCAGCTTCTCCAGCCAGGCGGCCGGCTGCGGCTTGGTGAACATGCCCTTCACGAAAGCCCGCACCGCCACCTCGCGCGGCGGCTTCGGGCCGGGCCGCCCCATTGCGGCCGGCGGGGCCACGGGGGCCGGCTCCTCGCCAACGGAATTGTCGATCAGCACCAGCCCGGCCACGTTGCGGTCGCCATGGCCGCGCACATAGGCCAGGGTATCGAGCACGCCGAGCGACCAGCCCACCAGCACCACGGGCTGCGGGCCCAGCCGCGCCAGCAGCTCCGCGATGTCCTTGGCGCGCCGCACATGGTCGTGGCCGGCGCGGGCGATCTCGCTCTCGCCCTGGCTGCGCGGGTCCAGCGCCACCACGCGGTACTGCCGGCTGAGCGTGGCGAGCTGGCGTTCGAAGATCCAGGCCGGCATCGTCCAGCCCGGCACGAAGACCAAGGTCCTGCCCTGTGATTTCTCCAGGGGCCCGGCCTCGATGTAATGCAGCCGAACGCCGTCGCTTGTGGTGAAATACCGGCTCTGCCCCGCCGCCCCCACGGGCCCGGACCAGAACAGCACCAGGAACAGCAACGGCAGCCAACGCCTCATGCCCCGAAGTGACGAGCCCGCCGCCCCGAAGTCAACGCCGGAATGCAGCCTGGTCGCCGGGATGCGCGCATGACCGGGGAGGAACCGCCGCCCTCGCGCGCCCGCGCCCTGCTCGCCCTGGTTCTGCTGCTGGTGCTGGTGGGCGGCGGCTGGGTGCTGGCCCGCCACCTCGCCCAGGTGGCCCGCACCGAGGATTGCCTCATGGCCGGGCGCCGCAACTGCGCGCCGATCCAACCGCAATAGCCACCATGGCGCCCGGGGCGCGACAGCGGCACCGATTCGTGAACAGGATGGCACTTCCCGCGCAGGCGTTGATGGAGTTCTCATCTTTGCTTGCCTAGGTTACCCGCGCGTCCCTACGTCCCGAGTTCCTCTTGGCCCCACCCGCACCGCCCCCAGATCGCGCCCACCCCACCGCCGCACAGCTTGCCGGCGCGATCGCCCGTGGCGCCATCCGCACCGAGTATCAACCCAAGGTGGCGCTCGCCACCGGCACGCTGATCGGCATGGAGGCCCTGGCGCGCTGGACCGACGAGCAGCTGGGCCCTGTCCCGCCTGATCGCTTCATCCCGCTGGCCGAGGCAGAGGGGCTGATCGCCCCGCTCACTATGCTGGTGCTGCGCCAGTCGCTCGCCGCCGTGGCCTGCCTGCGCCGGTTGCACCCCGCCGCCACCGTGGCGGTGAACATCTCCCCGGTGCTGCTGGACGACCTCACGCTGCCTGCCGCCATCACCGCCGCACTGGAAGAAGCCGCTTTGCCACCGCAGGTGCTGATCGCGGAGATCACGGAAGGCCACCCCTTCGCCCAGCCCGATCGCGCGGCAGAGGTGCTCAGCGCCCTGCGCCAGCAGGGCATCGGCTGCGCCATGGATGATTTCGGCACCGGCTATGCCACCCTGCCCGCCCTGCTGCGCATGCCCTTCACGGAGCTGAAGATCGACCGCAGCTTCGTGGCCCGCATCGCCGAGTTGCCGGAAGCCGCCAAGCTGGTCCGCGCCACCATCCGCCTCGGCCACGCGCTGGGCCTCAGCGTCGTCGCCGAGGGCATCGAGACGGAGGAAGTGGAGGCGCTGCTGCGCGAGGCAGGCTGCGAGACCGGCCAGGGCTACCGCTATGGCCGGCCGATGCCGGTGAAGGCACTGATGGAAACCTGGCCGGGCAAAACCTAGAAGGTCAGGTTCCGGCCGCCGCCCAGCACCCACCGCCAGCTGCGCGCACCTCGGCGCAGAACGAAGCCGCCTCGGCGGTGCTGGCGAAGGGCGTACGCAGCCGCCACACGGTGCGCCCGGCCACCTCGGCCGACATGGTCAGCGTCGGGCGCGCCTGCAGCAAGCCGCCCAGCCGCCGCCGCAACCGCTCCCACTCCTCCGGTGCCGCCGCCTCGGTTTCAGAGGCCGCGAGCTGCGCGAAGGCTCCATGCCCCGCCGCCACCGGCGCACGGGGAGCGGGCGCGGCAGGTGCCACCGGCTGGGGTGCGGCAGCGGGCACCACCGGCGGCGCTACGGGCACTGCAACCGGCGCAACCACGGGGGGCGGCGCCACCACGCTGGCCATCAACACGCTGGCTGGCTCTGTGGCAGGTGCCGCAGGCTCCACCCGCGCCGCCACCGGAACCGGAACGACCGGAATGCTCGCAGGCGGGGCCACTGCAACCGGCGGCAACACGGGTGCCGCCACGGGTGCGGCCACAGGCGAAGCGGCGCGGGCCGCAACAGGCACAGGTGCCGCGGCCACCCGCGCGGGCTGCCCGCGATACTGCGCCAGCACCTCGGCAATTTCCGCCGGCGCCATCACCCGCGCCAGCACGCGCGCGGCCTCGCCGGCCTCGCCATTCGCCGCCAGGGCAACGCCCAGATTTTCCACCACGGTCGGCGACGCATCGGGTGCGGCGGCCAGCGGCGTCAGCTCGCGCACCGCCTCGGCCATGTCGCCCGACAGCACCAGCGACAGCCCCAGGTTCACGCTCGCCCCGGTCATGCGCGGATCGACGGTGCGCGCGGCGCGGTAGGAGGGCTGCGCCTCCCGGTGCCGGCCCTGCAGGTCGCGCGTGATGCCGATATTGTTCAGTGCGATGGCGTTGTTCGGCTGGCGGGCCAGCACATCGGCGAACATCGCTTCCGCCGCCGCGGGGTTGCGGCGCACCAGCATCCGCCCCAGCGCGATACGCGGCCCCACCGCGCGCGGGTCTTCGGCGATCGCCGCCATGTAGGCCTGCTGCGCCTCGTCCGCCCGCTCCAGCGCCACCAGCGCATCGGCGCGCAACACCATCGCCTCGGCATTGCGTGGCCGGCGCACCAGCGCCTCATCGGCGGCCCGCAGCGCCGCATCGGGCGCACCCGCGCTCATGAAGATCGTCGCCAGCCGCAGCGATGAATCGGGTTCGGCCCGCCCCAGCGTGGGCAGGGATCCGCAGCCGGCCATGGCCAGCAGCCCCGCCATCGCCAAGCCCCGCAGCAGCCAAAGCGGCCGGAGAACCACCCTCATGGCAACACCCCGTCTGTCTCGCGTCATGTGGTCATCCACCTTCTGCGCGGAGCTATGGCAGGCGTTCGGAGTCGCACCCTAGGCCTCCACGGCCAGTTGCGGCGCCGCGCGATCACCATGGGTGGAATAGTTGAACAAGACCTTTCAGACGGGGGCGGTTTCGCCAGGGGTTACACTTTTGAACGCGCGGACATGCCAGATACGGGGGGCAATCTTTCGATATGCCCCCCGCTTCTGGCCGCTCAGGCCGCCGCCGGCGGTGCCAGCCACCACTGCGCCAAATGCGGCGAAAGGTCGTGATCCGCCAGCGCCGCATAGTCCTTGCTCATGGAGCCCACCACCAGCCGCGCGGCCTGCGGCGACAGCGCCTCGCGCAGGTGATGCAGCGTGCGGCCCGGCGCCACCAGCACCAGCTGGTCGAAATCATGCTTCTGCGCATGCGCGCTTACATGCTCCGCCACGGACACCGCGAAGCCCTGCTCGCCGAGCACCTTGGGGTCGCGCGCGGGGGCCTGGGCGTGGTGCCCGGCCTCGGCCGCCTCGTATCGCTGTTCCACCTCGCCCGCAGCCGCATCGCGCTTCAGCCGCGCGCTCGCCGGGTCGAAGGCGATGCGGGTGGCGAACTGCCCTTCCCGCGCCATCGGCACCACCACGCGGGCGTGCTCCCCATCCGCCACCAGAACCCATACCTTGGGCTGTCCTTGCTGAGTCATCAGGCGTCTCCTCGTCTCGATTGCCTGAGACATGCCTACGCCCCCCAGCCCCGCGCCGCGTTGATTCCGATCAAGCCCAGGGAACAACACGGCGTGACGCCCCGCCGCAAAATTCTTTCAATCCTGCAAACAAGTTCAATTCTGCGCCCCGCACGCGTCTCAATCGCAGTCTTTCGTTGCGTGTTTCGGCACATCGCCATACCACGGGGGCAGCCGGCGCATCTTATTTTCCGGCACACATTCAGGAGGACGCAAAATGCATCCCCGCATCATCTTGCTCGCCACGGTCAACATCGCTTTCGACCTGCTCTGCCTCGCCGCCGCCGGCGTGGTTCTACTCACGCAGAATCTCTGGCTGCAGGAAGTGGGCGAGGCCCGCTTCTGGCTGATCGCCACGCTGTGCGGCTTCACCCTGATCCCGGTGATGTACGCCTTCGAGCGCCAGGCCGTGGCCCGCCGCATCGGCGCCAACCCGGAGAAGGTCGGCGCCACCCTGCCGCCGTGGTCCGGCGTGGACCGGACCGTGCGGGCCTGACCCCCTTCAGGCCACCGCGATCCGCTCTGCCTTGAAGTCCTTGATGTCGCGGAAGGTCAGGCCCTGGTTCAGCTCCGACGTGCGCCGCAGCATGAAGGCGGAGCTGGAGAGGAACACCGGGTCGCCATCCACGTCATCCGCCATGGCGGTGCGGTTGTCGGCCAGGAACTTGGCCAGCGCCATCTTCTCGCCAGAGACCCAGCGCGCCAGCGAATAGGGCGTCTGCTCGAAGCCGATCTTCACGCCGTACTCGCCGGCCAGGCGCGCGATGAGCACGTCCAGCTGCAGGGTGCCGACCACGCCGACGATCGGCTGGGCGCCATCTTGCGGGCGGAACAGCTGCACCACGCCTTCCTCGGCCAGCTCCTGCAGCGCCTGACGCAGCTTCTTGGCCTTCATCGCGTCGTCCAGCCGCACCCGGCGCAGGATTTCGGGCGCGAAATAGGGCACGCCGACGAAGTTGATCTCCTCGTCTTCGGAGAGCGTATCGCCGATGCGCAGCGTGCCGTGGTTGGGGATGCCCACCACGTCGCCGGCGAAGGCCTCGTCCGCCGTCTGCCGTTCGCGCGCGAAGAAAAATTGCGGGGCGTGCAGCGGGATCAGCTTGCCGGTGCGCACCTGCTTCAGCCGCATGCCGCGCACCAGCTTGCCGGAGCACACACGCGCGAAGGCGATGCGGTCGCGGTGGTTCGGGTCCATGTTCGCCTGGATCTTGAACACCAGCGCCGTCAGGCCCGGCTCGGTGGCCTCCACAACGCGCGTATCGGCCGGCTGCGCGCGCGGACGCGGCCCGTATTCCACCAGCCCGTCCAGCAGGTCGGACACCCCGATCTCCTTGATCGCGGAGCCGAAATAGACCGGCGTCAGGTGACCGGCCATGAAGCTCTCCACGTCGAACTCCGGCAGGGCGGCCTGCACCAGCTCCAGCTCCTCGCCCAGCGTGACCATCCGCTCGTCGGATTGCGGCAGCGGTTCGGAGACATGGATCTCCCGCTTGCGCAGGTCGTAGGTGCCCACGAAGGTCGCCGCCCGGCCGACCGGCCAGGTGACCGGCGCGGTGTCCAGCGCCAGCGCCGAGGAAACTTCGTCCAGCAGCGCGAACGGGTCCTGCGCCTCGCGGTCGAACTTGTTGATGAAGGTCACGATCGGGATGTCGCGCATGCGGCAGATCTCGAACAGCTTGCGCGTGCGTGCCTCGATGCCCTTGGCCGCGTCGATCACCATCACCGCGGAATCGACCGCCGTCAGCGTGCGGTAGGTGTCCTCGGAGAAGTCCTCGTGGCCCGGGGTATCGAGCAGGTTGAACACGCAATCCCGGTATTCGAAGGTCATCACCGAGGTCACCACGGAGATGCCGCGCTCGCGCTCAATCCCCATCCAGTCCGAGCGGGTGCGCCGCCGCTCGCCCTTGGCGCGCACGTTGCCGGCAAGCTGGATCGCCCCGCCCGCGCGCAGCAGCCGCTCGGTCAGCGTGGTCTTGCCGGCATCGGGGTGGGAGATGATCGCGAAGGTCCGGCGGCGCGAAATCTCGGCAATGGCATCGGTGCTCATGGCGCGGGCAGATACACCCCGGGGAAGCGGAAGGGAAGGAATGCCGGGGATCACCCGGCCTGCGCCACCGCCGACACCCGGCGCCACGCCAGCAGGCCGGCGCCCAGGAACGGGATCAGCAGCAGCGCGCTCCACATCCCCCAGCCGCGCGCCACCGCCGCCTCGATGCTGGCGCCGAAGGCATAGCCGCCGCCCACCAGCAGCAGGGTCCACAGCGCGGCAGAGGCCGCGTTCAGCACGCTGAAGCGCTGCCATGCCATGGCGCTGAAGCCCACCGGCAGGGCACCCACCGTGCGCATCCCCTTGGGGTAGCGATACAGGAAGATGTAGGCAGCACCATGCCGCGCCAGCACCGCCGCAGCCCGCTCCGTCAGCGTGCGCAGCCGTGGCCGCCCCTGCAGCATCCGCTCCCCGAAGCGCCGCGCCAGCCAGAACCGCGCCTCATCCCCGCCATACCCGCCCAGGAAGGTTACCGCCGCCACCGCCCCGGCATCCAGCGCGCCCGCCTGCGCCGCATAGCCGGCGAACAGCGGCAAGGTGCCGCTTTTCAGCACCGTGTAGGCGAACAGCAGCAGGTAGGCGGCAACGCCGTAGTCACGCACCAGGCCCAGCACGGTCTCCATGCGCGATGCGCTATTCGGGCGTGCCGTCCGAGAACCGCGAGTCCCGCCACGCCAGCGCCGCCTTCAGCCCCTGTTCGCGCCGCAGCCGCCCGAACTCGGCCTTCTCCGCGCTCGGCGTGGAATTCAGGATGATGTCGATATCCAAGGAGGCCAGCAGCGCCTGGCGCATGCCCATGATCTCGTAGGTGCGGTTCATCGCCCGCTTGGTGAAGAACACGCTCGGCCCCGCCGCCGCGGCGATGTCCAGCGCCATGCGCCGGCCGAACGGCACCAGCTCCTCGGCTGGCACCACATGGTTCACGATGCCGATGGCATGGGCGCGGTCGGCATCCATCTTGTCGTTCCCGGTCAGCAGCATCTCCTTGGCGTGCTTCGGCAGCACGGCCCAGGGCAACAGCATCGCCACGATCCCGGTGCCGAACCGCACCTCCGGCTCGCCGAAGCGCGTGCCATCGGCGGCGATGGTGATGTCACAGGCCAGCGCCACCTCGAAGGCGCCGGCCATGCAGAAGCCGTGCACCAGCGCGATGGTCGGCTTCGGGCAATCCCAGAACGCCATGATGAAGTCGAACTGGCGTTCCATCTGCTTGCGGACGAGATCGACGGTGGATTGGTCGCGGTTGGCGGAGGCCTTCATGTCGAACCCCGCCGAGAAGGCCCGGCCCTCGCCGCGCACCAGCACCGCGCGTACCTGGTCGTTGTCGGCCAGTTCCTTCAGCGCGGCGCGGCACTCATCCATCGCCTCGTTGTGGAAGGCGTTCAGCACCTCTGGCCGGTTGAACACCAGCGTGCCCACCGGGCCCTCGATCTCCACCCGCACGAATTCGTAGGCCATGTCCGTCACCCCCGGTTGAGATAGCCATCCCGCGTCTGCGGCAGCTTCCAGCCCAGTACCTTGCCGGCCACCAGCGTGCGCAGCACCTGCGCCGTGCCGCCACCGATGGTGAACATCCGCACATCGCGTGCCATCCGCTCCAGCGGGAAGTCGCGCGAGTAGCCGCGCGCGCCGAACACCTGCAGCGCGTCGTTCACGATCCTGATCGCGGCTTCCGAGGCAAAGATCTTCGCCTGCGCCGCCAGATCGGGATCCGGAAACGCGCTGCCGCCGGGCCCGCGCGATTCGGCGGCCGCATACAGCATCAGCCGCGAGGCGGTGAGCTGCACCTGCATGTCGGCCAGCATCCATTGCAGCCCCTGGAACTCGCCGATCGGCCGGCCGAACTGCTCGCGCGATTTCGCCCAGGAAACGGCCTGTTCCAGCGCCCCCTGCGCGATCCCCATCGCCACCGTGCCGGCGCCGACGCGCTGGCTGTTGTAGGCGTTGATCAGCTCCGCGAAGCCGCGCTTGAACCCGCCCGGCGGCTCCAGCACCAGGTCTGGCGTGATCTCCATCTCCTCGAAGGCCAGCTCTGCCTCCGGCATGCCGCACAGCCCCATCGTGGTCTCGCGCCGGACGATCTTCAGCCCCTCGGTCTCCCCGCGCACCGCCAGGAACCCGCCCACGCCGAGATCGGTGCCGTCCTCATCGAAGGCGCGGGCGAAGATCAGGTGCAGGCGGGAGATGCCGCCGCCGGTGATCCAGTGCTTGCGCCCGTTCATCACCCAGCGATTGCCGCGCCGGTCTGCCCGCGTGGTCATGCCGCCGGCATCGCTGCCCGCATCGGGCTCGGTGATGCAGATCGCCGGCTTGTCGCCCGCCAGCACCAGCGCCGCCGCCATGCGCTTCTGCGCCGTGCTGCCATAGGCCATCACGGTGGAGATCGCGCCCATATTGGCCTCCACCACGATCCGCGCCGTGACGGTGCAGGCCCGCGCCAGCTGCTCCACCACCAGCACGGTGTCAAAGAAGCTGCGGCCCTGGCCGCCGTATTCCACGGGGATCGTCATCCCCATGAACCCCTCGGCCTTCAGGGCTTCCACGATATCCCACGGATATTCGCGGCTCGCGTCGATCTCCGCCGCCCGCGCCCGCACCGGCCCATCGGCCAGCGCCCGCGCGCGCGCCTGCAACGCCTCCTGCTCCTCCGTCAGCCGCACCGGCATCCTCCCCTTCGTTGCACCGGCCTTACCCCGCCCTGCCCGCCCCGCCAAGCCACCCGCGCATTGACCGGCATCAAGGAAACGAACGCATGCGGAGGATTATATTAGCATTCTCTTAACCAATGCGCCATGCGCGCGGGAGCCCCCAATGCCCATCATCACCGGCACCACCGGACCCAATATCCTCTCCGGCGACGTCGAATGGCGCGAGGACCTCGGCCAGTTCGTCTACGCCCCGAGCGTGGACGAGATCTTCGGCCTGGCCGGCGACGACACGATCGACGGCTACCTCCTCGGCGACACGCTCTGGGGCGACGAGGGCGATGACATCGTGCGCGGCGGCGACGGCAACGACACGCTGCATGGCGGCCTCGGCAACGACATCCTGCAGGGCGACGGCTACGCGGCAGGCGACACCGGCACCGATTTCCTCGGGGGCGACGAAGGCAACGACTACCTGAACGGCGGCGACGGCTGGGACTACCTGTTCGGCGGCGAAGGCGACGACGAGCTGTTCGGCAACGCCGCCTACTCGGAAGGCACCGACGGCAACTTCCTGGATGGCGGCCCAGGCAATGACCGCCTGGTGGGCACCTCCGGCGCCAACATGATGTTCGGCGGCGACGGCATCGACACCGCCAGCCTCTACTTCCTCACCGCCATAGAGCCGGTGGATTTCGTGGCGCTGGAGCCCGGCGGCGGCTACGCGCCGATGGTGGGCGGCATGCCCTACGCCCATGTCTCCGGCATCGAGATTTTCGCCCAGCTCTGGGGCGGCAAGGCCAACGACCGGCTCGGGGCCGCCTACACCCTGCCGGAAGGCGCGCAATACACCCTCTCCGGCCAGGACGGCCAGGACACCGCCGTGCTCGATTTCTCCGCCGAAACCGGGCGCCTGCGCGGCAGCTTCGCCGGCGGCACCGGCACCATCCAGAACGCCGACACCGGCGGCCTGCTCAACGTGATGGCCGAGCGCATCGAATACCGCGGCAACGCGCTCGACAGCATCTATGCCGGCGACGGGAACGACATGCTCACCGGCCTCGCCGGCAACGACACCTTCGGCGGCGGCGGCGGGGATGACGTGATGGACGGCGCCGCCGGCGCCGACACGCTCTACGGCGGCGAGGACGACGACAGCATCACCGGCGGCACCGGCGCGGACTGGATCGACGGCCAGACCGGCACCGACACCGCCGTCTATGCCGGCAGCTTCGCCGAGTACAGCTTCTCCCCCCAGGCAGACCGCCTGCGCGTGACCTCCAAGGCCGGCGACACCGACCAGCTCTTCGGCATCGAGCGCCTGCGCTTCGACGACGGCGAGGTGACCGTGCGGCCAGACTTCAACCTCGACAGCACTGCCTTCACCTTCACCACGGGCACGCTGAGCCAGGCGGAGGGCACCGGCGGCACACCGGCCTTCTCCTTCACCGTTACCCGCGCGGGCGCCACCGGCCTCGCGCAGAGCATCCCCTGGAGCCTCACCGGCATCGCCGGGTCCGGCACCGTGCCGGCCAGTGCCGCGGATTTCCCCGGCGGCGCCTTCCCCGCCGGGCTGCTCAGCTTCGCGCCCGGCCAGACCAGCGCCACCCTGATCGTGCCGGTCGCCGCCGATGCCGCCGTGGAAGCCAATGAGCGCTTCGCCGTCACCCTCGGCGCGCCCCCGCCGGCCAGCGTGGTCACCAAGGGCACCGCCCAGGGCATCATCCTCAACGACGATGCCACCATCGCCATCGCCGGCCTCGCCTACAACCAGACAGAAGGCAGCGGAGGCACCACCGCCTTTACCTTCACCCTGACCCGCAGCGGCGCCATCGGCGGCGCCGCGACGGTGAACTACGCGGTATCGGGCGCCACCGGGTCCGGCACCGCCCCGGCCAGCGCCGCGGATTTCGCCGGCGGCCTGTTCCCCGCCGGCACCGTCAGCTTCGCGCCGGGGCAAACCAGCCGCACCCTCACCATCCCCGTTGCGGCCGACGATATCCTCGAATCCAATGAGCGCTTCGCCGTCACCCTCTCGGGCGCCAGCGGCGCCACCATCGGCACCGCCAGCGCCCAGGGCATCATCCGCAACGACGATGTCGCACCTCCGCCGGCCAGCTTCGCCATCGCCCGTCTTGCCGCCAGCCGTACGGAGGGCAGCAGCGGCGGCACCACGCCGTTCACCTTCACCGTCACCCGCGGCGCCAACACCGCCGCCGCACACAGCATCGGCTATGCCGTGGCGGGCATCACGGGGAACGGCACGCTGCCCGCCTCGGCTGCCGATTTCGCCGGCGGTACCCTGCCCACCGGCCGCCTCACCTTCGCGCCGGGCGAGACCAGCCGCGTGCTCACCATCCCCGTCGCCGCCGATTTCGCCGGCGAGCTGAACGAGCGCTTCGCCGTCACCCTCTCCGCCCCGTCCTCCGGCGCCGTGCTCGGCAGTGCCGCGGCGGCCGTGGGCATCATCCTCAACGACGA
>CAMDAM010000110.1 GCA_945888575.1 Asaia bogorensis | reverse complement strand
TCGCCGATGTTCTGGCTGGCCATGTATTCGATCGCCTTGTCCACCACCGCGCCGGCGTGGCTGAGGTCGGCTGGGGCGCCGGCCTCGTCGAAGCCGTCGTCGTGCTGGGACATGGGTCGTTCTCTCCTGTCGTGAAGGCGGTATGCGGCAGGCGGGGCGCGAAGGGAAGCTACTTTGCCGGCGCTTCTTCTGCCTGCTGTTCCGCCTGCATCGCCCACATGTGGGCATAGGTGCCGCCGAGTGCCACCAGCTCCGCGTGGCGGCCACGTTCCACCACGCGGCCTTCGTTCAGCACGATGATCTCGTCCGCATCCACCACGGTGGAAAGGCGGTGGGCGATGGTGAGGGTAGTGCGGGTGCTGGAGACGGCGCGGAGCGCGGCCTGGATGTCCTGCTCGGTGCGGGTATCGAGCGCGCTGGTGGCTTCGTCCAGGATCAGGATGGGCGGATCCTTCAGGATGGTGCGGGCGATGGCCACGCGCTGCTTTTCGCCGCCGGAGAGCTTGAGGCCGCGTTCGCCCACGCGGGTATCGTAGCCGTCTGGCAAGCGGAGCACGAAATCATGCACCTGGGCCAGGCGGGCGGCGTGCTCGATCTGGTCTTGCGTGGCGCCGGGGCGGCCATAGGCGATGTTGTAGCGGATGGTGTCGTTGAACAGCACCGTGTCCTGCGGGACCACGCCGATGGCGGCGCGCAGGCTGTCTTGCTTGATGTCACGGATGTCCTGCCCGTCGATCAGGATGCGGCCGTGGGTGACATCGTAGAAGCGGAACAGCAGGCGGCTGATGGTGGATTTGCCGGCGCCGGTGGGGCCGACGATGGCCAGGCGGCCGCCGGTGGGCACGCGCAGGGTGAGGCCCTTGAGGATCTCGCGTTCCGGCTGGTAGCCGAAGCGCACATCCTCGAACACCACTTCGCCCTGGCGGCCGGAGGCTGGGGGCGCGAGGGCCGGGGCGCCTGGCTTGTCTGCCACTTCCTGGTTGAGCGAAAGCAGGCGGAACAGCTGTTCCATGTCCGTGAGGCCCTGCTTGATCTCGCGATAAACGAAGCCGAGCATGTTGAGCGGCTGGTAGAGCTGCATCAGGTAGGTGTTCACCAGCACGAACTTGCCCACCGACATGCTGCCATCGGCCACGCCCTGGGCGGCCATCAGCATCACGAGCGAGAGCCCCGCGGCGATGATCACCGCCTGGCCGAGGTTGAGGATGTTGAGCGTGACCTGGTTGCGCACGGCGGCGCGTTCGTAGTTGGCCCAGGCTTCGTCGAAGCGACGGGCCTCGTGCGGCTCGTTGCCGAAGTATTTGACGGTTTCGTAGTTCAGCAGGCTGTCGACGGCCTTGGACTGTGCCTCGCTGTCGGTGGCGTTCATGCGGCGGCGGATGCGCACGCGCACGTTGGAGAACAGCAGGGTGAAGGTGAGGTAGAGGCCGACAGCGACCAGGGTGACGCTGGCGAAGCGCCAGTCGAACACGTACCAGAGGATGCCGACGACCAGCAGCACCTCGAACAGCGTCGGCAGCACGTTGAACACGGCCAGGCGCAGCACCTGCTCGATGCCCACCGTGCCGCGCTCGATGGAGCGTGAGAGGCCGCCGGTCTGGCGATCGAGGTGGAATCGCAGGGAGAGGCGGTGCAGGTGCTGGAAGGTTTGAAGCGCGATGCGGCGCACGGTGCGCTGCTGCACGGCGGCGAAGATCGCGTCCCGCATTTCGCCGAAGCCGCTGGCGGCCACGCGCAGCAGGCCGTAGCCGACGATCAGCGCCAGCGGCACGGCCACGATGGCGGCGGCGCCCCCGGCCTTGGGCACCAGCGCATCCACCGCCCAGCTGTACACCACGGGCACCCAGACCAGGGCGAGCTTGGCGCAGACCAGGAAGATGGCGGCCACCACCACGCGGAAGCGCGCCACCATGTCGTCGCGCGGCCAGAGATAGGGCAGCAGCGAGCCGATGGTCTGCAGGGCGGAGCGGGGCTCGCCGGAGGCGAGGGAGAGCTGGGGTCCACCGGTGCTTTTCATGCGGCAGGATGTGGCATGGCCGGGCGGGGCTGGAAAGGGACGCTCTGGTGACGCCTGCCATTCCGCGCTAACGCAGGTGGATGGAAATCCTGCTGCGCCGCCTGGCCGAACTGAACTCTGCCGCCCTGCCGGGCGGGCGGGTGCCCTTCCTGCTGGGGGCGGAGCAGGTGGGCTGGCTTTCGCCCGCGCTGGCAGCGGCAGTGGCGGAATTCGACGATGTGCACCAGGGCCCCGGCGGCGTGGTGCTGGAAGCGCCGGCGGCGCTGCCGGGGATGGCGCGGGCGCTGTCGGCGCGTGGGCTGATGCGCTGGCGGCGCGAGGCGTTCGATGTGCGGGCCACGCCGGACGGGCCGGTGCTTTCGACCATCGACCGTGGCGCGCTGCCGGCCTTCGGGATCGAGGCGCAGGGGATTCACCTGGATGCCCTGGTGCGGCGGGCGGATGGGTTGCACATCTGGATCGGCAAGCGGGCGGCGGACAAGGCGCTCGATCCCGGCAAGCTGGACCATATCGTGGCGGGCGGCATGCCGGCGGGGCACACGCCGGAGGAGACGCTGGTGAAGGAGGCGGAGGAGGAGGCAGCGATGCCGGCCGACCTCGCGCGCCGCGCCCAGCGGACCGGCGTGCTGCGCTATGCCATGGAGCGGCCCGAGGGCCTGCGCCGGGACCTGCTGCACTGCTACGAGGTGGCGTTGCCCGACAGCTTCACCCCCACCCCGCGCGACGGCGAGGTGGAGGGGTTTTCGCTTTGGCCCCTGGCGCGCGTGGCCGAGGCGCTGCGCGCGGGTGGCCAGGACTTCAAGTTCAACGTGGTGGCAGTGCTGGCCGCGCTGCTGGTGCGCCACGGGATGTTCAGCCCGGCGGAGGCAGCGCGGATTTCGGCGGCACTGCCCCGGTAGCTACATCATGTACGGAATGCCGTAGTAGTCGTGCACTGCCTGGCCATAGCCGGGGCGGGACCAGACGTCGTCGTCGCGCCCGTAGCTTGGCGCGCCCTCCAGCTGCTCCTTGTTGAGGTCCACCACGTAGCCGCCGCGTGAGGTGTCGTAGGTGAGGGTGCCCCAGGGCAGCGGGTGGTAGCGCTCGCCGATGCTCAGGAAGCCGCCGAAGCTCATCACCGCATAGGCGACGCGGCCGGCGATCTTGTCGATCATCAGGCCGTGGATGGTGCCGAGGCTGTCACCGCCGCGGTTGTAGACCGACGTGCCGATGACCTTCTCGGCGGAGATCAGGCGGCCGGTTTCATCCACCTCCAGGTCTGGGCCTGCGTCCCCGCCGGTGCTGGCCATGTCGGCGCGGAGGCTGGCGCTGCCAAGCCCTGGCCGGGACATGCCGGCGCCAGTGCCGGCGAGGTCGGAATCGAGACTGGTGCTGCGGTTGCCGCGTGTGCCGGACATGATGTGCTCCTGCGATACCTGTGCAGGCTCAACCGCCCGGCACCCCGGGCGGTTCCCGCGCGCGGCAACCGCACCCTTCGCAGGGGCAGATCCCTAGATCTTCTGGCCGGTCAGTTCGTGGATCCGCTTGGCGTAGGCGGCCAGGTGCAGCTTCATGTCCAGGTGCTTCTCGGCATGGCGGCGCGCCCCGGTTCGCAGCTTGGCCGTGAGCTTGCGGTCTTCCAGCAGCGCCAGGACCGTGTCGGCCAGTTTCCCGGGATCGAGGCACGGGGTGATCAGGCCGTTGCGGCCATGGGTGATGAACTCGCGCACCGAATCCACGTCCGCGCCCACCACGGCGCAGCCGGCGGCCAGCGCCTCGCGCAGCGACCATGAGGCGACGAAGGGGTAGGTGAGGTACACGTGCGCGTCGGAGCGCTGCAGCAGGGCGAGATAGGTGGAGTAGTTCACCTGGCCGGGCATCAGCAGGCGGGCCGGGTCGTATTTGCCTGCGATTTCCTTCAGGTAGTGCTTGCGCCAGCTGCCGGTGGGGCAGCGTGCGCCGTAGCTGACATCGTCGCCGCCGACCATGACCACCTTGAGGTCCGGCCGCGCGCGCATCAGCGCCGGCAGCGCCCGGATCATGGTGTGGGCGCCGCGATACGGCTCCAGGTTGCGGGCCACGTAGGTGACCAGCGTGTCCTGCGGCGCCACGGTGAACGTGCCGAGGGTCAGCGGGCGGGTGCGGGCGGTGGGGTCCGGCTTGCAGAGATCGAGCTGCGCGCCTTCCGTCAGCAGGGAAATGCCCGGGCGCATATGCTCGGGATACAGGCTGAGCTGCCATTCCGTGGGCGTCTGCCCGGCCTGGCCCAGGCCGTAGGCGAGGTGGTTCACGGTGTTCATGGCCCGGATGCGCGGCCGCTGGGCGGGGTCGAGCGGGAACTCCGGGTCGAAGTTCACGTCGATGCCCTGGGACCAGTAGTAGAACTCGAAATAGCCGAGCAACGGCACATCCGGGAACACATCGGGGATGTTCAGCAGCTCGCCCCAACCGTGGTGGCCGATGATGATGTCGGGGACAAAGCCCAGCTTCTTCAGGTTGGTGGCGGCGGCGGCCACTTTTTCGGCCCGGCGCACCGCGCGGTCCAGGTCCTGGGCGGCGGGGTGGATGTATTCCGGGGTGCCGGGCTCCGGTTTGTAGAGCACACGGCGCACGCCGGGGATGGCGTTGTCGTTCGCCTCCGAGATGAACACGATGTCGTGACCACCGCGATCCAGCAGGTGCAGGATGAGGTGCTGGTACTGCGCCGGAAAATTCTGGTGGATGAAGAGGAACTTCATGGCCGCGCCCCGGGGGTGCCCCAGGCCGGGGCGCCCATAGCCTCACGGCCCCGGGCCTGGGGCCCGGGACACATCAACGACCGCGGCATGGCGACGTGCGCCGTGCCGGAGATATCGCTCAGCGGCGGCGCGGCGCCGGCTTGGCGAGGGCCTTCGGAGCCGGCTTGGCGGCGGGCTTCGGGGCAGCCTTGGGCTTGGGTTCGGCAGCGGCGGCGGGTGCGGGTGCCGCCGCGCGGGCCGGCGCCGCAGGGGCGGCCGGGGCCGGGGCCTGGCCACGGCGGCGCAGATGGATCTGGAAGGATTCCAGGGGCGACAGGCTTTCGGATTCGCAGGCAGCGCCGGCCGGCACCGGCCCAGCCTGGGTGCCATCGGTGAAGCTGGCGGAATAGGTGCATTCCCAATCCCGCGCCGCATCGCCGCGCAGGCGCAGGCGCAGGCCCAGCACCGGCAGCGCCATGCCGCGGCTGCCGCAGAACTCGCCGCCCTCCACCCAGGGGGAGAGCCAGCCGCGGCCCAGCACGGCCTGGTATTCGATGTCCGACGGCGCGACATCCGTTGTCGGCGCGATCGCGAAACCTTCAATCCAGCGCTTGCTGCCGACCTCGCCCAGGCGATCCTGGATGAGGGCGCCGACATCGCCGAGGCCCTGGATATGGGCCACCATGTCCATCACCCGCGGGCTGCCCTGCGGGGCGGCGGCGGCAGCGGCGGCCACGTGGGCATCGCCCTGCGCGGGGGCCATGGCGGGCGGGGCAACGCGGGCGGCGGTGGCGCGCGGCGGGGCGCGGTCCAGCAGCTTCACCACCTGGATGTTGGGCGACGATTCCTGGTGCGCGGGGTCCTGGTAGACCGTGACCAGCACGTGGGCCGGGCCCTGGTGCACGCGCACGAGGGCGGCATCGCCGAAGCCGGAGAGCCAGCCATCGTCGCGGAAGGTGGTGATCTCCACCTGTTCCGGACGGCTGTCCACGCCCGGCGCCGGCGAGAGGCGCACGCCCGGCATGCCGCTGCGCAGGTCGGCATTCGGCGCGGGCTTGTTCACGATGCAATACAAGCCGGTCTCCAGGCGCATGAGGTTGCCGGAGACGCGCAGCTCAACCACCCGGTTCCCGGCATTGCCGGCCTGGCGGCCGGCCGCATTTTGCGGGGCGGTCTGGGATGCAACGGCAGCGTCTGACATCAGGATCTCACTTCTCGAACGGACGGTCGGGCAGGCATGTTGGCATTTGGTAGGTGGTTTTCCTCACCTACCGTTGAACGCAAGGTAGCATACATTGCGCGGTCACGGTTCCACGGCAAGCAACGCATTGTTGATCGCTGCCGCGGGCAGGCCCAGGGGCAGTATCCACCCGTGGCCGGAGGCGCGCACGCGCTCGGCCTGGGCTCCGATATCGAACACCGCGGTGCGCAGCCCGGCACGCCAGGCCACCCCCAGGGTGAAGCACCACGTCTCCGGCCAGAGCGACGGCAGGAAGGCCAGGTGCGGCCGATGGGCACGGACAAGTGCCTCGCCATCGCCTTCGCGGTAACCGCCTGTCACCAGCACGCGCCCGGTGTCCAGCAGCCGCCGGTCGTCACGGGTATGTCCCACGATGGTGAACTGGATCTTAAGGTTACGCATGCGTGCGTCGCGCGCGCAGGCCAGGATAACATCGTAGCCTTTTTCCGTGCCGATCCCGCCGATGACGGCCACGCGCCGCGCCTCCCCTTCGCGCAGGGCCGGGCGCGGCAGGCTGCGCGCGGCGGCGAGGTCCGCAGCGTCGTCTTCCAGCGGCACCACCTCGGGCGCCAGGCCGGGGAAGTGGCGGCGCATGCGCGCGGCGGCATCGGCGGAGGGGGCCACCACGCGGCGCGCGCGCGCCAGGTCGGCGGCGGAACGGGCGCGCAACGCGGCGGTGGGCAGCGCCTCCTCCAGCACGCGCCCGGCATCTGCCACGCAGGCATCACATTCGCGTGCGTCCTCGGGCTCGCCGCAATAGCGCCGCTCCGGGCCCAGAAGGGTGACGCGCGGGCAGAACCAGGCGTAGTCGTGCAGATGCACCTCCTCCGGCACGCCCAGCAGGCCGGCGAGGCCCAGCAGCGCGTGGTCGTGGCCCAGCAGGTGGTGCACCTCCAGCAGCGCCGGCTTGTCGGCGCGCAGTAGCTGCGCCAGGGCCGGGAGCTCATCCGGCAGGGCAAAAACGAGGTTGGGGTAGGGCGCGCCGCCGGCCTCCTCCACCCGCACCAGCCCGGGCCGGGCGGTGGGGCCGGTGGCGGAGGCGCGCATCCGGTCCGTGACCGGGCGCAGCAGGATGGCGCGGCGGCCTTCGGCCTGCAGCGCCGCGCAGCGGGCGCGCACCACGCGCTCCACCCCACCGCCGCTGTCATGCGTGACCAGCACCACCGCGGGGGAAGCGCCCTTGCGCCGCGCCGCCTGCCAGCGGGCGGCATCCAGGCGCCGGCGCGCTTCGGCCAGGGGGTCCGTGGCCTGGAAGGCGGCGATCAGCGCGGCATAGCCGGGATGCAGCCGTTCCAGCACCGCGAGGTTGCGCGTCACCAATGGGGAGGTGGCGGCGCCGAAGGATTGCCCGCCCTCATGCGCCACGAACACGCCGGGCACGCCGACATGGCGCCAGCCCAGGTGGCGTGCGCGCAGGCACAAATCGTTCTCCTCGCCGTAGCCCTGGGCGAAGCTGTCCTCGCGGAACAGCCCGGTGGCGGCCAGGCATTCGCGGCGGATGTACATGCAGAAGCCCACGGCGGTGGGAATCTCCACCGCCACGCCTTGGTTGGCGCGTGCGGTGAGCTTGGCCATGCTGGCCAGCGCCGCACCCTGTGGCGGCGGATTGGTGCGCGTGGTGTCGGGGTAGCTCAGGATGGTCGCGTCGTTGGACAGCGGGGTGGCGGTGCCGATGTCTCCGGCCGCATGCACCGCCGCGCGCAGCCCCTCCATCCAGCCCGGCGCGGGGATGGCGTCGCTGTTCAGCAGCATCAGGTCCGCACCCGGTGCCAGCCGCGCGGCCAGCCGCAGCCCGGCATTGGCGCTGGCGGGAAAGCCACGATTGGCGGGCTGGCGCAGCAGGCGGATGTGGCCTGCCTGGGACATTTCGTCCAGCAGCGCAGCCAGCGCGGGTTCCGGCGTTGCGTCGTCCACCACCACCACCAGGGTGCCGGGAGGGGCGGTGGCGCGCACCGCCTCCAGGCAACGGCGCGTGACGGCGGTGCCGCGATAGGCCGGCACCACCACGGCCACGGCACGGCCGGGTGCTGCCTTGGCGCGGGCCGGCGGGCCGCGCAGGGCGGCGTTCGTGGCGGCATGGGCCAGGGGGTCGTCCGCTCCGGCAGCGGGGCCGCGCAGCGGGAAGCGGCGGGCCACTGCCTGCGCGATCGCCACGGCGGCGCGGGCTTCGGCGCCGGGGTCCAGCGGGCTGCCGGGCAGGTCGCGGCCATCCGGCCCCGTCACGCGCAGCGGCGGCACCAGGGCGGCAAGCCGTGCCGCGGGCACATGGAACCGCCGCGGCCGGGCCAGGGGGCCCCCGGCGGTGATCGAGGTATCCTCGGCCACCAGCGCGATCCGCGCCTGCCCATCGGCGGAGATCACGGCCAGGGTGGGGTCTGCCTCCGGGTTGCCCGGGTGCCAGGCCCAGCCTTCCAGGCCGCCATCGCGCGCCGTGACCACGCCTTCCACCCGCCGGGCACGCCGCAGGTCGATCGGGCTGCCGAGGCAGGCCCGCCCGCCGATCGCCACCTCCAGCCGCGCTGCGCCGGGCGGGACGACGTCTGGCGACCAGCTTTGACCATCGAGCCTGAATTCCGCCCGCCCGCCGGCCGCCGAGGCTGCCCAGGCGCTGCCATCCGGCGCCACGCCGCACCAGCCCGGCGCACCCACGCGCTGCGCCACCCCGCGCGCGAGCGCCGCCAGTTCCGGCCCCGGCGCCACCAGGTGGCCGCCGAGCATGGCGCCCAGCGCCACGCCGGCCTGGGGGCCATGGCCGGCGGCCAGCCGTGCGGCAGCCAGCAGCAGCAGCGCATCGCGCGAATCAATCCGTTCCGCCACCGGCTCCAGCACCGCACGGGCGCCTTCGGCGTCGCCCTGGCGCAGCCGCGCGCCGGCCAGCGCCAGCGCCGCGGCGGGGTCGTCCGGCGCGAGGCGCCAGGCGCGCTCCATCCAGAACAGGGCGCGCGGCAAGTCGCCTTCCTGCAGGGCTGCCTGGCCTTCGCGCCATGCTTCGCCGGCCTGCTCGCCAAAGAACGCTGCCTGGGTGCGCGGCGCGGAATCCCCGTCGCCCTGCGCCGCGGAGCGGCCTGGTGCCGCGTCCATGCCGCTCAGCTGGTGCCGCGGCGGCCGGCAGCGGCGCGCGGGGCCGGAGCCTCCGGCGCGGGGGCGGCGGGCGGTGCGGTTTTCGCAGCGGGGAGTGCCGCGAGGTCGCCCTGCGCGTCGCTCAGGCCCTGGGCCAGCGCCTTTTCAAGCCAGGCCCGCGCCTCTTCCGTGTTCTGTTCGCCGGCCAGGGCCCGCGCGAGATAGCGCCCGAGCATCATCTGCGCGTGCGCGTGGCCACGCTCGGCGGCGGCGCGGAACCATTTCTGCGCCTGTGGCCGGTCCCAGGGAATGTCGTGCCCACCGCCATGCAGCGCGCCAAGCGCGAACATCGCGCCGATATGGCCATGGGTGGCGGCCTTGCGGAACAGCTTCTCGGCCTGGGCATGGTCCTTGGTGCCGCCGCGCCCGCTCACGAGCATTTCGGCCAGCACCACCTGGGCATCGACCATTCCGGCCTCCGCCGCCTTGGCCACCCATTGCCGTCCCTCGGCGAGGTTCGCCTCCACGCCGCGGCCTTCCATCAGCATGCGGCCGTACCAGTACTGGGCATTGATCACGCCATCGGCCGCCTTGCGCAGCCACTGCGCCGCCTGCCGGTCATCGCGCTCCACGCCCACGCCCTCGGCGAGGCAGATCCCGTAGTTGTAGGCCGCCACGAGATCGCCGGCCGCGGCCTCCTGCTGGAACCATTCGCGGGTGAAGACCGAATCGGCGCGGTCCGCCTCGCCCTTCATCACCAGGTTGGCCAGGTCGTAGCGCGCCTGCATCTCGCCCGCTTCGGCGGCGCGGCGGAACCATACCGCGGCCTCGCGCGGGTCCTTCGGCATGCCGGCGCCGGAGAGCGCCATCAGCCCGAGCGCGCGCGCCGCGGTCTTGTGGCCGGCATCGGCGGCACGGCGGTACCAGATCGCGGATTCCGCGTAGTTGGGCGGCAGCTCGCCGCCGCGCGAATACAGGTCGCCCACCAGCGCCGCGGCATCGGCATCGCCCTGCAGGGCGGCACGGCGCAGCCAGGATTCGGCCTCCTGCACGTTCTTGGCCACGCCGAGGCCGTTCAGCAGCGCGAAGCCATAGCGCGCCTGGGCGCTGCGCAGGCCTTTGCTGGCCGCCTGCTTGTAGAGCTCGGTGGCCGCTTCCCGGTCCGCCGGCACGCCCTTGCCCTGCTCGGTGACGACGCCGAGCATGTACTGCGCCGTGGCCAAGCCAGCAGCAGCGGCACCGCGCAGGTACTCGGCCGCGGTGGTTGCCACCTCGGGGTCGTCGCGGCGCAGCAGAGCGAGCGCGTAGCCGAGCCGCCCCTGCGGGCAATCCGCATCTGCGGAGCGGCGATACATCTCCTCCGCCCGCGCCACGTCGCGCAGCGCCTCCGGCCCGGAGGTGAGGATGAAGCCGAGCAGCGCCTGCCCGTCGGCCGACCCGCCCTCGGCGGCCTTGGTCGCCCAGGCGACGGACTTCTCGTAGTCCGGCTTGCCCGCCTCGCTGGCACCGAACAGCGCCGCCGCCGGGCGATCGGCCAGCAATGCGCCGGCCTCCCCCTGCAGGGCCGCACCTGGCTCCATGCCGGGGATGCCGCGCAGATACAGCGCGGCGATCATCGACTGCGCTTCGAGGAAGCCCTGGGTGGCGGCCCGCTCCAGCCAGCGTGCGCCCTCGGCCGCGCTGGGCGGCACGCCGCGCCCCTCCAGGTAGCAGCGCGCCACCAGGAACTCCGCCTCGGCATGGCCGGCCTGGGCCACCGGGGTCAGCAGCTTGAAGGCTTCGGCGGGCTTGCCTTCCTCCAGCAGCGCCTTGCCGCGCTTGATCTTGCCAGCGGCCGAGGAGACAAGCCCGGCCAGCCGGCGCAGCGATCCAGACATGCTCAGCCGTGCCCCATCCGTGCCCGCGCGCCCATTGCGTTGCCCTGCCTCATGGCTCGCGCATCCCCTCGGTGGCCACTGGCACCACGCGGGCGAACAGGTAGGCCAGCACGGTGCGCTTGCCGATCTTGATGTCCGCCGTCACCGGCATGCCGGGGCTCATGCGGAACCCGTCCGGCAGGTTGTGCAGCTTCATCGCGTCGATCGACATCCGGGCGCGGTAATAGGCATTGCCGAAATCCTGGTTGCCGCGCAGCCCGCGCTGGCGCTGCCGGTCCTCGTTCGGGTTGCGGAAGCTGTCGGGGCTGACGACCTGCACCCGGCCCTCCGCCATGCCGTAGATCGCATAGGGGAAGGTATCGAACTTGATCGTCACCGGGTCGCCCACGCCCACGAAGCCGGCGTCGCGCCCATCCACCACCACTTCCACCTCCAGCGGCGCATCCACCGGCACCAGGGTGAGGAATTGCTCGGAGGACTGCATCACGGAGCCGACGCTCACCGGCGCCACGCTCAGCACGATGCTGTCGCGCTCGGCGCGGATCTCCACCAGTTCGCGCCGCAGCCGCGCCTTGTTCAGGTTCTCCCGCGCCTCCGCCAGCCTGCGGCCCTGCTCGGTGAGCTGCTGCGAGGATTCGTTGCGGTACTGCTGGATGTAGCCGTCGCGCTCGGCCATCAGCGCATCCAGGTCGCGCTGGCTGCCCATCGCCTGGGAGCGGGCGGATTCCAGCAGCCGGGCGGATTCGTTGCGTTCCTGCAGGGCCTGGAAGGTGTTCAGCTTGCTGCCCACCGCCTGGCGTTCCAGCTCCACCCGCATCGCCTCCACCTGGCGCGCCACGGTCAGGCGCACGGTGTAGCTTTCCACATCGGCCATCGCCTGCACCACGCGCACCCGCAGCGCATCGATCTTCTGGCGGTAATTCTCCAGCTTGTAGCTGCGCTCGGCGTTGCGCTGGGTGAAGATCAGGCTTTGCAGCTGGCTGGGCGGGGAGCCGTCGCCGACATAGTTGCTCCCCTGCACTTCGGACTGCAGCCGGTCCACCTCGGCCTGCAGGCTGGCCACCTGGGTGGCCGTCAGGTCGGCATCGGCGGCGGCGAAGGTGGGATCGAGCCGGGCCAGCACCTGCCCGGCCTTCACGATCTGGCCCTCCCGCACATCGATGGAGCGCACGATGGCGGTTTCCAGCGGCTGGATCACGATGTTGGACCTGGTGGTCACCACCTTGCCCTGGCTCACCACCACGCGGTCGATCGGGATGGTGGCGGACAGGATCAACCCCACCACGAATATGGAGGCGAGCACCCACAGCGTGTAGCGGCTGCGGGCGGGAACGCGCTGTTCGATCAGGGCGGCCGAGGGCGACTGGTATTCCAGCAGCATCGGCGCGAGGTCGTCGTTCTTGCCGGCGGCGGCTTGCGCGGCGCCGGCAGGGGCGGGGGATTGGGCCATGGTTCCGTCCTCCGCTCAGTTGTCGCCCTGGGCCAGCACGGGCTTGGGCGCAGCGGGTCGGCCGCTGTTCTCCATGTGCCTGTGCTGCTGCAACCAGAGCTGGCGATACACGGAGCAGCGCTCCAGCAGGTCCTTGTGCGGGCCGATATCCACCACCTTGCCCTGATCCAGCACCAGGATGTTGTGGCAATCCACCAGCGAGGACAGGCGGTGGGACACGATCAGCATCGTGCGGCCATGCGCGATGCGCTGGATGTTGGCGTTCACCAACGCCTCGCTCTCGGGGTCCAGCGCGCTCGTCGCCTCATCGAGGATCAGCAGGCGCGGGTCGTGGATCAGCGCGCGCGCAATCGCCAGGCGCTGGCGCTGCCCGCCGGAGAGGTTGGGCGAGCCTTCCTCGATCCAGGTCTCGTAGCCCTGCGGCATGCGCTCGATGAATTCTTCCGCGCCCGCCAGCCGTGCGGCGCGCACCGCGTCGCTGATGGTCAGGCCCGGGCGGCCGGCCAGCAGGTTCTCGCGGATCGTGCCGCGGAACAGGAAGTTGTCCTGGAGCACCACGCCGAAGCTGCGGCGCAGATGCGCCAGGTTGATCTCGCGCAAATCGGTGCCGTCGATCTTGATGCTGCCTTCGTATTCGCGGTTGATGCCCTGCAGCAGGCGCGTGATCGTGCTCTTGCCGGAGCCGGAGCGGCCGACAAGGCCCAGCATCGTGCCCGCCGGCACCTCGAAGGAGATCTCCTGCAGGGCGGGGTTGCGCGAGCCGGGATAGGTGAAGTCCACGCCCTTGAAGGTGATCGCGCCGGCGAAGCGTGGGCGCAGCCCGGCGCCCGGGGTGGTGGTTTCGGGCTTGTTGTTCAACACGTTCGCCGCCAGCGCCACGGCGGCCCGGGTCTCCTCCAGGTCTTCCACCAGGCGTGCCGTGCTCACCAGCGGCTGCGCCACGCGGCCGG
>CAMDAM010000109.1 GCA_945888575.1 Asaia bogorensis | reverse complement strand
GCACACCGATCGCACGAACGCCTTCGCCGCGCTCGCGCCAAAGCTGGATCGAGACCCGCTCGGAAAGGTTCAACTCGTGATGCCCGACCATCCCAACCTCCAGTACAACGCAAACATCAAAGGCGTTGCACCCGGAGTTGGAAACTGCCCTTTATTTACTCGCACGCGTGCCGGGTGCCCAGCACGCGTGCCAGTGATCAAAAGTTTTTTGGTTCTTTTTTTCAAAAAAGAACCGCTGCCACTACTCCAGCGGCCCCAGCTTGCCCAGCTCCATGGCCTTGATCTGCAGGGCAAGATACTTGGAGTAGATCCGGCACGGCGCCAGCCCGCCGGCGATGAACCACAGCCCCTGCTGCGGTGTGCGCTTGTACATGTTGTTCAGCTCGCCATCGGGGCCGAAACCCCAGACCGGGCCGATCCGCTCCACCATGGCCTCGCCCAGCGCGCGCCGCACCAGTTCCACCTGCGGGTAGTAGCCGGTGGACAGCACGATCAGGTCTGTCGGCACCGTGCTGCCGTCCTTCAGCCGCGCCCCTTCGGCCACGAAGCGATCGATCCGGTCGAACTGCAGCAGCCCGATCTCGCCCTTGATCATCAGCGCGGAGCTGCCGGCATCCAGGTTGTACCCGCCGCCGCGGGTGTAATACTTCACCTGGTGGCCGGTATCGTCCTCGCCCATGTCGTGCTTGAAGCCGATCTGCTTCAGCCCTTCGATCATGTCGCGGTCCAGCTCCACCATCCGCTTCACCACGGCCTTGTAGCCCTTCATGACCAGCGGCGGCGTGGCGGCAGATGCCACCTGGTCGGCGTCTTCCAGCGCGCCGGGCTCGTTCCACAGCACCTCGTTCAGCCGCGCGCTGGGGTTGATCGAAACCACGGTGGTGGAGCCACGCTGCACCAGCGTGGTGTTCACGCCGTGGCTGTGCAGGTCGAGCGCGATGTCGTTCGCGCTGCTGCCGGTGCCGATGATCAGGGCCCGCTTGCCGGCCCAGGCCGCGCCGCTGTCGAACCCCTCGGAATGGATCACGTCACCCTGGAAATCGCCCAACCCGGCGATCTCGGGGATCAGCGGATAGGCGCTGGCGCCGTTGGCGAAGACGAGGTGGCGCGGGCGCAGCACCCGCTCGGTGCCGTCGGCGCGGCGCACCGTCGCGGTCCAGCACTGCGCCGCTTCATCCCAGCTGCCGCCGGTGAATTCCGTGCTGGTCCAGCAGTTGATCTCCATGGCATCGGCGTAGAACTCGAACCAGTTCCCCAGCATGTCCTTGGGGATGTATTTGGGCCAGGTCGGCGGAAACGGCATGTAGGGCAGGTGGTTGATGTGGGTGGAGTTGTGCAGCGCCAGGGAGTGGTAGCGCCGCCGCCAGCTGTCGCCGATGCGTGGCCACTTCTCCACCACCAGCGTATCCACGCCTTGCTGGTTCAGCCGCGCCGCCACCGCCAGCCCCGCCTGCGCGCCGCCGATCACCAGCACAGTGGGATCACGATCCTCATAGGCAGCGGCCTTGCGGCGCACATCGGCCCAGTTGTCGCCGCCGAAATTGCGCGAGTAGGCGGCGCCGGTCGGGCGGTTGTCGCCGATCTGCTCCTCCCAGCCCTCCAGCGCCTCCAGCGTGGTGGAGATGTGCCAGGCCTTCATTCCCTCCGCGTCTGGCGCCAGACGCAGCAGCCCGGCGCCGCGGCCATGGGCGGTGTGGAAGCCGAAGATCGCCTCCGTGCTCTCGATGCCCAGCCGCGTGGCCGCCTTCGGCGCCCGCCGGTCTGGCGGCAGGTGGAATCCGTGCGCCTGGATCTCGCCTTGCGCCTCGGCCATCCGCGCGGCCACGGCCTCGCGGCCCCCGGTGGGGGTGAAATGCCAGGTGAAGGCCAGGATATCGCGCCATTGCGCCTCGGGGTGGAACAGCGCCCCGATCCCCGCCTCGTCGCGCGCGGCCAGCGCGGACTCGAAAGCGGCGAGCCAATCCTCCGCCGCGGCGCGGTGCCGGGCGGTGGCCTGGAATTCGGCGAAGGCCTGGTCGAAACGGTCCATCGGATGTTTCCCTCGCACGTGGCGGCGTTTGCGCCAGTCTCCCGCATCCGGACCCGCCCGCCAAGCGCAGCGTCGTTGCCGCCCCGCACGCGCGGTGCCTAAGCTGCCATCAACACCAACCAAAAGGGGAAACGATCATGCGGCTTCAGGGCAAGGTGGCGATCGTCACGGGCGGCGCGCACGGCATGGGCGAGGCGGAATCGCGCCTGTTTGCGCGCGAGGGTGCGAAGGTGGTGGTGGCCGACATCCTGCCCGATCTCGGGGATGCCGTGGTGGAATCGATCCGCGCCGATGGTGGCACCGCCATGTTCCACCGGATCGATGTCTCGCAGGAAGCCGAATGGGAGGCGTTGATCGCCGCGACCCTGGCCGCTTATGGGCGGATCGACGTGCTGGTGAACAATGCCGGCATCTCCGGCAGCGCGGTGGGCGACCCCGATGCCATCGAGGGCTGGAACAAGCTGATCGCGGTGAACCAGACCTCGGTCTTCCTCGGCACCAAGTTGGCCGCGAACGAGATGATGAAGACCGGTGGCGGCTCCATCATCAACATCTCGTCGATCAATGGCTTTGTCGGCAGCGATGGTGGCCACCCGGGCTACCACGCCTCCAAGGGCGCGGTGCGCATCTATTCCAAGGCCGCGGCGGTGCGCTACGGGCCCCAAGGCATTCGGGTGAACACGGTGCATCCCGGCTACCTGCCGCCGATGCTGAACGGCACCAACGCCAATTCCCGTGCCCTGGCCGTGGCGCAGACCCCGCTGCGCCGGATCGGGGTGCCGATGGATGTGGCCTATGGGGTGCTCTACCTGGCGTCCGACGAAAGCTCGTTCGTCACCGGGTCGGAGTTGGTCATCGATGGGGGCTGGTTGGCGCAGTAAGAAAGGAAGTCTTCTTTTTCTGAAGAAAAAGAAGCAAAAAGACTTTCTAACTTTGCGCCCGGGGGAAAACCCGGGCGCAAGATCAGAAAAGTTTTTTGGTTCTTTTTTTCAAAAAAGAACCGCTTGCTTACCGCTTGATGCCGGAAAGCGCGCTCTGAATCCCAGCCGTCGCCCAAGGCCCCCAAGGCACGGTGAAGAACTTGAACCCACGATCCACGAAGAAGTTCGGGTCCATGCCCGGCGGGATGAAGTACATCCCGGCCGCGATGCCATGCTTCGCCGCGGTGCCGGCGATCTTATCGAGCGCGCGCAGGTAGGTGTCGCAGCTGTAGTCCAGCGGCACGTCCAGTTCGATCGACAGGTCCGAGGGCCCGATCAGCAGCACGTCCACGCCGGGGACGGAGGCGATGGCGTCCAGGTTTTCCAGCGCCTGCTTGGTTTCGATCATCGGCACGATCACGAGTTCGTCGTTCACCGTGTCCATGTATTCGCGATAGCTCTTGAAGCTGCCCCACTCGCCACGCTCGCCGGCGTTGCTGCGGTTGCCGGCCGGGTAGTAGCGGCAGGCGCGCACCATCGCTTCGGCTTCGGCGCGGGTGTTGACCATCGGCACGATGATGCCGCGGGCGCCGGCATCCAGCGCGAAGCAGATCTGCTCGGGGATGTTGGAGCTGGTGCGCACCAGCGGTGCGGCCTTCTTGCCCTTCATCGCCGCGATGGGCGCGCCGAGCTGCTTCAGCTCCCAGGGGGAGTGCTGGGTGTCGAACAGCAGGAAGTCGAATCCGGAATCGCCCAGCAGGGCGACATCGACATTCGGCGCACCGGCCGTGCCGACCACGGTCTTGCCGGCCTTGATGGCAGTCTTGATGGCGTTCATTCGGTCTCGATTCCTCCCTCGGGGGCTTGCTGCCCGTTCGATCGGCCGGCATGCGCCGGCATGGCGGCATCGTACAGCAACCCGGGCGGGAGGCTAGGGGCGGGCCGCGCAGGCCCGCCCCGTCCTTCGCTCAGCGCGCGCGCCGCCGCCGTGCGATGCCCAGGCCCAGCAGACCGAGACCCAGCAGCGAAAGCGTTGCCGGCTCCGGCACATCCGCCGTTCCGATGCCGCCGCCATCCGTGACCGTGCTCGTGGTGAGCCCGCCGATGAACACCCCGCTGTCGAAGATGGAATCGCCGGTATCTGCCACCGCGATCACGATCGTATGCGCCAGCAGCGTGGGGTCGAGCAGGCCGGTCACGGTGAAGACCTGCGTCAACCCGTTGTACTCGATGCCGTAGGGGCTCGTTGCAAGCGGGTTCGGGATGAAGTTGGTCGGGTTGCCCGGCGTGTTGGAGATCAGCTCGCCGCCGGGGAACTTGGCATAGTTCACCCCATCGACGAAGAAGCCGAAGATATCCGTCACCGACTGGGTCGGGAACTCATCGGTGCCGAACACGAACTTCGCCTGCACCGAATTGCCTGAGGCCACGGTGAAGCTGAAGCCGAGCGCGTTGGCGTCGTTGGTGGAGTTGCCGGACAGGGTGGACAGCAGCGCGTTGCTGCCGGTGGCAGGGAAGACCGGGTTGAACTGGTTCACCGTGTTGGTCAGCGGCAGGTTGGCGGTGCCGGAGGTGAGCACGATGCCGTTGGGCAGCGAGAGCGTGGGCCCGCTGCCGGAGCCGGGGACGAGGGTGAACCCGGTATAGGTGCCGGACTGCCCCGCGGCGAGGCTGCCCTGGTAGGTCTCGGTGCCCGGCTGCACCGTGATGCCGGAGCCGGGCGCCAGAAGCGGCGGGATCAGCTGGGCCGCGGCATCGCCCGTGGTCACGGTGGTGATGGTCAGCGCCGCCGCCGGCAGAGGCGCCAGCGCCAGCCCGGCCGCCAGCCCGATGGCCGCCAGACCAGGCGCAGAAGCGATGCGAATGTTTCGATGATTGATCATGAAAGAATGCCTCCAGTGAAAGGGTGCTTTTCCCCGGAGGCATTCAAGCAAGTATCAAGCCACTACGTTGGTCTTCAATAAATCAATATGTTCTGTGTATGCAATACACCCTGCATACAAATGACGCAAAGAATCCCGACACTTCTACCTCAGACGATCGGGTCCAGCACCACCACGGGGATCTCGCGATCCACGGCCTTCTTCTGGTAGTCGGCATAGGGCGGCCAGAACTTCAACGCCGTCTCCCACAGCCCTGCGCGCTCCGGCCCGGTTACGGTGCGGGCGCGCACGCGCAGCTTCTTGGTGCCCACCTGGATCTCGGCCTCCGGGTGCACCAGCAGGTTCTTGTACCAGCCGGGGTGGTCAGGGGCGCCGCCCTTGGAGGCGACGATGATGTACCCGCCCGTGGCCGTATCGCCGTAGAACAGCGGGAAGATGAACGTCTCGCCGCTCTTGCGGCCCTTTGTCATCAGCAGCAGCGACGGCACTGCCATCTCCGGCAGGTTCGGCAGCTTGATCGTGTACATGTGCCCGTCTGTGCCGCCGCTCGAAAGGTAGCGGTTCACGTGGTCCACCATCCATTGCGGCATGCTGGGTGCCAGCTTCGCGTCGTTCATCGGTCGCTCTCCTTCTTCGGCCTGTTGGTCGTTCCATTGTGGGCCCGCCGGGCTGCCGCGCCAATGCCGTGGCATGACAAGCCCGGCCGCATGGGCTACCCACCCCCCAGCCACCTCCCGGTCGTGCCCATGCTCCGCACCGCCCGCCCGGCGGCCTCCGCTGGCGAGCGGCGGGCGCTGCCAAACCCCTGGGACCTCGCCGCGCTGCTCAGCGTGTTCGGCGCGCTGGCTGCGGTCGCCCATGGCGCGGCCGGCACCCTCGCCCCGCTCGATGCGCCCACCACCAACGCGATCACGCTCGACCCCTGGGCCCTGCCGAACTACGCGCTACGCACCACCATGCGCATGTTCGCGGCAATGGCCGCCTCGCTGGTCTTCACCTTCACCTTCGCCACCCTGGCCGCCAAAAGCCGCCGCGCCGGCGCCGTGCTGATCCCGCTGCTCGATGTGCTGCAGTCCGTCCCGATCCTCGGCTTCCTCTCCTTCACCATCGCCTTCTTCATGGGGCTCTTCCCCGGGCAGGTGATGGGGCTGGAGCTGGCGGCGATCTTCGCCATCTTCACCAGCCAGGCCTGGAACATGGCCTTCAGCATGCACCAGTCCCTCACCACCCTGCCCGCCGACCTGGTGGAAGCCGCCCGCGCCTATCGCCTCTCCGCCTGGCAGCGCTTCTGGCGGCTGGAGGTGCCTTTCGCCATGCCGGGCCTGGTGTGGAACATGGTGCTCTCCATGTCCGGCGGCTGGTTCTTCGTGGTGGCCAGCGAGGCGATCACTTTGGGGGACGCCACCTGGCGCCTGCCCGGCATCGGCAGCTACGTCGCCCTCGCGCTGGAACAACGCAACCTCCAGGCCGTGTTTCTCGCTGTGCTCGCCATGGGCCTCGTCATCCTCGCCTACGACCAGCTGCTGTTCCGCCCGCTCGTTGCGTGGTCCGACAAGTTCCGCTTCGAGATGACGCCCACCGCCCCTGCGCCGGATCCCTGGGTGCTGGTTCTGCTGCGGCGCACCCGCGTCCTGCGCGTCGCAGCAGAAGCCTTCGGCCGCCTGGTCGCCGCCCTCGGCATGCTGCCCCTGCGCCTGCCGCGCCGGGCCACCGCCCGCCCCGCCGCGCGCGGTGGCCGTGCCGGCGACATCGCTTTCCTTGCCGTCATCTTTGCCATCCTGGCGCTGGCCGCCTGGCGCGTCTGGGCCTACGTGTCCGCCAGCCTCAGCCTGGCCGACCTCGCGGAGGTCGCGCTGCTCGGCTTCTATACACTGCTGCGCGTGGCCGCGATGATCGCGCTGGCCTCGCTGGTCTGGGTGCCCGTGGGCGTTTGGCTCGGCCGGCGCCCCACGCTCACCCGCCTCGCCCAGCCCGCCATCCAGTTCCTCGCCGCCTTCCCGGCCAACCTGCTGTTCCCGCCCTTCGTCGTCGGCATCGTTCATTTCGGCCTGTCGCCGGAGATCTGGCTCAGCCCGCTCATGGTGCTGGGCACCCAGTGGTACATCCTGTTCAACGTCATCGCCGCCAGCTCCGCCTTCCCCGGCGACCTGCTGGAAGTCGCCCGCAGCCTGCGCGTTGGCAGCTTCCTGTGGTGGCGCCGCGTGATGGGCCCGGCCATCCTGCCCGCCTACGTCACCGGTGCCACCGCGGCCTCCGGCGGCGCCTGGAACGCCGCCATCGTTGCCGAGGTCGCCGCCTGGGGTGACACCAAGTTGGCCGCCAGCGGCCTCGGCGCCTACATCGCCCAGGCGACCGAAGCCGGAGACCTGCCGCGCATCGCCCTCGGCGTTGCGGCGATGGTCATCTTCGTCGTCGCCATCAACCGCATGTTCTGGCGCCCGCTGGCAGACTTCGCCGCGCGCCGGGCGACGTTCGGGTAGGAGCCACCATGGATCCCGACATCCTGCTGGAGGTCATCAACTGCCGCCAGTCGTACCATAAGGCTTCCAGCGCAGACCTGGTGGTGCTGGACGACGTGAACCTCACCCTGCGCGCCGGCGAGATCGTCGGCATGCTCGGCCGCTCCGGCTCCGGCAAGTCCACCCTGCTGCGCATCGTCGCCGGCCTGCTGCCGCCGACCCAGGGTGAGGTGCGCTGGCGCGGCGCCCCGCTCACGGGCCCGGCCGAGGGCATCGCCATGGTGTTCCAGAGCTTCGCCCTGTTTCCCTGGCTCACCGTGCAGGAGAACGTGGAGCTGGGCCTGGAAGCCCAGGGCATCCCGCGCGCCGAGCGCCACCGCCGCGCCGAAGCCGCCATCGACGTGATCGGCCTCGGCGGGTTCGAGGGCGCCTACCCCAAGGAACTCTCCGGCGGCATGCGCCAGCGCGTCGGACTCGCGCGCGCCCTGGTGGTCCATCCCGACCTGCTGCTGATGGACGAACCCTTCAGCGGGCTCGACGTGCTCACCGCCGAAACCCTGCGCACCGACCTCATCGACCTCTGGGTGGAAAAGCGCCTCTCCGCGCGGGCCATCATCATGGTCACCCACGGCATCGAGGAAGCAGTTCTGCTGTGCGACCGCATCCTGGTCTTCGCCTCCAACCCCGGCCGCGTGGAGCACGAGGTGCGCGTTACCCTGCCGCACCCGCGCAACCGCCACGACCGTGCCTTCGTCCGCATCGTGGACGACATCTACGGCCTGCTCACCCGCCGCGCCCCCGCGCCCGGCCGCGCCGCCCCAGCCGACGAAACCGGCCTGGCCACGCCGCTCCACCCGGTCAGCACCAACCTGATGGCCGGCCTGCTGGAAACCCTCGCCGCGCCCCCCTATCGCGGCCGCGCCGACCTGCCGGCGCTGGCCAGCGCGCTCCAGTTGGAAGTGGACGACCTGCTTCCCCTCGGCGAGGCGCTGGCCCTGCTGCGCCTGGCCGAACTCGCCGAAGGCGACCTCCGCCTGCTCGAAGCCGGCCGCATCTTCGTGGAAGCCGATACCGAACCACGCAAGCTGCTCTTCGCCGAAGCCCTGCGCACCCATGTTCGCCTCGCCGCCACCATCCGCCGCACGCTGGACGAACGCTGGAACCACCGCATTCCGGCCCTCCGCTTCCGCGACGAACTGGAAGACCACATGTCGCCCGACTACGCCGAAGCCACGCTGCGCGCCGTCATCGGCTGGGGCCGCTACGCTGAGCTGTTCGGCTACGATGAGGAAGGCGACCAGTTTGTGCTGGAATCGGAAGACCAAGGATAAGGAAGATTCTTCTTTTTCTGAAGAAAAAGAAGCAAAAAGACTTTTATCAATAGATGCGGAGAGTCAGGCATTCTCCACATCAAAGTAATGAAAGTTTTTTGGTTCTTTTTTTCAAAAAAGAACCCCTTCCTTCCTACCCCAGCAGAAACCACACCCGAAACACCATCTGCTCCGCCCATCCCTGCCGCCGCAGCCCGCACCGGCGTACCGCCGCCCACCGCGCCAGCGGCCCGCCGCGCAGCGCCTGCTGGATCTGGTCCAGCTGCGCCCGGGCCTCCGGCGTCAGCAGGTGCCGTTGCGCATCCAGCGCCGCCACGTTCTGACGCAACAGCCCCATGAACGTGCGCGGGCCACGCCGCAGCGCCGCCCAACCCCGTCGCAGGAAGGAGCTTTTGGAGCCAACGGCATTGCCGCCATGCTGGCGGTACAGCAGTACGGGCTCGTCATCGAACAGGAATGCCCCGCCCGCCGCCGTCACCAGCAGGTAGGACCACCAATCATGCTGGCAGCCGCCCGGCGCCTGACTGCCGGCCACCAGCCGCGCCGCCGCCGCGTTCATCGCCAGGGTGCAGCCAGTGGCCAGGTTCTGCGTCAGCGCCGCCGGAAAGCGCGGCGCCCTGACCAGCGCGGACGAAACCGCCAGCGGGTTCAGCTTCGCATCCACAAGCACCTGGCGCGCGGAGTAGATCGCCGGCCCCGCCCCCGCCTCGCCCAGCGCCAGCACGGCACGGGAGAGCTTGAACGGCAGCCACACATCGTCCTGGTCGGCGAAGGCTACAACGTCGTTGTCGCGCAGGCCCGGCGCCACGTGGCGCAGCAGCGCCAGGAACCCGGCGGCGGAGCCCAGATGCGCCTCGGGCCCGGCCAGCCGTTCCACTTGCCCCGGCGGCTGCCGGGCGGCGAAATCCTGCAGGATCGCCACGGTCTCGTCGCGGGAGCCGTCGTCGCGCCATACCAGCCGCCAATCGGCATGGTCCTGCGCGGCGAGGCTCGCGAGCTGCTCGGACAGGAACGCCGCGCCGTCATAGGCGGCCAAAAGGATAAAGACGCGGGCGGCCTCGGCAGGCGACGCCATGGCCAGCGCTATTGTGCGGCGGCCGGCACGAAGATGCGCGCCAGGGTACGGTCCAGCGCCGCCTCCCACTGCGGCAGGCGCAGCCCGAACACTTGCTCCAGCCGGCTGCAATCCAGCCGGGAATCCGCCGGACGCTTCACTGGCGTGGGGAATTCCGCGCTGGTGATCGGCTCCACCGCCTCGGGTTGCTTCTGGCCATAGGGCGCCGCGCGCGTGATCGCCGCGCTGGCCAGCCCGTGCCAGGTCGTCTCGCCGCTGCCGGCGGCATGGAACAGCCCACCGAACCGGTCCTGCCAGCCATCGCGCGCGATCACGTCGGCAATGCCCAGGATCGCCTCGGCGAGGTCGGAGGCCGCGGTGGGGCAGCCGCGCTGGTCCGCCACAACGCGCAGCCGGTCGCGCGTGCTCGCCAGGTTCAGCATGGTCAGCACGAAGTTGCGCCCGCGCGCCGCATACACCCAGGAGGTGCGCAGCACGATCGCCTGCCGGCACGCCGCCAGCACCGCCTGCTCGCCGGCGAGCTTGCTGGCGCCATAGACGCTGGTGGGGTTCGGCGCGTCGTCCTCGGTGTAGGGCGCGCCCTTACTGCCATCGAACACGAAGTCGGTGGAAACGTGGATCAGCGGAATGCCCGCCGCCGCGCAATAGGCCGCCAGCACCGCCGGCCCGTCGCGGTTGGCGCGCCACGCCGCCGCAGCATCACTCTCGGCGCGATCCACGGCGGTATAGGCTGCGGCATTGATCACTAGCGCGGGCTTGGCCGCAGCCAGCACGGCCGGCAGGCCGGTGATGCGGTCGAAATCGAGATCGGGCCGGCCCACCACGCGCACCGGACGGTCGCCGGCCGCCTCGGCCAGAGCCTGGGCCAGTTGCCCGCTGCCGCCCGTCACCAGGATCGTCATCGGATCAGACCGAATACCAGGCGTCGCATTCCGCAAGCCGCGGCAGCGCCGCATCCTTGTCGGACAGCTTCACCTCGTCGGCCCCCACCGGCCAGGGCAGCGCCAGGTCGGGATCGTTCCAGATCACCCCGCGCTCGGCATTGCGGTCGTAGGGGGCGTTCACCTTGTAGGCCACCTCGGTGTCCGGCATCAGCGTGCAGAACCCGTGCAGGAACCCGCCGGGCACCCAAAGCTGGGTGAAATTCTCGGCACTCAGCACCGCCGCGGCATGCTGGCCGTAGGTAGGGGAGCCCTTGCGGATATCCACCACCACATCCCAGATCGCGCCCTTCAGGCAGCGCACCAGCTTGCCCTGTACGTTCGGCGCAATCTGGCAGTGCAGCCCGCGCACCACGCCGCGCTGGGCGGAGTAGCTGTGGTTGTCCTGCACGAAATCCACGTCGATCCCGGCCTTGGCGAAGGCGGCGCGGTTCCAGGTCTCGGCAAAGAAGCCACGGCTGTCGCTGAAGCGCCGCGGGGTTACCAGCATCACCTCGGGGATGGCCAAACGTTCCACCTGCATGGCGCGTCAGTCCCCGGTGCCGGTATCGGCCAGCGCCATCAGCACCTGGCCGAGTTCGGTCTTGCCCAGCGCGCGCGCCCGCTCGCGCAGCTGCGCCGCGTCGATCCAGCCCATGCGGAAGGCGACTTCTTCGGGGCAGCCCACCAGCATGCCCTGCCGGGTCTGGATGGTCTGTACGAAGGTCGCCGCCTGCAACAGGCTGTCCGGCGTGCCGGCATCCAGCCACGCGCAGCCGCGGCCGAGCTTCTCCACCTGCAGCGAGCCTTCCTCCAGGTACATGCGGTTGAGATCGGTGATCTCCAGCTCCCCGCGCGCGGAGGGCTTCACCCGCGCGGCCATCTCGGTCACGCGCTTGTCGTAGTAGTAGAGCCCGATCACCGCCCAGTTCGATTTCGGCTGCGTCGGCTTTTCCACGATTTCCAGCGCCCGGCCGTCATCGTCCATCGACACCACGCCATACCGCTCGGGGTCGCGCACGTGGTAGGCAAACACCGTCGCCCCGTCCTGCACCGCCGCCGCCCGCCGCAATGTGCGCGACAGGTGCTCGCCGAAGATCATGTTGTCGCCCAGCGCCAGCGCGCAGGGCTCGCCGTTGATCCACTCGGCGCCGATATGGAAGGCCTGCGCCAGCCCCTCGGGCTTCGGCTGCACGGCATAGGTGAACTTCACCCCCAGCCGCTCCCCGCTGCCCAGCAGGCGGCGGAACTGCGGCAGGTCCTCCGGGGTGGAGATCACCATGATCTCGCTGATGCCAGACAGCATCAGCACTGTCAGCGGGTAGTACACCATCGGCTTGTCGTACACCGGCAGCAGCTGTTTGCTCGCCGCCAGCGTCATCGGGTGCAGGCGCGTGCCCGACCCGCCAGCAAGAAGAATACCCTTCATGGCCTCAAATCTCCTCAGGCCGCGCTTTTCGCCTGGCCCGCCTTGCCTTCGCCGAGTCGCTGCCCGGCATAACGGGCCGCGCGGATCTTCTCCCACCAGGCCCGGTTGGCCAGATACCAATCGATCGTGCGGCCCAGCCCGGTTTCGAAATCGTGCGGCGCCTTCCAGCCCAGCGCGGCTTCGGCACGGCTGGGGTCGATCTCGTAGCGGAAATCATGCCCCGGCCGATCGGTCACGTAGGTGATCAGCCGCGCCCGCGGCCCCGCGGCATCCGGCACCCGTGCATCCACCGCGGCGCAGATCGCGTGCACCACCTCCAGGTTCGTGCGCGGCTGCCGCCCGCCGATCCCGTAGGTCGCGCCCGGCTGCCCCTTCAGCGCCACGTGAAGCAGCGCATCGGCATGGTCGTCCACATAGAGCCAGTCGCGCATGTTGGTGCCGTCGCCGTACACCGGCAGCGGCTTGCCCTCCAGCGCGTTCAGGATCATCACCGGGATCAGCTTCTCGGGAAACTGCCACGGCCCGTAGTTGTTCACCGTGTTGCTGACGATGGTCGGCAGCCCATAGGTGTGGTTCCAGGCCCGCACCAGATGGTCGCTCGCCGCCTTGCTCGCCGAATACGGGCTGCGCGGATCGTACGGCGTTTCCTCGTTGAATGGCGGATCGCTCTTGCCCAACGCGCCGAACACTTCGTCGGTGGAGATATGGTGGAACCGGAACGCCGCCTTGCGGTCGGCCGGCAGCCCGCGCCAATACTCCAGCGCCGTGTCCAGCAGCGTGTAGGTACCCACCACGTTGGACTGGATGAACGGCCCGGGCCCGTCGATCGAACGGTCCACATGCGTCTCGGCCGCCAGATGCATCACCAGGTCGGGCTGGTGCGTCGCGAACACCTGCCGCATCGCCGCGTGGTCGGCGATATCCGCCCGCACCAACGTGTGCCGCGCATGGCCCGCGCCTTCCTCCATCGCCTCCTCCGAGGCCGCATAGGTCATCTTGTCCACGTTCACCACGGAATGATCGGTGGTCCGGATCACGTGGCGCACAACAGCGGATCCAATGAACCCGCATCCGCCTGTCACCATGAGGCGCATGATCTATAATGAACCCTCTCTGTATGGCCGCAAACTGCCAGCCCCTTGCCGGGTCCGCAACCGTGAAGTGCCCACGTGACCAGCCGCGCCGATCACAACCTTTTCATGTCTCCAACGGCTGCATCGCATCGTCTGCCGCCGGACAGCCTTGCGGC
>CAMDAM010000108.1 GCA_945888575.1 Asaia bogorensis | reverse complement strand
CCCAGACCCCGATACCTTTTCCGCCTTCGGCGGGAGGGGCCGTCTCGGCGCGCGACACAGACCGGGTCGGCCCCTCCCGCCGAAGGCGGAACTCATGTGGGTCCAGGGACCTCAGGTCCCTGGCGGGTCCAGGGCAGAGCCCTGGCCTTACTTCGCCGACGCCTCCGCGATCCGCAGCAGGCGCAGGAAGTTGCCGCCCCACAGGGCGGCGATTTGGCTGGGGCCGTAGCCGCGGCGTGCGAGTTCGGCGGTGAGGTTGGGGCTTTCGGAGGCGTCGCGCCAACCGGTGAAGCCGCCGCCCCCGTCGAAGTCGGAGCTGAGGCCGACGTGGTCGATGCCGATGCGCTTCACGGCGTAGTCCACGTGGTCGCAGTAGTCCGCCACGGTGACGGTTTCGATCTTGCCGCCGGTCTTGAGGAAGCCGGGCACGGCGGTGATCTGCACCACGCCGCCGACGCTGGCGAGCAGGTCCAGCTGTTCGTCATCCAGGTTGCGGGCGTTCTCGCACAGGGCCTTGATGCAGGAATGGGTGGAGAGGACGGGGGTGCTGGAGAGTTTGGCGGCCTGCATCATGGTTTTCTTCGACGTGTGGGCGATGTCCACCAGCATGCCGAGGCGGTTCATCTCGGCCACCACCTGGCGGCCGAGTTCGGAGAGGCCGCCGTGTTCTTCCTGCTTGTCGCCGAGTTCGGCGCGGGGGTTGGAGCTGTCGCCCAGGGCGTTGTGGCCGAAATGCGTGAGGGTCATGTAGATCGCGCCGAGTTCCTTGAAGGCGCGCAGGTTTTCCACGTGGCCGCCCAGGGCGTGGCCGTTCTCCACGCAGGGCACGATGATGGTGACGCCGTCGCGGTGGGCCTGTTCGATCTCGTCGGCGGTGGTGGCGACGCGGGCGCCCTGGTTGGTGGCGCCCATCTCGCGGATCGCCTTCAGCATGGCGGTGGCGCGCGCGAAGGCGGCGGCGTTGGCTTCGGGGGTGCGGGCGCCTTGCGCCACGTAGGCTGCGAAGCAGCCGGCGGCCATGTGGCCGCGCTTCATCTTCGGCAGGTCCACGTTGCGGCGGGTTTCCTCGAAGAAGCTGGGGCCTTCGGGGAAGGGGATGTCGATATGGGTATCGATGGTGAGGAGGCTGCGGTGCAGCGCCAAGGGATCGGAGAGGGGGGCGTCTTGGGTCATGGGCCGGAGCGTCGGGCGGGGGCGCGCGCACGTCAAGGGCCGGCGGGCGTGCAAAGGCGGCGCGGGCACGGTTGTTTCGTGTAGGCTCGCTTCAAAGAGCCGGGAGGGGGGCATGAGCGGCCAGCAGGCAGTGGAGGTGGATGTGGCGCTGGTGTTCGCCGTGGACAGTTCCGGCAGCGTGAGCAACGAGCGGATGACGATGTATATCGAGGGCCACGCCCAGGCGGTGACGTCCCCGGCCTTCCTGGCGGGGCTGGCGAACCTGCCCACCGGGCGGGCGGCGCTGGCCTATGTGGCGTGGTCCAACCGCGACCGGCAGCAATACCTGGTGCCGTGGCAGGTGGTGGATGGGCCGGAGGCGGCGGCGGCGTGGGCGCACACGCTGCGCACGGCCACGCGGCCGGGGGCGGGGTTCACCTCCATCTCGGCGGCGATCGATTTCTGCCACGACCATTTGCTGCGGGTGGCACCGCCGGCGGCGCGGCGGGTGATCGACATCGTGGCGGACGGGCAGAACAACGATGGCGCGCCGGTGGCGGCGGCGCGGGACCGGGCGGTGGCGGCGGGGATCACCATCAACGGGCTGCCGGTGCTGGATAACGACCCGACGCTGGACGAGTATTTCGCGCGTGAGGTGGTGGGCGGCCCGGCCTGCTTTGTGTTGCCGGTGCGCGACGAGGCGGGGCTGCTGGATGCGATCCGGCGCAAGTTGCTGGCGGAAATCGCCTAGGGCGGAACCCGGAAGGGGAGCGGGGGCGTTGCGCTTGGGTCATCCGGGGGACCCCACATGCACTATGTCGCGCTGGCCGTGGATTACGACGGCACGATTGCCCATCACGGCGTGGTGGACGAGCCGACGCAGGCGGCGTTGCGGCGGCTGCGGGCGGGGGCGCGGCGCCTGGTGCTGGTGACAGGGCGGGAGCTGGACGATCTGCGCCGGGTCGCCGCGCCGCTCGATCTGTTCGACCTGGTGGTGGCCGAGAACGGCGCGCTGTTGTTCGATCCCGCGAACGGGGAGGCCACGATGCTGGTGGAGCCGCCGCTGGAGCGGTTCGTGGCGCGGCTGCGGGAGATGGGGGTGGCGCCGCTGTCGGTCGGTGCCTCGATCGTGGCCACCTGGGAGCCGAACGAGACGGCGGTGCTCGCCGCGATCCGCGAGCTGGGGCTGGATCTGCAGATCACGTTCAACAAGGGCGCTGTGATGGTGCTGCCGGGCGGAGTCACCAAGGCGAGCGGGCTGCGCGCGGCGCTGGAGAAGCTGGAGCTGTCGCCGCTGAACTGCGTGGCGGTGGGCGATGCGGAGAACGACCTGCCCTTCCTGGAGGCCGCCGGGCTGGGCGTGGCGGTGGCCAACGCGCTGCCCAGCGTGAAGGAGCGCGTGGCGCTGGTGACGGAGGGCGATCACGGGGCGGGGGTGGCGGAGCTGGTGGACCGGCTGCTGGCCACCGACCTGGTGGAGCTGGATGCCCGTGCCGCGGCGCCGCGCGTGGCGCTGGTGGCGGATGGCGAGCGGCAGGAGGTGCCGTATGCGCCGCAGCGGGAGAGCCTGCTGATCACCGGGCAATCCGGTGGCGGCAAGAGCACGCTGGTGCTGGGGCTGCTGGAGCGCATCGCCGCGCGCGGCTTCCAGTGGTGCGTGCTGGATCCCGAGGGCGACTACGAGGGCACCGAGGGCGCGGTGGGCGAGGGCACGGCCGGGACAGCGCCGGAGGCCACCCAGGTGCTGGACCTGCTGCGCAAGACGCGCGGCGGGGTGGTGGCCAGCCTGCTGGCGCTGAAACTGGCCGATCGCCCCGCCTTCCTGGCGCGGCTGCTGCCGGAGGTGCTGGCGTTGCGCGCCCGCGTGGGTCGCCCGCATGTGGTGGTGGTGGACGAGGCGCATCACATGCTCTCCCGCGATTGGGACCCCGGCGGGGCGCAGGTGCCGGCGGAGCTGGAGGGGTTCGTATTCGTCACCACCACGCCGGACCAGGTTTCCCCGCGGGTGCTGGCCTGCGTGAACCGGCTGCTGGTGGTGGGAAGGGAGGCCGGGCGCAGCGTGGCGGCGTTCTGCCGGGCGCGCGGGTTGGCGGAGCCGGGCAGCGTGGCGGCGATGCCGGAACTGGAACCCGGCGAGGTGCTGGTGTTCGACCCCGTGGGTGGCGAGGTGCGGCGGATGCAGGCCATTCCCGGCACCGGCGAGCGGCGGCGGCACCGGCTGAAATACGCCGAGGGCAAGCTGGGCGAGGACACCAGCTTCTGGTTCCGCGGCCCGGAGGAGAAGCTGAACCTGCGCGCCCACAACCTGATCCTGTTCCTGGACATGGGCGATGGGGTGGACGAGGCAACCTGGGAGTTCCATCGCCACCGCGGCGATTACTCCGCCTGGATGCGCGACAAGGTGAAGGATGCCGACCTCGCCGCGGAGGTGGCGGCGGTGGAGCAGGGCGGGGAGGACGTGGCGGCGGCCAGGGCGCTGGTGCGCGCGGCGGTGGAGAAGCGCTACACCGCCCCGGGGTGATGCGGTAGCGTGCCGACCGCACAGAAAGGGGCACGCAGCTGCGCATCGCCGTCGGCATCGTCACCACCGGGCGGGCGGCCGTGCTGGCCGAGACGCTGGCCGAGCTGCGCCACCAGACCCGGGCGCCCGACCGCGTGGTGGTGTGCGGCGGCGGCGATGCCGACCTGTCGGGCCTGGAGGCGGCGGACGCGGAGCTGATGACGGCGCCGCTGGGCACCTCGCTTCAGCGCAACGCGGTGCTGGCTGCCCTGGCCAATTGCGATCTGGTGGCCTTCCTGGACGACGATTTCCTGCCGGCGCCGGGGTTCCTGGCGGCGATGGAGGCGGCGTTCCTGGCCGATCCCGCCCTGGTGGCGGCGACGGGGCATGTGATTGCGGACGGGATCAAGGGGCCGGGCCTGAGCGTGGCGGAGGGACGGGCGCTGCTGCGCGCCGATCCCGGTGCCGCGCCGGGGGCGCAGGCCGTGCCGGCCTACAACGCCTATGGCTGCAACATGGTGCTGCGCCTGGCGCCGATACGCGCGCACGAGCTGGAATTCGACCCCGACCTGCCGCTGTATGGCTGGTACGAGGATATCGACCTGTGCCGCCGTCTAGCGCCCTATGGCCGCATCCTGACGCTGCCGGGCGCGCGGGGGGTGCACCTGGGGGTGAAATCCGGCCGCACCTCTGGCCTGCGGCTGGGCTACTCGCAGATCGCCAACCCGGTGTACCTGGCGCGCAAGGGCAGCTACGAATGGCGCCGGGCGCTGTGGAGCATGGCGCGGCATTTGGCGATCAATGCGGTGCGCGCGTTCCGCCCGGAACCCTGGGTGGACCGGCGCGGACGTTTGCGTGGCAACCTGCTGGCGCTTTCGGATCTCGCGCGCGGACGCTGCGATCCGCGGCGCATCCTGGCGCTGTAGGAATGGCGAACTGCGCGATCTGCTTCGTGACCGATGCGCGCTACATGGTGCCGACGCTGGTGGCGGCTTCACAGGCGCGGCGCTGGAGTGCGGCGGCGTTGGCCGAGGTGGTGGTGGTGGCGCTGGACCTCGATGCGCCCCTGGCGGCGCGGGCGGAGGCGGCGTTCGCGCAGGCCGGCGTGCAACTGGTGCACGGGCGGGCGGCGGAGCTGGGCGGCGATGCGGTGATGGCGCGGCTGTTCCTGCATCGGCTGCTGCCGCCGGAATTCGATGCTCTGCTGTACCTGGATGCCGATGTCCAAGTGGTGGCGCCGCTGGACACGCTGCTGGCCAGCCCGCCGCCACCCGGGCATCTGCGCGCGGCGCTGGACCCGATGGCCCTGCTGGTGCGCCGCGGCGGGCCCCAGGGAGCGGCACAGGCGGCGCGCATGCGCCAGGGCGGGGTGCCGGCCGCGCGCCACGCCCACTACGTCAACGCCGGGGTGCTGCACATCGCGCGCGACGGGTGGGACGATCTGGCGCGCGAGGCCTTCCGCCTGCACCGGCCGGGCGGACTGTTCCCGGACCAGGACGCGCTGAACATCGTGGCGGCCGGGCGGGTGCTGGGGATGTCGCTGGCCTGGAACTTCCCGATCTTCCTGCGCAACGCGCGGCTGGACCGGGTGATCCCGCCCGCCGTGCTGCACTTCATGGCCCGGCCGAAGCCGTGGGATGGCGCCTTCCCACCCTGGTCCGCCGCCCATGCCCGGCCCTATGCCGAGATGCGCGCACAGTGGCCCGACCTGGCCGCGACGCTGGCGCCGATGCCGCCGGCACGGCGGGCACGCTACGTCCTGCAGCAACGCGCCAAGCAACTGCGCGAGTGCCTGCTGTGGGGTCGGGGTGCGATGCTGGAGGTGGTGCAGGCGGCGGAGCGGGAGGCGGTGCTTGGCGCTTCGTAGCACATATGTGCTACTCGACGCGTTCCCGGAGGATGCCATGGCCACCACCACGCTGCGCATCGAGGAAGAGCTGAAGGCCCGCGTCACCGCGGCAGCTGAGCGTGCCGGCAAAAGCCCTCATGCCTTCATGCTGGAGGCGATCGCGCAGCAGGTGGAGCAGGCGGAGCTGGATGAGGCGTTCCACCGCCTGGCGGACGAGCGCTGGCGCGAGGTGGAGGCCGGCGCGACGGTGGAATGGGACGAGGCGCGCGCCTGGGTGGAAGCCCGGCTGCGCGGCGAGACGCCTGGGCGGCCCCGGCGCTGAGCCATGGCCCGCATCCAGCTTGCCGCGGGTGTTCTGGATGATTTCGACCGCTTCCTGGATCACCTGGCGCGCTTCGAGGTGCCCGACGGGCCGGCGCGCATCACCGGCCTGCTCGCCGCCATCGATATCCTGCGCCACAGCCCGCAGATCGGCCGGCCGGTGCGGGCCGGCCGGCGCGAACTGATCGTGGGGCAGGGCGGGCGGGGATACGTCGTGCTGTATCGCCACGTAACCGCGGTGGACACGGTGTTTGTGCTGGCCATCCGCAGCCAGCGTGAGGAGGGCTACAAGCGGTAGCCCCCCGGACTGGCCTCAAGTGGCGTAGTCGTCGCCTTCCTTGTCCAGGATGCGGCGCCAGGAATCCAGGTGCATGCGGGCATCCACCTTCTTGCCCCAGGGGCCGGTGTAGCCGCGGCGCAGCTTCTCCGGCAGGCGGCGCAGCGGCTGGCCGGAGGACATGGCGGTGAGCTGGTACATCGTGGTGCGCTCGGCGCTGTGCAGCTCGTCGAACGCTTCCTCCACCGTGGCGCCGACCACCGTCACGCCGTGGCTGGCCATCACCATGATGGACTTGTCGCCCAGCAGGCGGGCAATGCGGTCGCCTTCCTCGTTGTGGCCCACGGGCTCGTCGCCCTCCAGGTCGTACACCACGCGGTCGTTCAGCATCAGCGAGTTGTGGTGCGCCAGGATCAGCTGCGGGTTGGCGAGCATGGAAATCGCCGTGAGATACTGCGGATGGACATGCATCACGCAGGTGGCCGCCGGGTTCAGCAGGTGGATGCGGGCGTGGATGTGGAACGCCACCTTGCGCAGCTCGCCGGTGCCGCGCAGCACCTTGCCATCCAGGTCGCACACGATCAGCGAGGAGGCGGTGAGTTCCTCGAAGCGCATGCCGCGCGGGTTGATCAGGAACTGCGGCTCCTTGCCTGGCAGCATCAGCGAGTTGTGGTTGCCGATCTGCTCGTTCCAGCCCAGCCGGGCCGAGACGCGGAACACCGCGGCCATGTCGCAGCGCAGGCGCCACTCCTCGGCTTCGGCCTCGCTGTTGGTCAGGTTCTTCACGACGGCGGACATGGGTGACTCCTTGAAGGAAGCGGTTCTTTTTTGAAAAAAAGAACCAAAAAACTTTTATTAGTTCAGACTCGGCGCAAATTAACAAAAGTCTTTTTGCTTCTTTTTCTTCAGAAAAAGAAGACTCTTAGCTTGCGTAATCACTGCCTTCCTTGTCGAGAATACGCCGCCAGGAATCCAGGTGCATCCGCGCATCCACCTTGTCCCCCCAAGGCCCCGTGTAGCGGCGGCGGGAGCTGTCCGGCAGTTGCACCAGCTTCCGCCCGGTGTTGAGCGCGGTCATGTGGTACATCATCGTTCGCTCGGCCTGGTGCAGTTCGTCGAAGGCGCTGGCGATATCGGGGCCGACCACCGTCACGCCGTGGCTGCCCATGATCAGGATGGATTTGTCGCCCAGCTTGGCGGCCAGGCGGTCGCCTTCCTCGATGGAGCCGGCGCCGGCGCGGGCATCGAGGTCGAAGGCCATGCGGTCGGCCAGCAGCAGGTCGTTGAAGTGGGAGACGGTCACTTCCGGCTCCGCGATCAGCGAGAGCGCCGTGAGGTATTGCGGGTGGACGTGCAGCACGCAGGTCGCGGCGGGGTTCTGCACGTGGATGCGGGCGTGGATGAAGAAGGCGACCTTGCGGAGTTCGCCGGTGCCGCGCAGCACGTTGCCGTCGAGGTCGCAGACGATCAGCGAGCTGGCGGTGAGTTCCTCGAACCGGTAGCCGCGCGGGTTGATCAGGAAGGTCGGCGCCTCCCCCGGGCTGTGCTGCGGCAGCATGATGGAGTTGTGGTTGCCGATCTGCTCGTTCCAGCCCAGCCGGGCGGAGACGCGGAACACGGCGGCCATGTCCACCCGCAGCGCCCATTCGGCTTCCTCCGCGGCGGTGGAGGACAGTGATTTCAGGATGGCGGACATGGGCAAACCCCCAGATCGGTTCGGGGATATCGTGCGACAGCACAAGGTTCTTGCCAAGCGCCGTGAAGCCGGTCCAGCATCAAGTGTTATAATGGTCGAACAGGGGGATACACCGATGATGCGTCGGCGCAGCTTCAATGCCGGATTGCTGGCCGGCACCGCAGCCGCCACCTTGCCGCTGCCCGCCTATGCCCAGAAGAAGGGCGGTGAAGCGGTGATGGCGCAGTCTGCCCCGCCGCCCACCATCGATGCGCAAACCTCCTCGGCCGCCGCCACGCGCAATATCTCGCTGCACGTGCATGAGACGCTGTTCGCCCGCGACGAGAATGCCAACCCGGTGCCGGACCTGGCCGAGGGCGTGGACATCTCCGCCGACGGGCTTACCTACAAGTTCCCGCTGCGCACGGGCGTGAACTTCCACAACGGCAAGGTGATGACCTCGGCCGACGTGAAGGCCAGCCTGGAGCGCTATGCGCGGGTGGGCATGAGCAAGTTCTTCATGGCCCCGGTGGATGCGATCGAAACGCCGGACAGCAAGACCGTGACGGTGAAGCTGAAGAACGTGTTCCCGGGTTTCATCGAGAACATGTCCTCCCCGCGCGCGCCCTGCGCGATCATGCCGGAAGAGGAATGCGCCAAGCCCGCCGGCGAGGGCGGGCGGATCGGCACCGGGCCGTTCACCATGGGCGAGTACCGCAGCGACAGCCACATCATGCTGCATCGCTTCGACAAGTATTCGCAGAACATGAACTACAAGGAGCGCGACGGGTTCGCCGGCAAGAAGACGGCGTATTTCGACAGCGTGCGCATCCGCTTCATGCCGGAAGGCGGGGCCCGCACCGCCGGCCTGCAAACCGGCGAGCTGCACGTGATCGAGGCGCTCGATGCGCCCGTGGCCAAGCGGCTTGAGAGCGACAAGAACATCAAGAGCTACACGATGATGCCCTGGGCGTACCAGACGCTCATCATCAACACCGCCTGGGGGCAGACGCAGAACCTGTCGTTCCGCCGCGCCATCCAGGCAGCATTGGATCTGGAGGAGATCATGGCGATCTCCACCTCTGGCCTGTACCGCATGCAGCCTTCCTGGCAGCATCCGGGCACGCAGCACTACCCGGGCGTGGCCGGGCTGGAGAAGTTCCTGAAGCAGGACCAGGCCCAAGCCCGCGCCCTGCTGCGCGATGCCGGCTACAAGGGCGAGGAATTCGCCATGATGGCCGACAACACCAACCGCCCGCATATCGATACCGCGACGGTGGTGAGCGAGCAGCTGCGCGCCGTGGGCGTGAACGTGAAGCTGACCGTGACGGATTGGCCCACCATCTTCACCGCGCGCCTGAAGCCGGAAGGCTGGTGCATGTGGCCGCTGCTGATGGGGATCGAGCCGTATGAGGGCCCCTATGGCGTGGTGGGCTTCTTCGCCGGCCAGTCCGCCGCGATGATGAAGCCCGATCCGGTGATCGAGGATTCGCAGAAGAAGCTGACCACCAGCCTGAAGCTGGAAGACCGCATCGCCGCCGTGAAGCAGTTCCAGGACCGCATGTACGACCAGGCGCTCTCGCTGAAGATCGGCGATTCCGGCTGGATCCAGGCCACGCGGGCCAATGTGGTGAACTTCGCGCCGTATCGCATTCCGCGCATGTGGGACGTGTGGTTCGCCTGATCGACACGACGCACCGGTTGATTTGACGTGCTTCGCCTGATCGTCGTCCGCCTGCTGGCGGCCGTGCCGGTGCTTCTTGTCGTCTCCCTGTTCAGCTTCGGGCTGACGTTGCTGGTGCCCGGGGATATCGCCGCCGAGATGGCCGGACCTTCGGCCAACCGGGCGGAGGTGGAGCAGATCCGCGCCCAGCTGGGGCTCAACCAGCCCCCGCTGGAGCGGATGGCGAGCTGGTACGGCGGGCTGCTGCGCGGCGATCTCGGCAAATCGATCCTGCTCAACCAGTCCGTCGGTTCCGCCATCCTGGAGCGGCTGCCGGTGACGCTCTCGCTGGCCGGGATCGCGCTGCTGGTGGCGGGGCTGGTGGGCATTCCGCTGGGGCTGCTGGCGGCGGCCAAGGCGCATAGATGGCAAGACCAGGCGGCGATGGGCACCGCGCTGGTGGGGCTCTCGCTGCCGGATTTCTGGCTCGGCCTGCTGATGATCTGGACGCTGGGGGTGAAGCTGCAATGGCTGCCCACCGGCGGGTTCGTGCCGTTCAGCACCGACCCCGTGGGCTGGCTGCGCTCCATCGCCATGCCGGCCGCGGCGCTGGCACTCACGCAGATGGGCCCGCTGGCACGCATGACGCGTTCCGCCGCTCTGGAGGTGGCGAACAGCGACTTCATTCGCACCGCGCGGGCCAAGGGGCTGGCGGAACCGCGCGTGTTCGCCCGCCACGTGCTGGCCGCCGCGGCGGTGCCGATCCTGACCGTGGCCGGCATTTCCTTCGGCATTGCACTGGGCGGCGCGCTGGTGATCGAGCAGGTGTTCTCGCTCCCGGGCGTCGGCCGGCTGGTGATCGGCGCGGTGCTGCGGCGCGACTGGCCGGTGATCCAGGGCGGGCTGCTGCTGACCGCCTTCGTGTTCGTGGCGGTCAACCTGGTGGTGGACCTGCTCTATCTCTGGGTTGATCCCAGGCTGCGGGAATCCCGATGAAGATACCCGCCCTGCTGAAGCGCCGCTCCTTTGCCATCGGCCTGGTGCTGGTGGGCGCGGTGGCGTTCTGCGCCGTGTTCGCCGATTGGCTGGCGCCGTTCGACCCGGTGAAGAACAACTACCGCTACCGCCTGGGCGAGCCGAACGACACCTATCTGCTGGGCACGGATCGCTTCGGGCGCGACGTGTTGAGCCGCATCCTGCACGGCGCCCGCGTCTCCTTGCGCATCGGGCTGATGGTGGTGATCGCCTCCGGCCTGATCGGCGGGTTGGTCGGCCTGGTGGCCGGCTGGTGGCCGAAGGTGGATGCCTGGCTGATGCGGGTGATGGATGGGCTGATGGCCTTCCCCGGCATCCTGCTGGCCATCGCGCTGGCGGTGACGCTGGGGCCTTCCGAGATGACCGCGGTGGTGGCGCTGACGGTGGCCTATTCCCCGCGCACCGCGCGCGTGATGCGCGGCGCCGTGCTGGTGGCGCGCGCGCAGGATTATGTGGAGGCCGCCCGCGCGGTGGGGGCCAAGACCGGGCGCATCCTCCGCCGCCACATCATCCCGGCCACCATGGCGCCGCTGATGGTGCAGCAAACCTACATCTTCGCCGTCGCGATCCTGGCCGAGGCGGTGCTGAGCTTCGTCGGTGTCGGTCCGCCGCCGCCGCGCCCCTCGCTCGGCGCCATCATCGCCGATGGGCGTGATACGATGATCGAGGCGCCATGGATCGCGCTCTCCCCCGGCGTGGCGATCGCGATGATCGTGCTGGGCCTTAACCTGCTGGGCGACGGGCTGCGTGATGCGCTCGATCCGCGCATGCGCAACACCGTGCGATAGGCAAGACGATGTGGCCGTTGGATAGTTGGGATGGGTTCGTGGCGCGCTGGCAGGAAGCCTGCGCCGGCGATGCGGTGCTGGCGACGCTGGCCGGCCCCTGGGCGGTGGATTTCGCCATACGCTGCGACACGCACGAAGCCCGCTTCGGCTTCCGCGAGGGCCGCATCGCCGAGCCCGGCACCCCCGCCTTCACCTTCGCCGCCCCGGCTGCGGTGTGGGCGAAGTTCCTGCAGCCCATGCCGCCGCGCCACCATCACGTGATCCTGGCCATGCTGGCGCGGGTGCCGGAGGCGAAGCTGGAAGGGGACATGCTCGCCTTCGCCCAGAACTGCCACCTGGTGCGCCGCGTGCTGGAGGTGGGCAAGTGGCTCGCGCTCGGAAACGCCCTGCCGGTGCCCAACAGCCTCCGCCCGCCCGTGGCCACCCCGCGCGCCCTGCCGCAGGGCGGCTACGTGCCGGTGCAGATCGCCGGCCAGCGCCACGACATCTTCCACGAATGGGCCGGTGAGGGGCAGGACGTGCTGTGCCTGCACACCGCCGGCAGCGACGGGCGGCAGTTCCACCGCCTGATGGCCGACCCCCGCATCACCGCCACCCACCGCCTGGTGCCGTTCGACCTGCCCTGGCACGGCCGTTCCATGCCGCCCGATGGCGCGCTGCCGGGCTCCTGGCGCATGACCACGGATCGCTACGTGGAGACCATCATGGGCTTCGTGGCCGCCGCCGGCCTGAAGCGCCCCATCGTGCTCGGCGCCTCCATGTCCGGCGAGATCTGCCTGGAGCTGGCCTATCGCCACCCGGAAGCCTTCCGCGCCATCATCGCCTGCGAGGCGACGGACAATATCCAGGGCCGGCAAACGCCGTGGTCGTTCCATCCGCAGGTGAACCAGAGCCTGTTCGTGCCGGAATGGATCCATGGGCTGATGGCGCCGGATGCGCCCGCCGAATGCGCCGCCGAGGTGCTGTGGCACTACAGCCAGGGCGGCCCCGGCGTGTTCTTCGGCGACATCCATTTCTATTCCGGCGAATGGGATGCCCGCGCCCGCGTGGCCGGCATCGACACCACGAAATGCCCGCTGTTCATGATGACCGGCGAATACGACTACTCCTGCACCATGGAGATGAGCGAGGCGACGGCGGCCAAGATCCCGGGCGCGCAGTTCGTCCCCATGCACGGGATCGGCCACTTCCCCTTCGCCGAGAACCCGGCCGTGTTCGCCAGCTACCTGCTGCCCGTGCTGGCCGAGGTCGCCGGCCGCAACGGGTAGCGGCGCACGGGAAGGCAAGGCCAGGGCTCTGCCCTGGACCGGCGATATTTGTTCCGCCTTCGGCGGGGAGGGGCCGTCTCGCTGGTTCGATCGGCCTCGATGGCCCCTCCCCACCGAAGGCGGAATAGGTCCTGGGTTCCAAGGGCCGCTGCCCTTGGTGGGGTGCAGGGGCAAAGCCCCTGGCCTTTCTTCCCGCCCGCGCCGATCTCGGGCAGGCTGCCGCGAGACACGGGGAGAACGCGCCGATGGCAACCATGGTCAACACCGTTACGGGGCCGATCCCCGTCAGTGCGCTCGGGCGCACCTTGATGCACGAGCATCTGTTCATCGCCTTCCACGGCGCGGAGTACGACCCGCTGGCGGTGCTGGACCGGCCGGCCTTCATCGCGGAGGCGGTGCGGCGGCTGGTGGAGCTGCGCGAGGTGCATGGGGTGCGCAGCTTCGTCGATCCCTGCCCGATCGAGCTGGGGCGGGACGTGACGATGATGAAGGAGATCAGCGAGAAATCCGGCGTGCATGTGGTCTGCACCACGGGGTTCTATTTCGAGGAGCTGGGCTTGCCACCTTATTGGCGCGCGCGCACGGTGGATGAGATCGCGGAGCTGTACGTTCGGGAAATCACCCAGGGCATCGGCACCACCGGCATCAAGGCCGGCGCCATCAAGGTGGCCACCGGGGCGCCCGTGATCACGGAGATGGAGAAGAAATTCCTCGCCGCCGCCTGCCTCGCCCAGCGCGCCACCGGCGTGCCCATCATCACCCACACGCAGGATGGCGTGGGCGGGCCTGAGCAGCAGAAACTGTTCGCCGATGGCGGGGTGGGGGCGCATCGCTGCCTGATCGGGCATTGCTGCGGCAATGCGGACCCGGCCTATCATCGCCGTGTGGTGGATGGCGGCAGCTATATCGGCTTCGACCGCATCGGCATCCTGCGCCTGATGCCGGACGA
>CAMDAM010000107.1 GCA_945888575.1 Asaia bogorensis | reverse complement strand
AAGTCGCTGAAGCAGGTGAGCTATTTCCCGCTCAGCTCCACGCCGCTGGGCATCCTGCTGTCGGAGAATCTGAAGCTGGCCGGCGACGTGACGGTGAGCGCGGTGGAGCGGCTGCCCGGGCAGGTGCATGTGGTGCTGTATCGCACCGCCTCCCCAGGCGATGGCACGCTGACGCTGGTGTTCGCGGACGAGCCGCTGTCGCTGCGGCAATGGATGATCACCGACCCGCAGCAGCGCGAGACGACGGTGTCGCTGTTCAACGTCTCCGTCGGCGGGACCTTCGACCAGAAGCTGTTCGAGACCGCCGATCCCAGGTTGCGGGAATAGCTATTCCGGCGCACGGGATTGTGTTCATCTGTTTGCCACGATCCTGCTTCATCCTGCGTCAGCGCATCCCGTTTCGAGGCCCATGAAACCGCTCATTGGCATTTCCTGCTGCGTCAAGCAGTTCGGCGTGTTCGGCACCGCGAACCACGCCGCTTCCCACACCTATATCCATGCCACCGACAACGTGGTCGGCGGGGTGCCGATCCTGGTGCCGGCGAACGGGGCGTTGGCGGATATCGCCACGCTGGTGTCCCGGCTGGATGGGCTGATCCTGACCGGCAGCCGCAGCAACGTGGCGCCGACCAACTACGAAGGGCCAGCGCATGCCGAGGGCACGCCGGAGGATCATGACCGCGATGGCGTGACGCTGCCGCTGATCCGTGCCGCGGTGGCGGCCGGGTTGCCGGTGCTGGCGATCTGCCGGGGCATGCAGGAGATGAACGTGGCCCTCGGCGGCAGCCTGCATCAGCGGCTGCAGGACCTGCCGGACCGGATCGATCATTCCACCCCGATGTCGCCGCTGCCGCGGGTGCGTACCGGCAAATCGCACGCGGTGCGGGTGGCGGCAGGGTCGTGGCTGCACCGGCTGTGCGGACGGACGGAGATTCCGGTGAACTCCTTGCACAACCAGGGCGTGGACCGGCTGGCGCCCGGGCTGGTGGTGGATGCCACCGCGCCGGACGGGACGGTGGAGGCGGTGCATGCCACTTCCGGCCCCGGCTTCGCGGTGGGGGTGCAGTGGCACCCGGAATACGACTGGGAGCGGGATGAGATTTCCCGCCAGATCTTCGTGGCGTTCGGCGAGGCGGTACGGGCCCGCCTCGCTGCGCCGGCGCGGCTTTCGGCCGCGGATTAGCCAGGCTCCCGCTCGCCGTTCAGCGGCAGGGCGATGAAGCTGCTGGCCTCGCCGCGCTGGAGCTGGATGGCCACGGCGGGGCGGCCGGACTTGCGGGCAGCTTCGACGGCGGCGGCGACATCGGACGGGGTGTTCACCGCCCTGTCGCCCGCGCGCAGGATGATGTCCCCGGGCTGCAGGCCGCGGGATTCGGCGACGCTGCCGGGCGCGACCTGCATCACCGCGGCCCCCTCCCCTTCCGGGTTCGGGCGCAGGGCCAGGCCGAGGGCGCCGGCGCGGCCCGGTTGTACTGCGCCCTGGGCGCGGGCCTTGCGGTCCGGCGTTTCGCCGAGGGCGACGCGGTGCAGGGTGGGCTTGCCGTCGCGCTGGACGGTGACGGCCACGGTGGCGCCGGGCTTGCTGTCGCCGATGGTGCCGGCGAGGTCGCGCGGGGCGCGGATCGGGCGGCCATCGATCTCTGTTACCACATCACCGGCGCGCAGGCCGCCATGGGCGGCGGGGGAGCCGGGTTCGACGACGGCGATCATCGCGCCTTGAGGCTCCGTGAGGCCGAGGGCGCCGGCCATTTCACGGTCGATCGGCTGGAGCGAGACGCCGAGCCAGCCGCGATCCACCTTGCCGCCCTGCTTGAGGCTTTCAACCACGCGGTGGGCGAGCTTGGACGGCACCGCGAAGCCGATGCCGACATTGCCGCCGGAGGGGGAGTAGATGGCGGTGTTCACGCCGACCACCTCGCCCTGGGTGTTGAACAGCGGGCCGCCGGAATTGCCGGGGTTGATCGAGGCATCGGTCTGGATGAAGTCGTCGTACGGGCCGGCGCCGATCTGGCGGCCGCGGGCGGAGACGATGCCGGCGGTGGCGGAACCGCCGAGGCCGAAGGGGTTGCCCATGGCGAGCACCGGTTCGCCCACCCGCAGCGTATCCGAATTGCCCCAGGGGACGGTGGGGAGCTGGGCGCCGGCTTCGATCTTCAGCAGGGCGATATCCGTTTGCGGATCGGCGCCGACGACGCGGGCGGGAAGTTGGCGGCCATCGGACAGCTCGACCGTGACGCGATCCGCCTCGCCGACCACATGGTTGTTGGTGACGACGTAGCCGGCGGCATCGATGATGAAGCCGGAGCCCTGGCCCATGGTGCGGCGCGGGCGTTCGGCGGAGGGGGCGCCTTGGGCGCGCTGGCCCTGGCCGAAGCGGCGGAACAGTTCCTCCAGCGGGGTGCCGCGGAGTTCGGGCGGGACCTCCTGCTGGGCCTGTTCATGGCCGACGACGGCGACGCGGACGACGGCGGGGCCGACCTGGGTGACGAGGTCGGCGAAGTTGGAAGGAGTGGTGATAGGGGCTGGCGCGCGCTGGGCCAGGGCCGGGGGGGCGGCCATGGGCAGGGCGAGGGCCAGGGCGAAGACGGGGATAAGGGCGGCGGAACGGGCCATGTGTGATCCTCCCAACGAGTCGGAGATGAGTTCCCGACGGGGTCGGCAACACAAATACGCCTGGCACGGGGCGGTTCCAGTTACGGCTCCGACATGGCCTTGAGGGGTCTTTCGTTCATGTTCGCGGGTGGATTTGCCGGCGGAACAAGGGGGGCGGGATGTCCGCAGGATGTCCGGATGGACATGATGGCGAGCGACTTGGCGTGGCGGATGACGGGGCGGACATGAATGGGGGTTCGAGCGGCGCTGCGCACGCGATTGTGATTTTGATACCGGAACAATGTGGGCGGCATTCGGGGGCGTGCCGGGTGGGGCGCAAAAAAATCGGGCTGGGGTGGATCAGGTTTGGAGGGAGAGGGCGCGTACGGGGTGGCTGCCGGCGGGTTCCGGCGGGGTGCGCAGAAGATGGGCGGGGGTACGGAGTACGGGCGGGCGAAAGGCGGGGCGGAAGCCGCGGCCGGGTTGGCAGCGGACCATCCAGTCGCGCGGGATCGGGCCCTTGCCGGCCAAAGGGTGCCTCCGGCGGCGCGGCGCCGCCTGCCAGCGGCGTGCCAGTGCCGCCAGCCCATCGAGCAGACGCACCACGAGCGCGAGAACCAGCGCATGCGCCGCACCCAGCTCCGCCGTGCTCCGCCTGAGCGCGACGAAGTGGTCGGCGAGGGGGAAGGGGTGTGTCTGCATGCGGTGATATATCACTAACGTTGTTAGTCACCGCAAGGGGGGGGTGGATACGTACGTGAAGGAAGGAAGAGTCTTCTTTTTCTGAAGAAAAAGAAGCAAAAAGACTTTATTCGTTGGGCCTCGCCAGCAGGGGAGGGGTACGACGGTGTCGGGGCGCCGGATTGCTTGGCTGCGCTCACAATGGCGGCGTAGTTAAAAAAGTTTTTTGGTTCTTTTTTTCAAAAAAGAACCGCTTGCTTAGAGCCTTTCCCTGAACCGTTCGACCGCGGTGATCAAGGCGCGCCTGACTCCGGGTTCCAATGCCGAGTGGCCGGCATCGGGGATGACGGTGAGGCGCGCGCTGGGCCAGGCGTGGGTGAGGTCGAAGGCGCTGACGGGGGGGCAGACCATGTCGTAGCGGCCTTGGACGATATCGGCCGGGATATGGGCGATGCGGTTCATGTGCGCGAGGAGCCCGCCTTCCGGCAGGAAGAGCTTGTGGACGAAGTAGTGGGCTTCGATGCGGGCGAGGCCGAGGGCGGTTCGGTCCTGGGCGAAGTTGGCGACGGTATCGGGGCTGGGCAGCAGGGTGGAGCAGGAGCCTTCGTACATCGACCAGGCGCGGGCGGCGGGCATGTGGATGGTGGGGTCTGGGTCGGTGAGACGCTTGAGGTAGTTGCCGAGGAGGTCGCCGCGCTCTGCTTCGGGCAGGTGGCCGGCGAAGGCGGCGTGGGCTTCGGGGAAGACGGCGGCGAGGCCGTGCATGAACCAATCGACCTCTGGCTGGCGGCCGAGGAAGATGCCGCGCAGCACGCAGCCGGCGACGCGATCGGGGTGGGCCTGGGCATAGGCCAAAGCGAGGGTGGAGCCCCAGGAGCCACCGAATAGCAGGAATTTCTCGATGCCGAGGTGCTTTCGCAGCACCTCGATGTCTTCGACCAGGTGGGGGGTGGTGTTGGCGGCGAGGCTGCCCATGGGGCGGGAGCGGCCGGCGCCGCGCTGGTCGTAGATGATGACGCGCCAGAAGCCAGGGTCGAAAAAGCGGCGGTGGATGGTCCCTGCGCCGGCGCCAGGGCCGCCGTGGAGGAACAGGACGGGCACGCCGCGGGGGTTGCCGACCTGCTCCCAATACATGGTGTGGCCTTCGGAGAGCGGCAGGAAGCCGGTCTGGAAGGGTCCGATATCGGGGAAGAGGTCACCGCGGGGCATAGGTGACACTATATCGCGGATGAATGGCGGAACAGGGGAACGGGGGATATTCTCGGCCGATGGACAGATTGTGGTTCGGATTGGGTGCCCTTGCAGGGCTGGGCGGGGTGGCGATGGCCGCCGTGGCCGCGCATTTGAAGATGGACCCGGCGGCGGCGCTGGCGGTGCGGGATGCCGCGCTGGCGCAGGGGACGCATGCCATCGTGCTGCTGGTGTGCGGGGTGCGCGGCGGGCGGTGGTGCAATTTCGCCGGCACGTTCTTCGTGCTGGGGCTGCTGTTTTTCTGCGGCGGGATCTACGGCAAGCATCTGGGCGGCTGGCCGGTGGGCAGCATCACGCCGTTCGGCGGCGTGATGCTGATGATCGGCTGGCTGATGCTGCTGCTGGCGGCGTTCAAGAAGCGCGGGCGTTGATAGGTTCGGCCTATCTGGCGGCCGAGGGGCTGGAGCCGGTGCTGGAGGAGGAGCTGGCGCGGGCGGGGGTGGCGGTTTCGGCCTGGCATGGGCGGCTGGCGCTGAGTGAGGCGGCCCCGGTGGCGAGTGCCTGGGCGCTGGAGGTGTGGACCGATCCTGTGGAGATCGAGGTGGCTTCGGTGAAGGGGGCGGCGGATGCGTTGCGGGGGATGCAGCGCAACTGGGCGGCCTATGGGGTTTCGCATCATCGGCGGATGGCGCTGATTTCCGAGCGGTTGCCGCCGGTGAAGGCGCGGGCGCTGGTGTTTCCGGAGCCGGCGCCGGCGGGGCATCTGGGCGCGTGGACGCTGCTGGCGCCGGATCGGATGCTGGCGAGCCCGACCAAGACCAGCCCGTTCGTGAATGGCGAGTGCCGGTTCGAGGAGGACCGGATAGGGCCGCCGAGCCGGGCTTATCTGAAGCTTTGGGAAGCCTGCACGCGGATCGGGGCCTGGCCGGTGGCGGGGGAGACGTGTTTGGACCTCGGCGCCTCGCCGGGGGGGTGGACCTGGGCGATTGCCAAGCTCGGCGCTTCGGTGGTGGCGGTGGACCGGTCGGCGCTGGAGCCGCGGGTGGCGGCGATGCCGGGGGTTTCGTTCCGGCAGGGCAGCGCGTTTACCGTGGTGCCGGAGGCGGTGGACTGGGTGTTCAGCGACGTGATCGCCTATCCCGCGCCACTGCTGGAGATGGTGGGGAAGTGGGTGGACTCCGGCCTGGCGGGGCGGATCGTGTGCACGATCAAGTTCCAGGGGGATACGGATCATGCGGCGGCGGAGGCATTCGCGGCCATACCGGGGGGGCGGGTGTTTCACCTGTTCCACAACAAGCATGAGCTGACATTTTCATGGCAGCGGGAGGCGGCGTGATGGATCGGCGCGGCGTGCTGGGGGCGGTGGGGCTGCTGGTGCCGGGGAGCGCTTGGGCGCAGGGCGCGATACCGGCGGCGACACGGCCTGCTCCACCCCCGGCAGCGCCGCCGCCGCCGCTGCCGGTGGCAGCGCCCGATGCGGTTGGGCTTTCACCGCAACGGCTGGCGCAGGTGACCGAGGTGCTGTCGGCCACCGTGGCCGAGGGGCGGATCAACGGGGCGGTGCTGGCGATCGCGCGGCAGGGCAAGCTGGGCTGGCTGCGGGCGGTGGGGTTTCGGGACAGCGCGCAGGCGGAGGCGTTGCGGCCGGATGCGATTTTTCCGCTGGGTGGGATGACGCGGGCGCTGGCGAGCGTGGCGGCGATGGTGCTGGTGGAGCGCGGGCGGCTGAAGCTGTCGGACCCCGTGGCGGCGCATCTGCCGGCGTTCCGCGAGATGAAGGTGGCGGTGGAAACGCGCAACGAGGACGGGACGGTGGAGGTGGCGCTGGAGCGGGCGCGGCGGCCGATCACGGTGCATGATTTGCTGCGGCAGACCGCGGGGTTCACCGAGGCCGATGCGGTGCCGGAGACCGGGGTGGGGCGGCTGTATGCCGAGGCCGGGGTGCAGGCGGCGGACAAGACATTGGCCGAGGCGGTGGAGGCGCTGGCGCGGGTGCCGCTGCTGCGCCAGCCGGGGGCGGTGTGGGAAGAGCAGGTTGCGGCGGATGTGCTGGCGCGGGTGGTGGAGGTGGTTTCGGGGACCGGGTTCGACCGGTTCCTGGCGCGCGAGGTGACGGGGCCGTGGCGCATGGCGGATACGGCGCATGCGGTGCCGGCGGCGGCGCTGGGGCGGGTGGCCTGGCCGCGGATGGATCCGCTGACCGGGGCGCTGCCGCCGCATCGGGACCCGGCGGTGGCGGTGGCGCGGATGGGCGGGAGCACCGGGCTGTTCGGCACGGCGGGGGATGTGCTGCGGTTTGGCCAGGCGATGCTGGCGGGGGGCATCCTGGATGGGGTGCGGGTGCTGGGGGCCGGCACGGTTTCGCACATGGCCAGCGATCATCTGGGGCGCATCGCACGGGACAGCCCGAGCGGGCAGGCCTGGCTGGGCGAGGGGCGCGGCTATGGGCTGGGGTTCGCGGTGCGGCTGGGCGATGGGGTGAATGCGCTGCCGGGCAGTGCGGGAGATTATGACGGGGCGGGGACGGACGGGACGATGTTCGTGGTGGACCCGGCGCGCGACCTGGTGGCGGTGTTGCTGGTGAACCAGGCCAACCAGTTCGGGCATGTGTTCCCGCTGTTCCGGACGCTGGTGTACCAGACGTTGGCGCGTTGAGGTGGCGCCGCTTTTGGTTTGATCTCGATCAAATCCAGGGCGGCGGCGTGGGCGGTTGATCGGGGTGATTCCGCTGGATTCGTCCAGCTCGACCTCGATCGGCGGGCGGGTGGAGAGCGGGGCGGCGGTGACGCCGGAGGTGGATTTCTCCTACTTCATCACCGACAACATCGCGGTGGACCTGATCGCGGCGACGAGCAAGCATACGCTGAAGGCCAAGGGCACGGCGCTGGGCGATGTGAAGGTGGGCTCGACCTGGGTGCTGCCGCCGACGGTGACGTTGCAGTACCATTTCATGCCCAAGGAGAAGTTCAGCCCCTATCTCGGCGCGGGCCTGAACTACACGATGTTTTACGGGTCGAAGCCGGCGGTCGGGATGGGCAACCTGAAGCTTTCCAACAACGTGGGGTATGCGTTGCAGGAGGGCGTGGACTACGCGCTGACCGACAAGGCGTATCTGAACGTGGACGTGAAGCAGATCTTCCTGCCCACCGATGCGAAGGTGCTGGGTGGGGCGGTTCGGGCGAAGACGAACCTCAATCCGCTCGTGGTTGGTGTGGGCGTGGGTTATAAGTTTTAGCGTGAGCTGAACTTCGTGAGGGGGCGCGTGGCGGTGGCTGCGCGCGCCTTCACTGTTTCGCGAGGAACTCGGCGCGGGTGGCGGCGGCGGTGAGGGCGGCCTGGATGGCGGGGAGGGTGGCTTCCCAGCCGTCGCGCGGGACGGGGATGGGTTCGCCGATGACGAGGATGCCGCGGCCGAAGGGGAGCGGAAGGAGCATGCCGTCCCAGGTGGGCAGGCGGCGGGCGCGGGTGGTGCGGGCGGCGCAGGGCAGGACGGGGACGCCGGAGAGGGCGGCGAGCTGGGCGACGCCGGGGGCGGCGCGGCGGGCGGGGCCGCGCGGGCCGTCGGGCGTGAGGACGACGTGGCTGCCCTGGGCGAGGACATCGAGCAAGGCGAGCACGCTGGCTGTGCCGCCCTTGCTCTGACCGTTGCGGGCGGAGGAGCCGTGGACGACCTCCACGCCGAAGCGGCGCATGACCTCGCCGATCAGACGGCCGTCGTTGTGGCGGGAGGCGAGCGCGTGGACGCGGGCGCCGGGGCGGCGGATGCGCAGCCAGAGGGCGGGCATGAGGGGGAGGCATTCGTGCCAGAGGGCGGCGACGGCGGGCTTTCCGGCGGCGTGGGGCGCCAGGTGTGCCTCCCCTTCCAGCGCCCAGCGTGTGGTGCGCAGGGCGAAGGCCAGGTAGCGGCCGACGAGGGCGGCCAGGGCGGCCTGGACGCCGGGCCGCCGCAGGAACGACTTCAGCATGGGGCGGCGCCTAGCACGAGGGCGTGAGCGGCGGAAGGCAGCAGGAGGCTTGCGTTGCGGCCGCGATCCGGACGATTAACATATTGGCCCCCATTTGCTGGCAGGAATGGGGGAATTTGAGGAAGGTGCATCATGGCTGGACGCACGATCAGCGCGAGTTATGCCGGCGGGATCACGCTGGCGGTGGGCGACAGCCCGGTGACGGTAACCGCCACGGGCACGGTGGCGAATGCCAATGCCGCGGCGTTGCAGACCGTCGGCAAGGACGATTGGGTGATCGGCAATGCCGGCACCATCGCTGCGTCCGGCACCGCGGCGGCCAGCGTGGGCATCCAGATGAACGGCACGGCGGGCTCCGCCGGCGGGACGATCACGAACGAGGCGACGGGGGCGATCTCCGGCGGGCAGTTCGGCATCTACAGCAACCAGGCCGGAACGCTGACCAATGCCGGGACGGTGTTCGCGGCCGGGGCGGTGACGGGGACGACCACGATCACGCCGACGGCGGTGGGGGTGCTGTTCGCCACCGGGCGGGTGGAGAATTCGGGCGGCATCTCCGGCACCAAGTATGGCGTGTACCTCATTGGCGCCGGGACGGTGGCCAATACCGGCACGATCTCCGGGCCGGGCGATTCCGGCGCGGTGCTGAACGGAGGCGGGCTGCTTTCGAACACCGGGACGGCGGCGGTGATCACCGGCGGGCGGCTGGGGGCGTATCTGTTCGGTGCCGCGACGGTGGTGAACAGCGGCAGCATCGCGGGTACCGGGTCGGTGGGCGATGGCGTGCTGATGACGGCGGGCGGGGTGTTCGAGAACCAGGCCGGTGGGCGGGTGACCGCGACGCGGGTGGCGGTGCGGGCGACCGGGACGGTTGCGACCGGGATGAGCAATGCCGGCACGCTTTCGGGCGGCGGCTATGGCGCGCTGGTGCTGAACAGCGCGGTGAGCCTGACCAATGCGGCGACCGGGACGATCACTTCTTCGGCCACCAATACCGGGGCGGGGATTGGCGCCGGGCTGGGTGGCAGCGTGGGCAATGCCGGCAGCATCAGCGGGCGCTTCGGCGTGCTGGTGGTGAATGCCGTGGGCACGGCGACGAATAGCGGCATCATCCGCGCCACCGGCAAGTTCGTCGGCCAGCAGTCGAACCAGGTGGGGGCGGGCATCCAGCTGCGCAGCGGCGGGACGATCACCAACGAGGCGGGCGGGACGATCAGCGGCTACTGGATCGGAGCGCAGATCGGCGATTTCCCGGCGGACAACCCGGCCGGCGGCGCGGTGCTGAATGCGGGGACGATCACGGCCAATGATCCCGGGGTTTCCGGCGCGGCGGTTTGGTTCAAGGGCAATGGCCTGATTTCCAACGCGGCGACCGGGACGATCGCGGGCGGGCCGTTCGGGATCGTGAGCTACAACACGGTGACGGTGGCCAATCGGGGGCGGATCGCGGGCGAGCAGTTCGCGGTGTTCACCTCCGCGCAGGGCACCGGGAACCGGATCATCGTTTATCCCGGCGCGAGCTTCGGCGGCACGGTGCTGGGGGACAAGGCGGGCGTGGCGACGCCGACCGGGGTGCTGGAACTGGCGGCCGGCGGGGCGGGCACGATCGTGGGGTTCGGCACCAGCTTCCAGAGCTTCGGGCGGGTGCAGGTGGATGCCGGGGCGACGTGGTCGCTGGGCGGGACGGTGGCGAGCGGGCAGACGATCGCGCTGGCCGGGGCCGGGGCGGCGTTGACGCTGACCAATCCTGGGTCGGTGGCGGGTGTGATCACCGGGTTCGATGCGACGACGCAGCTGGTGCTGGGTGGGGTTTCCGATGTGACCGGAAGCTCGCTGGGCGCGGGCAACGTGCTGACGGTGACGCGGGCCGGGGGCGGGACGATCGCGCTGCGCTTCGACCCGGCGCAGAGCTTCCTGCCGGGGAGTTTCGGGTTCACGTCTGGGGCGGGCGGGACCAGCCTTTCGGCGCCGTGCTTCGCGCTGGGCACGCGGATTGCCACGATGGATGGCGAGGTGGCGGTGGAGGCGCTGGCGGCGGGGATGCAGGTGAGGCTGGCGCGCGGGGGCGTGGCCGAGGTGGTGTGGGTGGGGCATCGGCGGGTGGATTGCCGGCATCATCCTCGGCCGGAAGAGGTCTGGCCGGTGCGGGTGGCGGCGGGGGCCTTCGGGCGTGGCATGCCGGTGCGCGACCTGCTGCTGAGCCGGGATCACGCGGTGTTCGCGGGCGGGGTGCTGATCCCGGTGCGGCATCTGGTGAACGGGCGGACGGTGCGGCAGGAGCCCACGGACAGCGTGACCTATTTCCATGTGGAGCTGGCGGCGCATGACGTGCTGTTGGCCGAGGGGCTCGCCTGCGAGAGCTATCTGGATACCGGTAACCGCGCCGCCTTCGCGAATGGTGCCCCCGGGGGCGGCGGCGCGATGATGTTGCATGCCGATTTCGCGCGGCGGGCCTGGGCCGAGGGGTCCTGCGCGCCGCTGGTGGAAGCCGGGCCGGAGGTCGCTGCGGTGCGGGCGCGGTTGCTGGCGCGGGCGGGGGCGTTGGGGCATCGGCGTGGGCCGGACTCGGGGCTTTCGGTGCTGGCCGAAGGGCGGGTGCTGCCGGCCGGCGGCGGACGCTGGCGCGAGGTGGCATTGCCTGCCGGCGCGCGGGCGGTGGCCATCGCTTCTCGCCGCTGGGTGCCGGCGGAGATGGAAGGTAGCGAGGATGCGCGGCCGCTGGGCGTGGCGATCGGGCGGGTGACCCTCGATGGCGCCGTGGTGACGCCCGGGGATGCGCGGTTCGGCGCCGGGTGGCATGCGCCGGAAGGCGACTGGCGCTGGAGCGACGGGATGGGCTGGCTGCATCTGCGCGGGGCGCGGCAACTGCGCTTTGAGGTGGCGGCGAGCGGGCTCTATTGGCTTGGAGACGCCGCCTGAACCTGCCTGCGGAACACTGCGGCTGCGGTAGCCTGCTGCGGGCGTTGCGCTGCTGCGCGATGGACCCGGCGACGGCGAGCCCGCCTGGCTCCGCGCTGATGCTGGCGCCTGAGATCCGCGAGGCGGAGGCGCTGCGGTTGGCGGGCGAGGCCGGACGGGCGTTGGCGTTGCTGCAGGAGGTGCTGGAATTGGCACCCTGGGCGCCGGCCGCACTTTCGGTGCTGGCGCGGCTGCATTGGGAGGCCGGCCGGCTGGGGCCGGCCTTTGTGCTGCTTGAGCGGATTGTAGCGGTGGACCCGGCCCACCAGGACGCGCTGCGCGATGCCGTGCGGGTGGCGTTGCAGCGTGGGGATGTGTTCGCGGCGCTGCGGCATGCGCGCGCTTCGGTGCGGGGGGATCCGCTGTCGGCGGATGCGCATCACCTGCTGGGGCTGGCGCTGACCTCGGCGAACCGGCCGGTGCCGGGGGAGCACCATTACCGGCGGGCGCTGGAGCTGGCGGGGCGGCGGGAGGCGGCGGTGCTGGGCAATCTGGCCGCCAATCTCAAGGCGCAGGGGCGGATCGCGGAGAGCCGGGCGATCCATGGCGAGTTGCGCGGCATGGGTCCGGTGCCGGCCGGGGTACTGCTGGGCGAGGCGCGGATGGAGGAGGCGGCGGGCGCGTTGGATCGTGCGGCCGCGGTGCTGGATGAGGCTGAGGCGGCGGCGCCGGGAGATGCTGGCGTGGCGCTGGCGCGCGCGGTCGTGGCGTCTCGGCGCGGGGCGCGGGAGCATGCGCTTTCGGTGCTGGACGGCATCGGCGCGGCCGAGCCGGCGGTGCTGATGGAAAAGGGCCGGCTGCTGGACCGGATGGGGCGGCCGGCGGAGGCCTTCGCGGCCTGGAGCGAGGGCAAGCGGCGGCTGCGCGAGGCGACCGGGCAGGACTATGGCGTGGCCGAGGCGGCGGCGGAGGCGGCGCGGCTGGGCGGGTTCTTCAGCCCGGAGCGGCGGCGGCTGTTGCCGCGGGCGCCGGTGGCACCGGGCGCGCAGCCGATCTTCATCCTGGGGTTTCCGCGTTCCGGCACCACGCTGGTGGAGCAGACGCTTTCAGCCCATCCGGCGGTGGCGGCGGGGGATGAGTTGCCGCTGGTGGGGGACCTCGCGGCGATGGTGCCGCGCGTGCTCTCCAGCCCGCTGGGCTATCCCGAGGCGCTTGCGGATCTGTGGATGGGCGACGAGGCCGATGGGCTGGAGACGCTGCGCGACCATTATCTGCGGCGGGTGCGGGGCATGGGGATCGTGGGGCCGGGCCAGGCCTGGTTCACCGACAAAATGCCGCTGAACGAGTGGCATCTCGGCCTGCTCGGCATGGTGTTCCCGGCCAGCCCGATGATCCTGCTGGTGCGGCATCCCGCCGACGTGGTGCTGTCGGTGTTCGGCAATGAGCTGACGCATGGGTTCCATTGCGCCTTCTCGCTGGAGGGGGCGGCGCGGCATTTCGCGCTGGCTTCGGAGTTGGTGGCGCAGTACCGGGCCAATCTGGCGCTGCGACTGTTGACGGTGCGCTACGAGGACCTGGTGGACGACCAGGAGGCGACGGTGCGGCGGATGCTCGATTTCGTCGGGCTGCCGTTCGATCCCGCCTGCCTCGCGCCGCAGGAGAACCGGCGCTACGCGCGCACGGCCAGCTACGCGCAGGTGACGGAGAAGCTGTACGACCGGTCGCGCTATCGCTGGCGGGCATATCGGGACCAGCTGGCGCCGGTGTTGCCGATCTTGGCGCCGGCGATGGCTCGGCTGGGTTACTCGGATGAGTGACGCGATCGAGCAGGAGTTGGCGGCAGCGGCGGCGGCGGAGCGCGAGGGGCGCATCGGCGAGGCGGCGACGCTGCTAAGGGGGCTGGGCGGGGCGATCCTGGACCGGCCGGCGGCGCTGCATCTGGCCGGGGTGGTGGCGGCGCGGCAGGGGGATTTCGCGCGCGCGGCGCCGCTGATGGATCGGGCGGCGAAGCTGGGGGCGAAGGGTGGGCTGGAGGTGGCGGCGCTGGCGTTGGTGCATCGCAATCGGATCGAGACGCATCGGCGGCTGCTGAACCCGAAGGCGGCGATTGCGGCGGGGCGGGAGGCGTTGGCGCTGGTGCCCGATGATCCCGTGGCGCTGAACAACCTGGCG
>CAMDAM010000106.1 GCA_945888575.1 Asaia bogorensis | reverse complement strand
CCGGAGGTGGTGGCGAATTGCTGCTTCGGGGGGATCAAGAAGAACCGGTTGTTCATCTGCGGCACGACCTCCCTTTACGCGGTGTACCTGAACACGGCGGGCGTTTAGCGGCCGCGGCCGATGCCCCAGTCCAGCGCGCCGGCGGGGGGCGCGGTGCCGGTGCCGGCGGCCACGACCTGGGTCAGGCGGGCTTCTGCGGTGGCCTGGGAGGCGCCGGTGGCGATCTGGCCGACATGGGCGGCGATGCTGCCGATGGTGGCGCGCAGGCCTTGGCCTTCGGCCACCAGGGTTTCGGCGACCGTGCCGGCCTGCTGGCCGATGGCGCGCAGGCTGCGGTAGAGCGCCAGGGCCTTTTCGCTGGCGGGGATGCGGTGGCCCTGCGCGGCCAGCGCCTCGCTGCCCAGCCGGGCGGCGTTGCTGCCCATGGCGGCGACATCCTCCGCCAGCGCCTTGCTGGTGGCGATGCGGTCCGGCAGTTGTTCCAGCGTGGCCAGCATCGGGCGCAGTTTGGTGCGCAGCACGGCGAGGTCCTCGGCCTCCGGGCTTTTGGCGAGGCTGGAGAGCGCGGTGCCGTGGGTTTCGATCGCCTCCCCCACCACGCGGACGGCGGCGGCGGCGCGGGCGGCGCGGGTGGAGAGTTCGGCGGTTTCTTCGAGGAAGGACTGGAATTCGGCCTGCAGGGCGGCGGCGCGCGCGGGCTCGGGCACGCGGGCGGCGCCGAGCTTCCAGGCCTCGGCGGCGAGTTCCTCGGCACGGGCGGCAAGTTCGGCCACTTCGAGCGCGGTATCCGCCTGCGGCAGGATGCGCTGCGCCAGGAGCTTGAGCGCCATGGCCAGGCCGCCCAGCAGGGCGCGGCGGGCATTCGGGGCACCTGGTGGTGCGGGATGGTCGGACGGCATGGCGGCGATTCCCGGGCGAACCCCAGAACAGCATGCCGCCAGATAATGAGTTACTAATCTTGCTTGGCGGTACCTGGAGATTCCGGCGGCGCGGGGGGCTCGCCCTCGGTGCGGGCGCGCTGCTGTTGCTTGCGGCGCACCAGGTTGGCGCGCAGGGCGGCGGCCTGGCGGGCCTCTCGCGCCTGCTTCTCTGCCAGGGCGCGCGCGGTGAGGGTGGGGCGGGGGGGCGGGGGCTCGTCCATGGGGGTGGAATGGGCAGCCGGGTGCCTGGCGTCAAGCCGGCATGCCTCGCACGAGGGGCTGGGGGGTTGCGCCGTGCGGGGTGTGCGGCTAATCACCCCGCCACGGCGCTGCACTAGCTCAGTGGTAGAGCACTCCCTTGGTAAGGGAGAGGTCGACAGTTCAATCCTGTCGTGCAGCACCATTCCCTCCCCGAATGTGCGAACGCGATGCCCTGCCGCCTGGGGGCGCGTGATATTTCATTACATTCGCCCTGATCCGGCCGCGTTGTAGGCAGGCTGTAAGCGGTTGGGCACCACTCATTAAATCACCGTGATGGCGGCGTCCGCGGGGGCGTGCCGTGGCGGGCGGCTGCCGCCGGCGGCCGGCTCCAGGGGATGCCACATGGCCAATTTCAGCGCGAAGACCGCCGTCAACCTGCCGACGCTCGACCTGTTCAGCGGGTTCGCCAAGATCGGGCCGACCACGGTGATGACCATTTCCGGTGGGTTCCGCATCAGGCTCACCGCGACCGAATCCATGGATGTGCTGGGCAGCTTCGTCTTCAACGGTGCCCTGCCGCACGTGCCGACGGGCGGTACCGTCAACGGCATCCGGCTGGTGGTCTCCGGCACGGTGGTGCATCAGCTCAGCGGGTTGTCGCTGGATTTTGCGACCGCCATGGGCTTCGCGGCCAGCCAGGCGACCTCGTTGGGCTCCTGGCCCACGCTGCTGTCCGGTGCGGACACGCTGCTGGGATCCTCCCTGGCGGATACGCTGATCGGGCATGGCGGGCTTGATTCGATCGATGGCGGCGGCGGGTCCGACACCGTGCTGTACACCGACAAGTCCGCGCCGGTGGTGGTGACGCTGAACGGCGCCTCCCCGGTGACGGTGAGCGTGGGCGGGCTCGACGAGGACGCGCTGGTGAATGTGGAGAACATCACCGGCGGCAGCGGGGCGGACAGGCTGACGGGCGACGGCCTGGCCAACATCCTGTCGGGCGGCGGGGGCGACGACGTGCTGCAGGGAATGGCCGGCAGCGACACGATCGATGGCGGCGCGGGCGGCAAAGATACCGTCTCCTTCGCGGAGAAGGTGCTGGGCGTGGTGCTGGCGCTGAACGGGGCCACCGATGCCACTGCGACGGTGGGCGGCCAGGCCGAGGACGTGGTGCGCAATGTCGAGAACATCATCGGCGGCGGCGGCGGGGATGTGCTGACCGGCGATGCGCAGGCGAACCGGCTGGAGGGTGGCGGCGGCAACGACGTGCTGGCGGGGCTGGCCGGCCAGGACCTGATCGATGGCGGCGAGGGCAGCGACACGGCGGTGTATGCCGACAAGCTGCTGCCGGTGGAGGTGACGCTGCTGGGCGGCGCCGACGTGACCGTGCGGGTGGGCGGCGCGGCCGAGGACACGCTGCGCAACATCGAGAACGTGACCGGTGGCGCCGGGGCGGACACGCTGGTGGGCGATGCCTTCGCCAATGCGCTGGATGGCGGCGGCAATGACGACCTGCTGCAGGGCATGGCCGGCGCCGATGCGCTGGATGGCGGGCTGGGGCGCGACACGGCGAGCTATGCCGAGGAGGTGGGCGCGGTTGCCGTGACGCTGAACGGCGCCACGCCGGCGCAGGTGACGATCGGTGGTTTGGCCTCTGACACGCTGCGCAATGTCGAGAACGTGCTCGGCGGCACCGGGGCCGATGCGCTGACCGGCGACGGGCTGGCCAATACGCTGGATGGCGGCGGCGGCAACGACGTGCTGGCGGGCGCGAATGGCGACGACCTGCTGATCGGCCGCGCCGGCGCGGACACGCTGGATGGCGGCGCGGGCAGCGACACGGCGAGCTATGCCGAGCGCACCGTGACGGTGGCGGTGGCGCTGGCGGGTGCGCTGGATGCCAAGGTGTTCGTCGGCGGGCTGCAGGAGGACACGGTCCGCAACGTGGAGAACGTGATCGGCGGGCTGGGCAACGACCAGCTGACCGGCGATGCGGCGGCGAATACGCTGTTCGGCAGCGGCGGGGCGGACGTGCTGACCGGGTTGGCCGGGCGCGATGTGCTGGATGGCGGGTTCGGCTTCGATACCGCGGTGTATACCGAAAAGACCCTGGCGCTGCAGGTGGTGCTGGCGGCCGGTGCCGATGCCACGGTGAAGGTGGGCGGCGTGGCCGAGGACACGGTCCGCAACATCGAGAACATCGTCGGCGGCGGCGGTGACGACGACATCGTGGGCGACCTGCTGGTGAACGTGCTGGAGGGCGGGGCGGGCAACGACCGGCTGGACGGCATGCTGGGGCGCGATACGCTGGACGGCGGCACCGGCAGCGACACCGCGATCTATGCCCTGCGCACCACCAATGTGGAGGTGACGCTGGACGGCGCCACCAATGTGACCTTGCGCGTGAACAACGTGGACGAGGACATGCTGCGCAACATCGAGAACCTGGTGGGCGGCAGCGGTGCGGACCGCTTCACCGGCGATGGCGCCGCCAACACGTTCGTGGGCGGCGGCGGCGACGACGTGCTGGAGGGACGCGGCGGGCTCGACACGATCGATGGCGGCCTGGGTGCCGATACCGTTTCGTTCGCGGACAAGACTCTGGCTGTGGCGCTGGTGCTGAACGGTGCGAGCAATGCGGTGGCCAGAGTGGGCGGCGTGGCCGAGGACACGGTGCGCAATGTGGAGAACGTGGTTGGCGGGTCCGGCAACGACCAGCTGACCGGCGACGGCCTGGCCAATGCGCTGGCGGGCGGTGCGGGCAACGACACGCTGCTGGGCGGGTTGGGCGACGACGTGCTGACCGGCGGCCTCGGTGCCGATGTGCTGGATGGCGGCGGCCACGTGGATACCGCGGTCTATGCCGACCGCAATGTGGCGGTGGTGGTGGCGCTGAACGGCGGCAGCAATGTGGTGGCCAGCGTGGGTGGCGTGGCCGAGGACACGCTGCGCAACGTCGAGAACCTGGTGGGCGGCAGTGCAGCCGACACGCTGACCGGCGATGCCGTGGCCAACCGGCTGGAGGGCGGCGGGGGCGCGGACGTGCTCTCTGGACTGGGTGGCGACGACCGGATCGCCGGCGGTGGGGGGGCGGACGCGATCGACGGCGGTGCCGACATCGACACGGTGATCTACGCCGAGAAGCTGCTGGGCGTGAGCCTGACGCTGGCCGATGGCGCGGCGATTGCCACCGCGACGGTGGGCGGCGTGGCCGAGGACAGAGTGCGCAGCGTGGAGAACATCCTGGGCGGCGCGGGCAACGACGAGCTGGGCGGCAATGTCGGTGCCAACAGCCTGGAGGGCGGCGCGGGCGACGATGTGCTTTCGGGCGGCGGCGGGCAGGACGTGCTGGAGGGCGGGCTAGGCAGCGACACCGCCAACTATGGCGAAAAGACCGTCTCGGTGGCCGTGACGCTCAATCGCAGCAATGCGGTGCAGGTGCTGGTGGACGGGCAGCTGGAGGACACGCTGCGCAACGTGGAGAACGTGACCGGCGGCAGCGGCGACGACGTGCTGGGCGGCGACACGCTGCCCAACGCGCTGTTCGGCGGCGCGGGCGACGACACGCTGCAGGGCGGCTTCGGCAACGACGTGCTGGATGGCGGCACGGGCATCGACACCGCGATCTACACCGAGAAGCAGGCGGCCCTTTCGGTGACGCTGAACGGTGCTGCGGATGCGGTGCTGTCGGTGGGCGGGGTGGCGGAGGACATCCTGCGCAACGTGGAGAACATCATCGGCGGCGGGCAGGACGACAGCGTGACCGGCGACGCGCAGGGCAACCGCATCGAGGGCCGGGCGGGCCATGACAGCCTGGCCGGCGGCGGCGGCAAGGACGACCTGGATGGCGGGGTCGGCAACGATACGGTGCGCTTTTCCGACAAGACGCTGCCGGTGCAGCTGGTGCTGAACGGGGCGCTGACCAGCTACGCCACGGTGGGCGGCGTGGTTGAGGACGCAGTGGTGAACTTCGAGAACATCGCCGGCGGCAGCGGCAACGACGTGCTGGCCGGCGACGGGCTGGCCAATATCCTGGATGGTGGCGCGGGCGCGGACACGCTGGCCGGCGGCGAGGGTGACGACGTGCTGCAGGGCCGCGAGGGCATCGATGTGCTCGACGGCGGGGTCGGCACGGATACCGCGAGCTATCGCGAGAAGTTGCTAGGCGTGGCGGTCACGCTCAACCGCTCCAACATCGCCACGGTGAAGGTGGGCGGGGTGAACGAGGACCAGATCCGCAACATCGAGAACGTGGAAGGCGGCGCCGGGGCGGATACGCTGGTGGGCGACGACCTGTCCAACGCGTTCCTGGGTGGCGGCGGCAAGGACACGATCAACGGCGGGCTGGGTACCGACACCGCGCTCTACATCGACAAGTTGCTGTCGGTGGCAGTGACGCTGGCGGGTGCCGCGGATGCGGTGGTGCAGATCGGCGGTACGGCCGAGGACACGCTGCGCCACGTGGAGAACGTGACCGGCGGCGCGGGTGACGATGCGCTGGTGGGCGATGGCGTGACCAATATCCTGATCGGCGGCGCCGGGGCGGACCGGCTGCAGGGCGGCGCGGCGCAGGACACGCTGGATGGCGGGGACGGGGTGGACACCGTCTCCTACGCCGACAAGACGCTGCCGGTGGTGCTGGTGCTGGCCGGCGGGGCCAATGCTGTGGCCACGGTGGGCGGGCTCGCCGAGGACGTGGTGCGCAATGTGGAGAACATCACGGGCGGCAGCGGCGACGATGGGCTGACCGGCGACGGGCTCGCCAACCTGCTGGAAGGCGGCGGCGGCGATGACCGGCTGGCGGGGCTGGTCGGCAAGGATGCGCTGGATGGCGGCATCGGGATCGACACGGCCGTGTTCTCCGAAAAGACGGTGGCCGTGGCTGTCACGCTCAATGGCGCGGTGAATGCGGCGGTGAGCGTGGGTGGGGTGGCCGAGGACATCCTGCGCGGGATCGAGAACCTGGTCGGCGGCAGCGGCAATGACAGCTTCTCTGGCGACGGGTTGGCCAACCTGCTGGAGGGCGGTGGCGGCGACGACCGGGTTTCCGGCGGCGGTGGCATGGACGTGCTGGATGGCGGCATCGGGTTCGACGTGGCCGGCTTCGCCGACAAGGTTGTGCCGGTGGTGGTGACGCTGGCCGGGGCGGTTGATGCCGTGGCGACGGTGGGCGGCGCGGCGGAGGACACGCTGCGCAATATCGAGGGCGTGGTGGGCGGCGCGGGTAACGACGTGCTGACCGGCGACGGGCTGGGCAATCTGCTGGAAGGCATGTCCGGCAACGACACGCTGCTGGGGATGGGCGGGGACGACCAGCTGGGCGGCGGTGCAGGGGCGGATACGCTGAATGGCGGGCTGGGCAGCGATACGGCGGGCTTCGCCGACAAGATCCTGCCGGTGGTGGTGACGCTGAACGGCGCCACCAAGGCGCAGGCCTATGTGGGTGGGCTGGCCGAGGACTGGCTGCTCAACATCGAGAACCTCATCGGTGGCAGCGCGGACGACGTGCTGGCGGGCGACGGGCTGGACAACCGCTTCGCCGGCGCTGGCGGCAAGGACACGCTGGACGGGCAGGGCGGCAGCGACACCGCCGATTATTCGGAAAAGGGCGTGGCCGTGGTGGTGACGCTGAACGGCGCCACCGACGCGATCGTGACGGTGGGCGGCAAGGCCGAGGACACGCTGCGCAACATCGAGAACCTGATGGGCGGCAGCGTGGCCGACATTCTCACCGGCGATGGTGCGGCGAACCGGCTTGAAGGCGGCAGCGGGGATGACATCCTGCGCGGCGCGGGCGGGGCGGATGCGATCGATGGCGGCGAGGGCACGGACAGCGCGCTGTTCACCGACCAGACCCTGCCGCTGGCCGTGACGCTTTCGGGCGCCGCGCCGGCCACGGTGTTCGTGGGCGGTGTGGCCGGGGACATGCTGCGAAACGTGGAGAACGTGACCGGCGGCAGCGGCGACGATGCGCTGACCGGCGACAGCAAGGACAATGTGCTGGCCGGCGGGGCTGGCCACGACACGCTGGTGGGCGGCGGCGGGTTCGACCTGCTGGATGGCGGCACGGGCAGCGACACGGCGGTGTTCGACTATCCGCTGCTGGGCATGTCCCTGACGTTGAATGGCGGGGTGGATGCCGGGGTGGCCTATGGCTTCCTGGCGGCCGACGTGGTTGTGCGCAACGTGGAGAACGTGGTGGCCGGGTTCGGTGGCGACACGGTCGTGGGCGATGCCTTCGCCAACAGGATCCAGGGCCGCGCCGGCAAGGACACGTTGGACGGCGGCGCCGGGATCGACTCGGTGAGCTACGCCGAGAAGAGCCTGCCCGTGACCCTGACGCTGAACGGCCCGCTCTACACCGCGGCGATGGTGGGCGGCACGATCGAGGACACGATCCGCAATTTCGAGAACGTGATCGGCGGCACCGGCAACGACACCATCACCGGCGACGGGCTGGACAACGGGCTGTTTGGCGGCCAGGGCGACGACACGCTGGCCGGCGGCGGCGGCAGCGACACGATCGATGGCGGCGCGGGCGTGAACGTGGCCGTGTTCACCGGCGTGGCCGCCAACTACACGGTGACCTTCGGCGCCGACGCGACATTGGTAAAGGGTGCGGACGGCACGGATACGCTGACCAACATCCAGACCCTGCGCTTTGCCGACAAGGACGTGGCGGTGGTGGCGGGGTCGAGCTTTGCGCTGGCGGCGACCTCTGCCTCTAAGCCTGAGGGCCATACCGGCACGCAGGCGAACTTCACCTTCACCGTGACGCGCAGCGGCAATACCACCGAGGTGCAGACGGTGAAGTGGTCGGCGGCCGGGCAGGTGATGGCGGGCTCAGCGCCGGCCGATGCGACCGATTTCGTGGGCGACGTGCTGCCGGCTGGGGTGCTGACCTTCGCGGCCGGGGAGGCGCAGAAGCTGATCACCGTGCCGGTGCGCGGCGACCGGGCGGGCGAGCTGAACGAGCGCTTCGCGGTGACGCTGTCTGGCCCTTCCACCGGGGCGAGCCTGGGCGTGGCCAAGGCCGGCGGGCTGATCTGGAACGACGATGTCAGCCTTTCCATCACCGCCAACAAGGCGGGAATCGCGGAGGGGAATGCGGGCAGCACCGCCTTCGGCTTCACTGTCACGCGCGCGGGCGCGGCCACCACGGCCACCGAGGTGAGCTGGGCGATCCTGCCCGGGGCGGCCGATGCGGCGGACTTTGCCGGCGGCACGATGCCGCAGGGCAAGGTCACATTCGCGGCCGGCCAGACCTCGCGACCCCTGGTGGTGAATGTGGCCGGCGACGTGGTGCCGGAGCCGGACGAGATGTTCACCGTGGTGCTGTACGGCGCCAGCGGCGGGGCGATCATCACCACCATGGCGGCCAGTGCGGCGATCCTGGCGGATGATGCGATCACCGGCACGGCGGGCGGCGAGCTGCTGATGGGCACCACCAGCAACGACCTGTTCGTGCTGGCCGGTGGGCTGGATACGGTGATCGGCGGCGCGGGGCTGGACCGGTTCGTGTTCGGCCCGGCCACGCTGGGCGCGGCCGCGGCGAAGGCGGTGGTGCTGGCGGACCTCGATCGCTCGCTGGAGGAGGTGATCGACCTCCGCCCGATCGACGCGATTGCCGCGACGCTGGCCAACGACGCCTTCAGCTTCATCGGCGGCGCCGCGTTCTCCGGCCGGGCCGGGCAGCTGCGCTGGGCCAGCCTGGGCAGCGAGCGGCTGATTCAGGGCGATGTGAACGGAGACAAGGTGGCCGACATCACGATTCGCACGCCCGCGCTGGGGCCGGTGGGGGCCGATTGGTTCCTGCTGTAGGGGGCTGCTGGCGCCCCTCCGTCAAAATACGTAGGAAGACCCCGGTTCGTTTACCGATTGGAAGCATGACCCCGCCATCCTGGCGCCCGTCAGGACCGGAGGGGAAACCGCTTGGTGCGCTACAATCCAGCCGAATGTGGGCGTGCCGCCTTTGACTCGGTCATCCAGCTCGGGATCACCCCGACCCCGGATAACTTCGCGATCTGGTACGAGTATCACTCCGGGCTGAACCCGGAGCTGCGGCATCTGATCGATGTGCTGCTGACCAAGCCGGCGCATTGCGACGACCAGACGATGGCGGCGATCTATCGCAAGTTCTTCGTGCATGCCCGTGAGCGCGATGCGCTGCGCGAGGCATCCGACCGGATGCAGCACCTGCTTCACGAGGTGGGTGCCATGGTGGGCGATGCCGGGAACGGTGCGCGCGAGTTCGGCAGCGTGGTGCGCGATACCTCCCGCGCCTTCTCCGATGGCGGCGTGACGCTGCCGGCGCTGATCCAGAAGCTGCGCGAGGAGGCCCGCGCGGTGGCGGACCGCAGCGAGGCGATCGGCCAGCACCTGACGGGCGCGGTGGAGCGCATCCAGCTGCTGGAACGCTCGCTGGACGACATGCGCCAGGACGCAGCGACGGACGGGCTGACGCGGTTGGCGAATCGCCGCAGTTTCGACACGCAGCTGCGGGACATTGCCGGCAAGGCGATGAACTCCGGCGAGCCACTGATGCTGCTGCTGATCGATATCGACCACTTCAAGCGCGTGAACGATACCTGGGGGCACCAGACCGGCGACCAGGTGTTGCGCCTGGTGGCGAGCACCCTGGCGTCCTCTGCCCGCACCAGCGACTTCGTGGCGCGTTACGGCGGGGAGGAGTTCGCGGTGATCCTGCCGGCGACGCGGCCCGATGCCGCGCTGGCGGTGGCGGAACGGGTGCGCCGCAGCTTCGAGGGGCGGGAGATCGTGGCCCGTACCTCCGGCAAGACCATCGGCAACGTGACGCTCTCGGCCGGTGGGGCGCTCTACGACCCCGGCGAGCGGCTGACCGAGTGGGTGGAGCGGGCCGACCAGGCGCTGTACGCGGCCAAGAAGGGCGGGCGCAACCGCGTCATCCTCGCACCGGCCGTGCCTGCATCCATGGCCATGGCTGCCTCCGTAGCGTGACCGGAAGGGGTGTTCGACATGGGATGCCCCTGGCACGAGAAAGGGAACGATCGATGCCGACGGGATTGCGGATCGTGCTGGCGGTGGCGGATGCGGCGGAGCGTGCCGCCCTGGCCGAGCGGCTGGCGGAGGGCGGGTTCGCGGTGACCGCGCCGCCCGGCATGCCGGATCTTGGCGAGGCGCTGGCCGATGCGGCGGCCCTGGTGCTGGATGCCCGCCTGGCCCGGCCCGACGCCCCCGCGCTGTGCGCCGCGCTGCGACGGGCGGGCCATACGCTGCCGATCCTGGTGCTGCACGATGGGATCGACGGGCTGGTGGTGCGCTGCCTGGATGCTGGCGCGAACGATGCCATCGCCCGGCCTGTGCGCGCGCTGGAACTGGTGGCCCGGGTGCGCGCGCAGCTTCGCCACCACGGTGCCGGTGCCGGCACGGCGCTGACGGTGGGGCCCTACCTGTTCCGCCCGGACCAGCGCGAGCTGGAGGAGCCCTGTTCTGGCCGGGTGATCCGCCTGACCACGACCGAGGCTTCGATCCTGCGTTTCCTGCACCGCGCCGGGGGCAGCGTGGTGACCCGCCAAGTGCTGCTGCACGAGGTGTGGGGCTATCGCGACGGCGTGACCACCCACACGGTGGAGACCCATATCTACCGCCTGCGCCGCAAGATCGAGCCGGATCCGCGGCATCGCCGGCTGCTGCTGTGCGAGGATTCCGGCTACCGGCTGGATGTCTCCCCCTGGGCGCCGGTGGTGCAGGACCTCTCTGCGTCGGCTTTCCGCGCCTCGGCATAATCGCGGGGGATTGAGGCGCGCGCTGCGGCGCAGCATGCTGCGGTGCCGCAACAGGAGCCGCGCATGGACCCCCGCACCGCTACGGAACTTGGCGCCTTCGTCGCCGGGCCGCGCTGCCGCATCGCGGGGGCCGCCAGCGGGCCGCTCGCTGGCCTCACCTTCGCGGTGAAGGACCTGATCGACGTGGCCGGCTGGCCCACCGGGGGCGGCAACCCGGATTGGCCCGCCTATGCCGGCACGCCGACGCGCCATGCCGCGGTGGTGGAGCGGCTGCTGGGCGCCGGGGCCGCCATTATTGGCAAGACGATCACCGACGAGGTCTCGCTGGGCATCCTGGGCGAGAACCCGCATGACGGCACGCCCGCCAACCCGGCCGCGCCGGACCGCGTGCCCGGCGGCTCCTCCTCCGGTTCCGCCGCGGCGGTGGCGGGTGGAGTGTGCGATTTCGCGCTGGGAACGGATACCGGCGGCTCCGTGCGCGTGCCGGCGAGCTTCTCCGGCCTGTACGGCATCCGGCCGACGCATGGGCGGGTGCCGTTCGCCGGGATCTGCGTGCAGTCCCCTGCCTCCGACACCTGCGGTTGGTTCGCGCGCGACGCGGCCACGTTCGCGCGGGTGGGCGAGGTGATGCTGGGTGAATCGGTGCCCGCCGCGCTGCCGACCACGCTGCTGGTGGCGACCGATGCGTTCGGCTTTGCCGATGAGGCGGTGCAGGCAGCGCTGGCGCCGATGGTGGCGCGGTTGGCGGCGCTGCTCGGCACACGACGGGACGAGACGCTGGCGCCCGCCGGCCTCACCGCCTGGCTGCGCGCCCAGCGTGTGCTGCAGCAAAGCGAGGCCTTCGCCACCTTTGCGCCCTGGCTGAACGCCCACAATCCGCGCCTGGCCTGGAGCGTGGCGCGCGGGCTGGTGGCCGGAGGCGAGTATTCAGGACTGGAACGCAGCTATGCCGCCATCACCCGGCGGGAAGTGACGGCGCGGCTGGCGCATCTGCTGCCGCCGGGCACGATCCTGTGCCTGCCGACCACGCCCTTCCCCGCCCCGTTGCGCGGCCAGACAGTCTCGGCACTGGCAGAGCCGCGCGACCGGATCACCGCGCTGACCTGCGCTGCAGGGCATTCCGGTGTGCCGCAGGTGAACCTGCCGGGCGCCACGGTGGACGGTGCGCCGGTAGGATTGTCGATCATCGCCGGGCGTGGGCAAGACGCGGCGCTGCTGGCGGTGGCGCGCGCGCTGGGAGGGTAGGATCGGGGGGGGCACCAAGGGCCGGTGACCAGGCAGCCAGTCCTGGTCAGCTACGAAACAACCGGGGAGATTGCCTGGCCATTTCGAGTCCGTCGGTTCATTCGGATGTCGATGGGCCGGCTTCTCGCACACGGTTGGGTGGTCGCACGCCATAGCGCTCCGGGTGATCAGCAACCTCACGATACAGTTGAAGATCCAGCGCGTTGAACTCGCTCAGGGTTGCGAGCGTGTCTGTGCCGAGTTCGGGCGCCGCGCCATCTGAGGTGTTCTCCACGCCAAGCCTCGGGTCCTGCCAGCCGAGAAGCCGGCCCAGGGCCGCAACAGCATCGTCGATCGCCGCTACGGTTCCGGCCAATAAAAAATGACGGCGGAGATTGTGCAAGGCCAGATCAAGGAGCCATGATTCGGTAAGTTTCATCCCCGCTTCCGGGGGGATTCCTGCGATGATTCGGCACATGTGGTTGTTGGTCATCTCCGTGACCTCGCTTGTGATGAAGTCGCTCAGTGTCATCCCATTTCGGATGGCACTCGCGATTTCCGGAGATACCGGGCCTCCTGATGCGGTAAGCGCCGTTTGATGCCTGTAGAGCGAGACGACCCGGTCCAGCGGGTTGCGGAGGATGGTCGCGTAGCGCGGCGGAATCCCCAGCAGGCGATGCCCACCGAAGGAGAAGTGGCCCATGACGATGCCCGGGCGCTCTGCCGCCCTGAAGCTTTTGGCGAAATCGAGGTTGGGATTTCCTAAAGCCAGTTCGCCATTGTAGACCCAAACGACGCTTTTGCTTGCCTGGCCTACGAGCGTTTTCAAGCTGCTCCCGGCTGTCTTTGGAATGTGACAGAAAAGCAACGGAGATGTCTCTTTGCTCAAGGAAAAATCCCTCTCCAATTTCGGTTGCTAGCCAAACCGACATTCATGGGCGCCAACGTGGTTTGGTCGCCCATTTGGAAAAGGGTATGCTTCCCACTCGGATTCAGAGTGCGCCATATGCCTGCGTGTCTCAGGATTTCCCAATAGTTGTCCCATTTATCAGAATTTTATTGATAAAAAATGACCTTGAACTGGTAAGCTGCGATGTTGCTCCTGGCCTGCTGACAGGGTTGGTCGCGGACCCTGTGGTGCTGCCACCCATAGATATCCGGTGAACGAGCGCCGTGCTGCTGCATGGTGTCAGAAGACGAACGTCTCGCCGGTTGGTCCGTTGCTGGCGCATGGGGCAGACCACTTAATACCAATCCCCCTAGCCGATGACTCACGAGGGGGATCCCCCGACGCGGCGCAGATGTGATTCAAGCTGGTGAGCACGGGAGGCTCGCCATGCCGAATGCCATCGCCCTTCGCCCGGACTTCACGGCTTCGGCTCTTCGGGGCCTTG
>CAMDAM010000105.1 GCA_945888575.1 Asaia bogorensis | reverse complement strand
ATGAGAGACCTGCCGCTTCCGTGGTGCCGCTCCGGTTGGGCTACGCCCGCCCTGCGAGGCCCCACGGAAGCGGCAAGACGTGCGTGTCAACCGGCAGGCCATCCACCTAACGGAACCGAAACGCTGTAGCGAGAAACCGAGCCACCTCTGTCGGGGTTCACCAGGTCGGTGCCGCTGGTGCGGCCGGGGTGGGCGCGTTCCTGGTGGATGCGGATGGAGGCATAGCTGCCGTTCTCGCTGAGCAGCACCTTCAAGGGCGCGCCGCGGGCGGCGGCGACGGCGAGTTCGCTGCCGGTCATGAGGAAGCCGCCATCGCCGACGGCGCAGATGACGGGGCGGCCGGGGTGGCGCAGGGCGGCGGCGACGGCGGCGGGCATGCCGTAGCCCATGGACCCGGCGATGGGGGCGAGCAGGCGCTGGCCCAGCTTCCAGGCGATCTTGCGGTAGAAGGGCGCGCCGAAAGTGCCGGCATCGAGCGTGACGATGGCGTCCGCGGGCAGATGCGGGCCGAGGGCGGCGACGAGGTTGGGGAACACCACGCCGTCATCCGCGGTGCGCGGGGTCCAGGCGGCATCGGCGCTGTGCAGGGCGCGGAGCTCGGCGTTCCAGGCGGCGCGGCCGGGCGGGGCGGCGGCGTTGCGGGCGGAGAGGGCGGCGATGGTCGGCAGGGCGTGGGCGGCCAGGGCCAGGTGGGTTTCGAAGCGCCAGCCGAGCCAGGAGGCATCGGGGCAGACATGGACCAGGCGCTGGCCGGGGGCGGGGAAGCTGTAGCCCTGGGTGGTGATGTCGCCGAGGCGGGTGCCCAGCGCGAGGATCAGGTCGGCGCGGGCGAAGGCCTCGCGCTGGGGCTTGGGGTTGGAGAGGCCCATGTCCCCGGCGTAGAGCGGATGGGCGTTGGGGAAGAGATCCTGGCGGCGGAAGCTGACGGCGACGGGGAGCTGCCAGCGTTCGGCGAAAGCGAGGAGGTCTTCGCGCCCGCCGGGCCGGTCGAGGTCGCCGCCGGCAATGACGATGGGGCGCTCGGCGCCGCGCAGGAGTTCGGCGAGTTGGTCCGCAGAGTGCGGGGAAGGGGCGGCGTCGCTGGAGAGGACCGGGGCGACCGGCGTCCGGGTGCAGGCTTCGGCGAGGATGTCTTCCGGCAGGGCAAGCACGGCGGGGCCGGGGATGCCGGTGAGCATGGCGGCCCAGGCGCGGGAGATCAGTTCGGGCACCTGGTCGGCATTGGTGGCCTCGGCGGTGAACTTGGCGACGCCGTCGAACATCCTGGTGTAGTCGATTTCCTGGAAGGCGCGGGCGCGCAGGTCGCGGGCTTCGACCTGGCCGACGATGAGCAGGAGGGGCACGGAATCCTGCATGGCGGTGTGCACCGCGATGCTGGCGTTGCAGGCGCCGGGGCCGCGACTGACCAGGGCGACGCCTGGCACGCCGGTCAGGCGGGCATCGGCCATGGCCATGAACCCGGCGCCGGATTCGTGGCGGCAGGTGACAAGGTCGATGCTGGGATGAGCGTGCAAGGCATCCAGCACGGCGACATAGGATTCACCGGGGACGCAGAAGGCCCGGGTGACGCCCTGCTGGGCGAGAAAGGCGACGAGGGTTTCGGCGGCGGTCGACATGGCCGCACCTTGGCTTCGGCTCACTTGCGTGTCGAGGGGGTGCGGCGGCCGAGCCAGCGGTTCACGCGCAGGGTGTAGTTGCGCCAGTCGCGCCCGAAGCGGGCGTTGAGATGGGCTTCCTCGCGGGCGATGGCGAAATGGGCGGTCAGCGCCGCGGCCATGAACGCGATGGGGAGGAACCAGGCCATGCCGAAGGCCAGGCCGGCGCCGAGCAGCAGGATGGTGTTGCCGAGATAGATCGGGTTGCGGCTCAAGGCGAAAGGCCCGTGGGTGACGAGCGCGGTGGCGGCGCGGTGCGGCAGGATGTTGGCCTTGGCGCGCCACATCGTGGCCATGGCCCAAAGATCCAGCGCCAGGCCGGCGAGGATCATCGCCTCCCCCACGTGTTGCAATGGCGGGGTGCCCAGCCAGCGCGTGGGGAGTGGGGCTGCCTGGTGCAGCAGCACGGCGAGCAGGGCGCCACCGCCGTAGAGGATCGGCGGCCAGGGAATGGCGTTGGGGCGGGCAGTGCGGTCGTGATCCATGGGGGGAGCATAACCGATTGTCGCGGCGGGTCGTATTGACCGTGTGCGCGGGCGGCGCCCATGATTTGTCGACAATTTCCGCCGGCAAGGCGGTGCGGAGGAAACCATGGCCGGCGCACTCGCGGGGATCCGCGTGCTCGATCTCAGCGACAGCATTGCCGGCCAGTTCTGCACGCGCATGCTGGCGGATTACGGCGCCGAGGTGCTGCTGGTGGAGCCGCCGGGGGGCGGAGCGATGCGGCGGGCGCGGCCTGTGGTGGCCCAAGGGGAGAAAGTTAAGAGCTTCGCGTTCCTGCACCTGAATACCGGCAAAGGCTCCGTGGTGCTGGATGCCTCGCCGGCTGGGCGGGCGCGGCTGATGGCGCTGGCCGCGGAGGCGGATGCGATCGTGATCGGGCCGGGGTCGGACCGGGTGGCGCTGGAGGCGGCGGCGCCGGGGGCGGTGGTGTGCACCGTCTCGCCCTTTGGCACCGACGGGCCGTGGCGGGACTGGACCGGGTGCGAGATGGTGTTCCAGGCGGTGGCGGGGCTGATGCATGCCTCCGGGGATGGGCGGCGGGAGCCGTTGTTCGGCTGCGGGGACCGGGCGAGCTATGGCGCCGGGGCTTCGGCCTACATCGCCGTGCTGGCCGGGCTGTTCGCGCGCGGGCGCTGGGGGATGGGGCAGGCGGCCTCGGTGGATGTGGCGGCGGCGGCGGCGTGCATGGCCAATCCGTTCGTGACCCAGTTCCTCTACAACGGGATGGTGGAGCCGCGGGCCACCCGCAAGCAGCCGCTGGGGCTGTTGCGGTGCCGCGATGGCTGGGTTGGTTTTTGGCTGCACGTGCATCTCTACGCGCCGGTGATGGCGGCGCTGGGGTTGGACGCGGAGGACCCTCGGTTCAAGCCGGCCAAGGCGCGGCTGGAGCATTGGGATGCCTTCGTGGCGCTGCTGCAGGAGCGCGTGGCCGCGGAGGCGGCCGATGACGTGCTGGCCACGCTGCAATCGGCGCGCGTGGTGGCGGCGCGCTGCTACAGCCTGACGCAGCTGCGCGACACCTGCACGCATCTGCAAGTGCGCGGATTCTGGGAGAGCGTAGACGGCGAGACGATCCTGGGGCCGCAGTTCCGCATGGGCGGCACGCCGCGCGTGGTGCGGAGCGGAGCGCCTTCCGTGGGGAATGCCACGGGGTTTGCCGGATCGCGGCGGGCGGTGCCGGCACTCGCGCCGCCGCCGGCCGGCACGGGGCCACTTTCCGGCCTGCGCGTGGTGGAATTCACCACCGCCTGGGCCGGGCCGATGGCGGGGCGCATCCTGGCGTGGCTCGGCGCCGAAGTGATCCATGTGGAATCTGCCAGCCGCACCGATAGCTGGCGGATGGTGGGCCAGGTGTTCAACCCCACGCGCTTTCCCGCGGACGGTGCGGGAGAACGCCCGTGGGACCGCTGCGCCCTGTTCAACTCGCAGAACGCCAACAAGCTGTCCTTGAGCCTGGAGCTGAAGCAACCCGAAGCAAAGGCGGCGATGCTGCGCATTCTCGCCAAGACCGACGTGGTGCTGTGCAACTTCACCGCCGGCACGCTGGACCGGATGGGGTTCGGCCATGCCGCGCTGAAGGCATTGCGGCCGGACATCATCGTGGCGGAAATGCCGGCCTTCGGGTCGTCCGGGCCGCTCTCTCACGCCACCGCCATTGGCCCCTCCATGGAGATGGCGGCTGGGATGGCGGGGATGATCGGCTATCCCGGCGGGCGGCCCACGGTGACGGGCCCGACCTATCCCGACCCGATCGGCGCACTGCATGGCGCCAGCGCGGTGCTGACGGCGTTGCTGCATCGGCAGGCCACAGGCGAAGGCCAGCATATCGAGGTGCCGCAGGTGGAGGGCGCCATGCACTATATCGGCGAGCACATCCTGGCCGCGCTCGCCACCGGCGAGAATCCTGTTCCGCGCGGCAACCGGGTGGACTGGGCGGTGCCGCACGATGCCTTCCCGGCCAAGGGCGAGGATCAGTGGATCGCCATTGCCGCCACCACCGATGCCGCCTGGCGGGCACTGTGCGGCGCGATGGGCCGGGCGGACCTGGCCCGCTTCGCCACGCTGGAAGAGCGGCGGGCGCATGAGGACGAGATCTGCACCGCCGTGGCAGGCTGGGCGGCCACGCGCGACAAGCACGAGGCGGCCGCTCTGCTGCAATCGCTCGGCGTGGCGGCGGCGGCGGTGCATGATGGCGGGGACGGCGCGCGCAGCCCGTACCTGGCGGCGCGCGGCTGGTTCACCGAACTGGAGCACGCGGATCTAGGCCCCACGGTGCAGGAGGGTTTGCCCATGGCGCTTTCCCGCACACCGGGCAGCAACCGCTTCGCGTCGCCCTGCCTGGGCCAGCACACGCATGCGATCCTGTGCGACCTCGCCGGGCTGGACGAGGCCGCCATCGCAGCGCTGGATGCGGCCGGCGCCACTTCCGCAACCCCCGGCTAGGACATCGCGATGCCCCCCTACCGCACCGTGCTCTACGACGTGGCCGACGGGATCGCGCGGATCACGCTCAACAGGCCGCAGCAGCGCAACGCGCAGAGCACGGAGCTGCTGCACGAGCTGGACCACGCCATCCTGTCCGCCGGCGCCGATCCGGCGGTGCGGGTGATCGTGCTGGCCGGCGCGGGCGACCATTTCTCCGCCGGGCATGATCTCGGCACGGCGGACGAGCAGGCCTATCGCGCGGCGAACCCGATGGAGCCGGGCATTCGCGGCTTCTACGATCGCACCTGGCAGCTCTACGTCGACATGCACCTGCGCTGGCGCAACGTACCCACGCCGATGATCGCCGCCGTGCAGGGCTACTGCATCTTCGGCGGCTGGATGATCGCCAGCACGGCGGATGTGGTGTTCGCATCCGATGACGCGATGTTCCTCGCCTCCCTGTTCCAGTATTTCTCGGTGCCGTGGGATGTGCCACCGCGCCGGGCGAAGGAGATCCTGTTCCAGGGCCGCTTCGTCGATGCCGCGCAGGCCAAGGAGCTGGGGCTGGTAAACCGCGTGGTGCCGCGCGCCGGCCTGATGCAGGCGGTGCTGGACTACGCCGCCGACGTGGCCGCCAACGACCCGCAGCAGATGCGCATGGTGAAGCGCGCGGTGAATTCCGCGCAGGACACGATGGGCTTCACCGCCGCCATCACCGGCGCGCACAGCCACTACATGCTGACCTGGGCGACCGAGAAGGACCCTGGCTTCACGCTCGCCGTGCCGGGCCAGCCGCGCCGGCCAATGGTGCAGGTGGCGCTCGACCGGTACCATCGCGACCAGGCCAGCCGCCAGCCCCCTGCCCCGGCGCCGGAACGCCAGGGCGGCGAGGGCGCCGCCTGATCCCTGCTTTCGACCTTTCCGCCTGCGTATTGCTGAAGGAACGCCGCCCATGCCCATCACGCGCCTGCTGATCGCCAATCGCGGCGAGATCGCCATCCGCATCGCACGCAGCGCCGCGGAGCTGGGCATCGCCACCGTGGCGGTGCATTCGGCCGACGACGCGCAGAGCCTGCACGTGCGCGCGGCGGACGAGGCGCGGGCGCTGCAGGGCTCCGGCCCCGCCGCCTATCTGGACGCAACGCAGATCGTGGCCGTGGCGCGCGAGGCCGGGTGCGATGCGATCCATCCCGGCTACGGCTTCATCAGCGAGAACGCTGCCTTCGCCCGGCTGTGTGCGGAGGCCGGCATCGCCTTCGTCGGCCCGCAGCCAGAGGTGCTGGACCTGTTCGGCGACAAGGCGCAGGCGCGGCGCTTCGCGGCGGCGAACGGGGTGGACATCGTGGCCGGCACGGATGGGCCGACCACGCTGGACCAGGCGCAGGCCTTCCTGGCTGATCTCGGGCCGGGCGGCGCCATCATGGTGAAGGCCCTGGCCGGCGGCGGTGGGCGCGGCATGCGGCCGGTGACCGATGCGGCGCTGCTGCCGGCGGCGTTCGAGCGCTGCCGGGCAGAGGCGCTGGGCGCCTTCGGCAACGGCGACCTGTATGTGGAGCGGCTGTTCGTCCATCCGCGCCACGTGGAGGTGCAGGTGCTGGGCGACGGCACCGGGGCGGTTTCGCATCTGTGGGAGCGTGAATGCTCCGTGCAGCGCGAGCGGCAGAAGATCATCGAGATCGCGCCCGCACCGTTCTTGCGCCCGGCGGTGCGCGACCGGCTGCTCGCGGCCGCGGTGAAGCTAGCCTCCGCGGCCAAGTATCGCGGCGCCGGCACCTTCGAGTTCCTGGTGGATGCCGCCGTGGACGGCGATGGCGCGGCGATCGCCTTCATCGAGGCCAATGCCCGGTTGCAGGTGGAGCACACCGTGACCGAGGAGGTGACCGGCATCGACCTGGTGGCGGCGCAGCTGGGCATCGCCGGGGGCGGCACGCTGGCGGCCCTCGGGCTGACGCAGGCGGAGATCCCGACCCCGCGCGGCATGGCGCTGCAGGCGCGGGTGAACCTGGAGACGATGCAGCCGGATGGCAGCGTGAAGGCGGCAGGCGGGGTGCTCAGCGCCTATGATCCGCCGAGCGGGCCCGGCGTGCGGGTGGATGGCTACGGCTATGCCGGCTACCGCACCAACCCGCGCTTCGACAGCCTGCTGGCCAAGGTGATCGTGCACGGGCGCGGCGGCTTCGCGCAGCTGGCCGGCAAGGCGGTGCGGGCGCTGGCGGAATTCCGGCTGGCCGGGGCTGCCTCGAACATTCCGTTCCTGCAGGCGCTGCTGAAGCACCCGGCGCTGCTGGGCGGCAAGCTGCACACGAATTTCGTCGCCGAGCACATCGCAGACCTGACCGCCGCCGAGGCGGGGCCGACGAAGTTCTTCGCGCCGGCAGGCGGGGCGTCCGCAGCGCCGAAGCGCGCCGGCGCACGGCTGGAAAGCCGCGATCCGCTCGCCATCGTGGACTACGGCCGGCAAGCGGCTGAGGAAGCCGCCGCGGATGAGGCGGGTGCCGAGACCGAAGGGCCGGATGGCACCATCGCCCTGCGCGCGCCGATGCAGGGCACCATCGTGTCGCTCACCGTGGCGGAGGGCGCCACCGTGCAGCCGGGGCAGGAGGTAATGGTGATGGAGGCGATGAAGATGCAGCACAGCATCGCCGCCGCCACCCCCGGCATCGTGCGCGGCTTCGTGGTGGAGGCCGGCGAGACGGTGTTCGAGGGCGCGAAGCTGGCCTTCATCGAGGAACGTCCGGAGCTGGGCGGCGCGGTGCAGGAAGAAAAGAAGATCGACCTGGACTACATCCGCCCCGATCTCGCCGAGGTGCTGGACCGGCACCGCCGCACCACGGACGAGGCGCGGCCCAAGGCGGTGGAAAAGCGCCGCGCCACCGGCCAGCGCACGGCGCGGGAGAACATCGGCGAACTGGTCGACCCCGGCAGTTTCATCGAATACGGCGCGCTCACCCTCGCCGCGCGGCGCCGCACCACGCCGATGGAACAGCTGATCGAGCAATCCCCGGCCGACGGGATCATCCTCGGCCTCGGCACCATCAACGGCACGGATTTCCCGGAGGAACAGGGCCGCGCCGCCGTGGCCAGCTACGACTACACCGTGCTGGCCGGCACGCAGGGCCGCAACGGCCACCGCAAGCAGGACCGGTTCTTCGAGCTGGCCCACGACCTGCGCATTCCGCTGGTGCTGTTCGCCGAGGGCGGTGGCGGGCGCGGCTCGGATTCCGACGCGATCGGCGGTTCGGAGACCGACACGTTCTATCGCTTTGCCGCCCTTTCCGGCGGCGCACCGCTGATCGGCATCGCCTCCGGCCGCTGCTTCGCCGGCAACGCGGTGCTGCTGGGCTGCTGCGACGTGATCATCGCCACGGAGAACGCCAATATCGGCATGGCCGGCCCGGCGATGATCGAGGGTGGCGGGCTGGGCGTGTACAAGCCCGAGGAGATCGGGCCGATGAAGGTGCAGGTGGCCAGCGGCGTGGTGGACATCGCCGTGCGCGACGAGCCCGAGGCGGTGCGCGTGGCCAAGCAATACCTCTCCTACTTCCAGGGCAGCGTGAAGCAGTGGTCGGCGGCCGATCAGCGCCACCTGCGCCACGTGGTGCCGGAGAACCGCCTGCGCGGCTACGACATGCGCGCGCTGATCGCCACCCTGGCCGATGAGGGCAGCATGCTGGAGATCCGCCGCGGCTGGGGCCACGGCATGATCACCGCGCTGATCCGCATCGAGGGCAAGCCCTTCGGCGTGATCGCCAACAACCCCATGCACCTCGGCGGCGCCATCGACAGCGACGCGGCGGACAAGGCGGCGCGCTTCATGCAGATGTGCGACGCGCACGATCTGCCGATCGTCTCGCTGAACGACAACCCCGGCAACATGGTGGGGCCGGAGGCGGAAAAGAGCGCGCTTGTGCGGCATTGCTGCCGCAGCTACCTGATCGGCGCCAATATCGAGGTGCCGCTGTTCTTCGTGATCATCCGCAAGGCGATCGGGCTGGGCAAGCTGGCGATGACCGGCGGCGGCATGAAAAAGGGCGTCTTCGCCGTCTCCTGGCCCACCGGTGAATTCGCCGGCATGGGCATCGAGGGCCAGGTGAAGCTGGGCCGGCGCAAGGAGCTGGCGGCGATCGAGGACACCGCCGAGCGCATCGCCACCTATGAGCGTTTCGTGGCCGAGCTGTACGACATCGGCAAGGCGCTCAACACCGGCAGCCATTTCCAGGTGGACGACGTGATCGACCCGGCGGAAACGCGGCGCTGGATCGTCGCCGGGCTGCGTTCCGTGCCGCCGCGGCCGGTTCGGCACGGCAAGAAGCGTGCCTGGGTGGACGGCTGGTGATCCCGGCACACCATTTCTCTTGCATGTCCTGGCAGTAATTTGCCAAACCGGATGCATGCGGACGTGGGAGCCGCGCCGGCCCAGCCGGCAACCAACAAGAACAGGGAGTGACTTCGAGTGGATCGACGCAAATTCATCCGGCGCGCCAGTGTCGGCACCGCTGCCGCCGCCGCAACCACGCTGGCCATGCCCGCCATCGCCCAGTCCATGCCGGAAGTGAAGTGGCGCATGACGTCCAGCTTCACCAAGTCGCTGGACACGCTGTATGGCGGCACGGAGCTGTTCGCCAAAATGATCGGCGAGATGTCTGACAACCGCTTCCAGATCCGCACCTTCGCCGCCGGCGAGATCGTGCCGGCGCTGCAGGTGGCCGATGCGGTGCAGAACGGCACGGTGGAAGCCGGCCAGACGGCCGCCTACTACTATTTCGGCAAGGACCCGACCTTCGTCTACGAGACCGGGCTGCCGTTCAGCATGAACCAGCGCCAGTATTTCTCGTGGCTCAAGATGGGCGGCGGGCACGAGCTGATGCAGGATTTCTACAAGGGCTACGGGATCAAGAGCTTCCTGTTCGGCGGCACGGGCTGCCAGATGGGCGGCTGGTTCCGCAAAGAGATCAACACCATTGACGACCTGAAGGGCCTGAAGTTCCGCGTCGGCGGCTTCGCCGGCGAGATCCTGACGCGCCTGGGCGTCATCCCGCAGCAGATCGGCGCGGGTGACATCTACCCGGCGCTGGAGAAGGGCACGATCGACGCGGCCGAATGGGTCGGCCCGTACGACGACGAAAAGCTGGGCTTCAACAAGGTGGCGAAGTTCTACCACTATCCCGGCTGGTGGGAGGGGGCCTCGGTGGGCTCGCTCTATATCGGCCAGAAGCACTGGGATGCGCTGCCCAAGGCCTACCAGTCCATGGTGGAAACCGCGGCCGGCCTCGTCTCCTCCTGGATGGTGCCCAAGTACGACTCGGTGAACCCGGCGGCGCTGAAGCGCCTGGTGGCCGGCGGCACGGTGCTGAAGCCGTTCTCCCGCCCGGTGCTGGAGGCCTGCTACAACGCCTCCTGGGCCTATTACGACGAGGTGGCCGCCAAGAACGCCCACTTCAAGAAGATGCTCGACAGCATCAAGGCCTTCCGCGGCGACGAGATCACCTGGTTCCGCGTGGCCGAGGGCACGTTCGATGGCTTCATCAACGCGATGAACGCCGCCGGGCGCTGAGCCCAGCACAACGGGCCTGAAACGAAGCGGGCGGCGGGAGTGATCCCGCCGCCCGTTTTCTGTTGGCCCCGCCGGCTATGGCCGAGCGGGGGCGGGCCCGAAGCTGGGCGGCGCGGCGTCGTCGTCTTCGGCCGGGGGCGGCGCGATCTCGATCTTCACCGTGCTCGGGTCGATCGTCGACGGCGCGTCCAGCAGGCCCGTGACCATCACCGGGAAGGCGATCACCAGCCCCACCATGATCAGCTGCAGCCCCACCCACGGGAGAGAGCCCCAGTAGATGTCGCTAGTCTTCACCTCCTTCGGCACCACGCTGCGCAGGTAGAACAGCGCGAAGCCGAAGGGGGGGTGCATGAAGCTGGTCTGCATGTTCACGCACAGCATCACGCCGAACCAGATCAGCGCGGCATCCGCGCCCACCACGGGGGCCAGGACTTTCTGCGCCACCGGGGCCAGCATCGGCACGATGATGAAGGCGATCTCGAAGAAATCCAGGAAGAAGGCGATGAAGAACACGAACAGGTTCACCGCCGCCAGGAAGCCCCAAACGCCGCCGGGCAGCCCGGTCAGCCAGTGCTCCACCCACAAATTGCCGTCCACGCCAGCGAAGGTGATGGAGAAGCAGGTGGCGCCCACCAGGATGAAGGCCACCATGGAGGTGATGCGCATCGTCACCTGGAACGCCTGCACGATCAGGTCGTGCAGATCCTTCGTGCGCCAGGCGCGCCAGCACAGCCAGATGATGCTGGCGAACATCACGGTGAAGATCAGCTTGAACAGCACCGACTTGAACGCCACCAGCCCCACCAGCGAACCGATGATGGCGGCGGCCAGGCCGGCCACCGCGATCACCCAGTCCATCCGGCTGAGCGGCGCGTTGCGCACCACGGCCAGCACGATGGCGCCGATCGCGCCCATCGCGCCCGCCTCGGTGGGGGTGGCAAGGCCGAGCATAATGGTGCCCAACACCAGGAAGATCAGCACGCCCGCGGGAATGATGCCCCACAAGCACTTGATCAGCAGCGGCCAGCCGGTCAGCGTGCGCGGCACCGGCGGCACGTAATGCGGGCGGAAGATCGTCAGCATGAAGGTGTAGCCGGCGAACAGCGCGATCTGCGCCAGCGAGGGGCCCCAGGCGCCGAGATACATGTCGCCCACAGAGCGGCCGAGCTGGTCGGCCAGCACCACCAGCACCAGCGAGGGCGGCACCACCTGCGTGATCGTCCCCGATGCGGCCAGCACGCCGGTCGCGTAGCGGATGTTGTAGTTGTAGCGCATCATCACCGGCATGGTGATCATCGCCATGGCGATCACCTGGGCTGCCACGGTGCCGGTGATGGCACCGAGGATGAAGCCCACGATGATGACGGAATAGCCAAGCCCGCCCTTCATCGGCCCGAAGAGCTGGCCCATGCTTTCCAGCATGTCCTCGGCCAGCCCGCATTTCTCCAATATGGCGCCCATGAAGGTAAAGAATGGGATCGCCAATAACAAATCGTTGGCCAGGATGTTGCCAAAGACACGCCCCGGAATCGCCTGCAGGAACGGCATGGTGAAGTAGCCGTGCTCGATGGCGATGAAGCCGAAGAACAGCCCCACGGCGGCAAGCGAGAACGCCACCGGGAAGCCGAACAGCATGAACACCACCAGGCCGCCGAACATCAGCGGCGGCATCAACTCCAGCGGGATCATTGCAGCGGCCTTTCGTAATGGGCCTCAAGGTCCGGAATATCGTGGCCCTGCAGCGCGGCCGCGCGCTTGATCACCTCGGAGACGCCCTGCAGCGCAACCAGCACGAAGCCCACCGGCACCAGGATCTTCACCGGCCAGCGCAGCAGCCCGCCCGCGTTGGTGGAAACCTCATTGGGGAAGGACTGCAGGAAGAACGGCCAGGACAGCCAGGCCAGCAGCAGGCAGGTCGGGATCAGGAACAGCACCGTACCGGTGATGTCGACCCAGATCTGCCCGCGGCGCGAGAGGGTCATGTACCAGAGGTCCACGCGCACATGCTCGTTCTTCTTGAGCGTGTAGCTCGCCCCGAGCATCACGATCACCGCGAACATGTACCACTGCGCCTCAAGCCAGGCGTTGGAACTGATGTCGTAGGCATAGCGAACCATTGCGTTGCCCGCGCTCACAACGCAGGCAAGCAGTACAAGCCAGTCGCATGCCTTGCCGAGGAGCTGGTTGAACCAGTCCACCGCGCGGCTGAAAACGAGGAGAGGCCCCACGGCTGCGCCACCCTTCCCTGTACGATGTTGTCGCCCGCCCGGGCCGGGCGGGGGGCAGCGCGGTTCTTGTGCGTTCCACCAAAATCCGTCTTTACCGACTGTTGCGTAAAAGGGAAGGGCCTAAACGCACCAGTCCCCCTTGCGGCCGCACCGGCCCCGCCCGATCCTGCGCGCGGGTGGCCGGGGAGGGCAGGATGGACGCGGACTACATCGTGGTGGGTGCCGGCTCGGCCGGCTGCGTGGTGGCGGCACGGCTGGTGGAGTCGGGCGCCCGCGTCGTGCTGCTGGAAGCCGGGCCGAAAGACACGCTGCCCTGGATCCACATCCCCGCCGGCGTGCTGAAGCTCATCCACAACCCGAAGGTGAACTGGATGTTCGCCTCGGAGCCGGAGCAGGGCACCGCCGGCCGGCCGATCCACTGGCCGCGCGGCCGGGTGCTCGGCGGCTCCTCCTCCATCAACGGCATGCTCTACGTGCGCGGCCACGCAGCGGATTTCGACGGCTGGGCCCAGATGGGCTGCCGCGGCTGGAGCTACGACGACGTGCTGCCCTTTTTCCGCAAGTCGGAGAACTACATCCAAGGCACCGGCGAACACCGCGGCCGCGAAGGCCCGCTGCAGGTGGAAGACTACCGCACCATCCTCCCGCTCACGCACCGCTTCGTGGAGGCCTCGCAGCAGGCCGGCCACCCCTTCCGCCCCGACCTCAACGACGGCGAGCAGACCGGCGTCGGCTACTCGCAGAACACCCGCCTCGGCCGCCGCCGCGGCTCCACCGCGCAAACCTTCCTCGCCTCCGTGCGCGGCTACCCCAATCTGCGCGTGGAGACGGAAGCGCAGGCCGGCAAGCTGCTCTTCGAGGGCAAGCGCTGCGTCGGCGTCACCTTCCGCCAGCGCGGCGTGATGCGGGAGCTGCGCGCCCGGCGCGAGGTGATCATCAGCGGTGGCGCAGTCAACTCGCCACACCTCCTGCACGTCTCCGGCATCGGCCCCGCCGAGCACCTGCAATCGATCGGCGTGGAACCCATCCACCACCTGCCCGGCGTGGGCATGAACCTGCAAGACCACTACGTCGCCCGCGTCTCCCACCGCGTCACCGGCAGCATCTCCACCAACCAGCTCGCCACCGGGCTGCGCCTGCTGGGCGAGGCGGCGAAATTCGTCGTCACCGGCCGCGGCGCCCTCACCTTCGGCGTCACCACCGCGCAGGTCTTCTGCGCCTCGCGCGAAGGCCTGGCCTCCCCCGACCTGCAACTCCTCTTCACCCCCGCCAGCTACGACCCCGTCCGCTTCGGCAAGCTGGAACGCGAAGCCGGCATGACCGTCGCCGT
>CAMDAM010000104.1 GCA_945888575.1 Asaia bogorensis | reverse complement strand
TTCACCGATGGCTTCGCGCGGCGCATGGGCGAATACGCGATCCTGGGCGCGCTGGCGTTGATGAAGGACCTACCGCGCAACATCGCCGGCCAGCAGGCGCGAAACTGGGACCAGTTCGACCCCGAGCCGATCGCGCCGGAGGTGCGGGTAGGCGTGATGGGCATGGGCAATCTCGGCAGCGTGACCGCGAAGATGATGCAGGCGTTCGGCTTCCCGGTGGCGGGGTGGTCGGCCAGCCGCAAGGACATCCCGGGGATCACGAGCTTCGCGGGGATGGCGGAGCTGCCGGCTTTCCTGGCGCAGACCGACATGCTGGTGATGGTGCTGCCCGATACGGCGGCGACCAAGGGGCTGATGAACGCCGAACGCTTCGCGATGATGCCGAAGGGGGCCAGCGTGGTGAATGCCGGGCGCGGGCCGCAGCTGGTGCTGGCGGATTTGATGGTGGCGCTCGATTCCGGCCACCTGCACGGGGCGTTCCTGGACGTGTTCGCCCCGGAGCCGCCGCCGGCCGATCATCCGGTATGGGGCCACAAGCGCATCATCATGACCCCGCACAACGCCGCCTTCGACACGCGGCGGGAGCGGGCGCGCTATGTGGCAGGTGCGATCCTGGCGCATGGGCGGGGGGAGGCGCTGCCGAACCTCTATCAGGCCGGCCGGGGCTACTGAGGGTTCAGTGGCTCTTGCGGCTCAGCCGGTCCACCACGGCCAGCAGCACCGCGGAGCCCACGAACACCATATGGATGCCGCCCATCACCACCAGCTTCTGCGTGTCGGTGTCCATCATGAAGGCGCGCAGCAGGTGGATCGCGGAGATCATCACGATCGACAGCGAGACCTTCAGCTTCACGTTGGCGCTGTCCATCTTGCCCAGCCATTCCGGCTTGGCGGTTTCGTGCGCCACGTCGATGCGGGAGATGAAGCTCTCGTAGGAGCTGATCGCCACCATCACCAGAAGGTTGGCGACCAGGCAGAGATCGAGGATCGCGAGCAGGATCAGGACGAGCTCTGATTCCGGAATGGTGAGGATGTGGCCGAACAGATGCACCAGCTCCCGGCCGATCATGACGTAGATGGCCAAGACCGAAGCGATCAGGGCGACGTAGAGCGGCAGCAGCAGCCAGCGCGTGCCGAGCAGCAGGGATTCGATGGTGCGGTCCATGGCCGCAATGATAGCGCCATGCCCACGGGTTGACGACAGCTCGTACCAGACGCACACCGCCGCGGCTGCGGAGGAACTGACCCATGGGCTATGCGGATATCCTGATCACCGGCGGGCGCATCTGGCGCGGGCTGCGCGAGGGCTTTGCGGAGGCGCTGGCGATCCACAATGGCCGCGTGGTGGCGGTGGGCGCGCGCGATGCCGTGGAAGCGCTGGCGGGGCCCGGCACGAAGCGGATCGATCTCGGCGGGCGCCTGGCGCTGCCGGCGTTCAACGACAGCCATCAGCATCTGCTGCCGATGGGGCTGGGGATGGGCCAGGTGAATTTGCGCGCGCCGGCGGTGAACAGCCTCGATGCGCTGCTCACCCGAATCCGCGAGGCCGCGAAGGCGGCGCCGAAGGGCGGCTGGATCGTCGGCCGCGGCTGGGATGATACGGAGCTGCGCGAGAACCGCTACCCGACGGCGGATGAGCTGGAGGCGGCCGCACCCGGCCACCCCGTGCTGGCGGTGCGCACCTGCGGGCATGCCGCGGTGGCCAGCCGGACGGCGCTGGCCCTGGCGGGGATCGACGACACCACGCCCGATCCGGCCGGTGGCGCGATCGAACGGCGCGAGGGGCGGCCGAATGGGGTGCTGCATGAAAGTGCCATCCGCATGGTGCGCGCCCATATCGCCAAGCCGACCGACGCGCAGCTGGTGGATGCGATCGAGCGGGCAGGGCGGCACATGCTCTCCCAAGGGTTTGCCGCCGTGATGGATGCCAATGTCGGCATGGTGGCCGGCATTCGCGAGGTGGATGCCTATCATGCCGCCCACGCCGCCGGCCGGCTGCCGGTGCGGGTGTGGGGGTGCCTGGCGGGCAATCCCGATGGGATCGCCGACGGGGTTTGGGCGCGCGGCATGCGGCCGCTGGACGGTGACGACATGCTGCGCTGGGGCGCGATGAAGGTGTTCGCCGATGGCTCGGCCGGTGGGCGCACGGCGGCAATGAGCCTGCCCTATGAGCCACAGGGCAACGAGCCGCCGGGCACCGGCATGTTCATCTTCCCGAAGGAGCAGTTCCACGGGCTGCTGGACAAGTATCACCGCTTGGGCTGGCAGCTGGCCATCCACGCCATCGGCGATGCCGGGATCGAGGTGACGCTGGCGGGGTTCGAGGCGATGGACAGCGCCGCGCACCCGGTGGCCGGGCGGCGGCACCGGATCGAGCATTGCGAGTTCGTCCGGCCGGACCAGATCGCCCGCATGGCGGCGCGCGGGATCGAGGCGGTGCCGCAGATGATCTTCGTGCACGAGTTCGGCGACATGTATGTGCAGAACGTGGGCCGGGCGCGGGCCGAGGCGGGCAACCCGATGCGGGCCTGGATCGAGGCCGGCATGCACCCGGCGGCAGGTTCCGATGCGCCCGTCTCCGAAACCGATGCGATGCCGAACATCCACGCCATGGTCACGCGCAGCACGCGCCACGGCACGGTGCTGGGGGCGGACCAGGCGATCACGCTCGCCGAAGCCGTGCATGCCTACACCTGGGCCGGCGCCTACACCCAGTTCGCCGAGGGCGGGCGTGGCCGGCTGGTGCCGGGGCAGCTGGCGGACGTGGCGGTGCTCTCGCGCGACATCTTCGCGCTCGACCCGTCGGAGCTGATCGGCGTGCGGGCGGACATGACGATCCGCGGCGGGGCCGTGGTGTACGATCGGCTGGGGTAGCAAGGAAGGGAACCGCCAAGGCGCCAAGGTCGCAAAGACAGCGCCAGGGCACCCCGCCTCTTGGCGCAGCCTTGGCGTTCTTGGCGCCTTGGCGGTTCCCCCATTCCTTTCTTGCTGCACCGCAGAAGAGCACTGGACCACCGGCGCGGGCTGGGGGAGTATGCCATCGTGAATGGCTGAATGCCGCGAGGGGGACCATGGCGACGACGGTGATCCGCAACGCGTCCTATGTTGTGGCCTGGGACGCGGGCACGAAGAGCCACACCTACATGCAGGATGCGGACGTTGCCTATGAAGGCGGCGTGATCCGTTTCGTCGGGCGCGGCTACGAGGGCCCGGCGGACGAGGTGGTGGATGGCCGCGGCTTCATGGTCATGCCCGGGCTGGTGAACATCCACACCCACCCGTCTTCGGAGCCCATGAACAAGGGGCTGACGGACGAGGTCGGCTCGCCGCGGCTCTACAACTCCTCGCTCTATGAATACCTGCCGATCTTCCGGCCGGATTCCTCGGCGGTGGCGGATTGCGTGCGCGTGGCGCTGTCGGAACTGCTGCTCTCCGGCGTGACCACCGTCGCCGATCTTTCCATGGCGCATCCCGGCTGGCTGGACCTGCTGGCCGAATCCGGCATGCGCGTGTGCGTGGCGCCGATGTTCCGCTCCGGCCGCTGGTACACCAAGAACGGCCACCAGGTGGATTACGAGTGGAACGAAGCCGCCGGCGAGAAGATGATGTCGGAGGCGTTCACCCTGATCGAGCGCGCGGAGCAGCACCCCTCCGGTCGGTTGTTCGGCATGGTGGTGCCGGCGCAGATAGACACCTGCACGGAGACACTGCTGCGCGAATCCGCCCAGGAGGCGCGCAAGCGTGGCCTTTCCTGGCAGATCCATGCGGCGCAATCCGTCAGCGAGTTCCACGAGATCACCCGCCGCCACGGCTTCACGCCGATCGGCTGGATGGACGAGCTGGGCTTGCTGGGCGAGCGCACCATCATCGGCCACGGCATCTTCCTCGATGACCATCCACAAACGCCCTGGCACACGAAAACCGACGTGATCCGCATGGCCGAGACCGGCACGACCGTGGCGCACTGCCCCACCGTGTTCGCGCGGCGCGGCATCACGCTGAAGGATATCGGCCGCTACCGGCGCGCCGGCGTGAACGTGGGCATCGGCACCGATACCTTCCCGCACAACATGCTGGATGAGATGCGGCTGGCCGCCTACCTCGCCCGCACCCAGGCGAGCGACGTTCGCACACTTTCCGGCAGCGATTTGTTCGAGGCGGCGACGGTGAATGGCGCCAAGGCCCTCGGCCGCGAGGATATTGGCCGCCTGGCCCCGCTGTGCCGGGCCGATATCGTGCTGGTGGATGTCACCCACCCGCGCATGCGCCCGGCCCGTGACCCGCTACGCAGCCTGATCTACTCGGCCGGCGACCGCGCGGTGCACACCGTGATCGTCGATGGCCAGGTGGTGGTGCGCGGCGGCGAGCTGCTGACGATGGACTATGCCGCCGCGGCGGAGCACCTCAACGAGGCGCAGAAGGAAGTGATGGCGAAGGTGCCCAGCCTCGATTGGGGCCGCCGCCATGTGGACGAAGTCTCCCCCCCACTGTTCAGGTCAGCATGACGAACCTTCTGGAAATCGAGGACCTGCGCACCGTCTTCCGCACGCCGATGGGCGAAGTGGCGGCGGTGGATGGCGTTTCCCTGGGCGTGGCGCGCGGGCGCACCCTGGGCATCGTGGGCGAGAGTGGCTGCGGCAAATCCGTGCTGTCGCTCTCGGTGATGCGGCTGGTGCCGCCGCCGGGGCGCAATACCTCTGGGCGGGTGATGTTCGACGGGCAGAACCTGCTGGATCTCTCGCCGGCGGCCATGCGGGACATTCGCGGCAACCGCATCGCGATGATCTTCCAGGAGCCGATGACCTCGCTGAACCCCGTGTTCACGGTGGGGAACCAGATCACCGAGGCAATGCGCGCGCACGACCGCACGGCGAGCGAGAAGGCCCTGCGCAGCAAGGCGATCGCGGCGCTGGATCGCGTGCGCATCCCGGCGCCGGACCGGCGGTTCGACGAGTATCCGCACCAGATGTCTGGCGGCATGCGCCAGCGCGTGATGATCGCGATGGCGCTGGCCTGCGAGCCCGACCTGCTGATCGCCGATGAGCCTACCACGGCGCTGGACGTGACCGTGCAGGCGCAGATCCTCGACCTGTTGCGCGACCTGCAGGCGCAGACCGGCATGGCCATCATCCTGATCACCCACGACCTCGGCGTGGTGGCAGAAATGGCGGACGAGGTGGCGGTGATGTACGCCGGCAAGGTGGCCGAGCGCGCCACCGGCGCCGCGATCTTCGATGACCCGCAACACCCCTACACGCTCGGCCTGCTCGGCAGCATCCCGAAGCTAGAGGAGCAGCACGACCGCCTGCTGGCGATCGAAGGCGCGGTGCCGCCGCCCTTCGCCCTGCCCAAGGGCTGCCGTTTCAACCCGCGCTGCGTGTTCGCCGTGGAGGAATGCCGCCAGCGGCCCCCGACGCTGCGCGAAGTGGCGCCGGGGCATATGGCAGCCTGCCTGCGCGCGCCTGTCGAACGCCTTGTCGGTGAAGAGGTGCTGGCATGAGCGCGCCTGTGACGCTGCTGGAGGTCCAGGACCTCGCCAAGCATTACCCGGTCAAGAAGGGCCTGGTGATGGCCAAGACCGTCGGCACGGTGCGCGCCGTGGACGGCGTGTCGTTCAAGCTGGCGCGCGGCGAGACGCTGGCGTTGGTGGGCGAATCCGGCTGCGGCAAGTCCACCACCGCGCGGCTGGTGCTGCGGCTGATCGAGCCGACCACGGGTTCCGTGTGGTTCGAGGGCCAGGACATCACCGCGATGGATGGCGCCCCGCTGCGCGCGCTGCGCCGGCGGATGCAGATCGTGTTCCAGGACCCGTTCGCCTCCTTGAACCCGCGCATGACGGTGGGCGACATCCTGGAAGAGCCGCTGCTGGTCCATGAGATCGGCAACGCCACGGAACGCAAGGCGCGGGTGAACGAGTTGCTTGGGCTGGTGGGCCTCGCGCCGTACCACGCCCAGCGCTACCCGCACGAATTCTCCGGCGGCCAGCGCCAACGCATCGGCATCGCCCGCGCGCTGGCGGTGGAGCCGGCGCTGGTGGTGTGCGACGAGCCGGTCTCGGCGCTGGACGTGTCGATCCAGGCGCAGGTGGTGAACCTGCTGAAGGATCTGCAGGCGCGGCTGGGGCTTTCGTACCTGTTCATCGCCCACGACCTTGCCGTGGTGAAGCACATGGCGGACCGGGTGGCGGTGATGTACCTGGGCAAGATCGTGGAGCTGTCCCCGAAGGACGAGCTGTTCCAGGCGCCGCTGCATCCTTACACGCGCACCCTGCTCTCGGCCATTCCGCGGCCGGATCCGCACCGCAAGACGGCGCGGCAGATTCCGGGCGGGGACGTGCCGAGCCCGATGAACCCGCCCAGCGGCTGCCGCTTCCACACGCGCTGCGCCTGGGCGACCGACATCTGCAAGGTTGAAGACCCGGAACTGCGCAACCCCTCCGTGGGCGGCATCACGGCCGGGCACATGACGGCGTGCCACAACATCGAAAGCCTGCCGCCGGCCAGCGAGGCCATCGGCGTGGGCGCCACCGCCCCGAACGCGGCCAAGCGTCTGGCGCTCTATGCCGAGCGCCGCGCGAAGGCCAAGGCCGAGGCGGGCTAGCGCGGGCATGTCCGGGGCGGCGGCGACCGGCGAGATCCGTGCGCTGACCGCATTGCGCGGTGTGGCTGCGATGGCGGTGGTATTGCAGCACTATTCCTCCACTGCGGAGCAATGGAGTGGTGCGCGCATCCCGTCCCTGGCGCCGCATGGCTACATGGCGGTGGATTTCTTCTTCATCCTCAGCGGCTTCGTCATGGCCTATAGCTACGCCGAGACATTCCGCGCGCGCGGGATGGCGGCCTATTGGCCGTTCCTGCTGCGGCGCGTGGCGAGGGTCTGGCCGCTGCAGGTCTTCGTGGTGCTGGCGCTGGTGGGCTGCGGATTGCTGTACCGGCCGTTCACCGGCGGGTGGGGGTTGTTCCGCAGCGATGCTATCGTCTTCGATGTGGCGGCCAACATCCTGATGCTGCAGGGTTTCGGTATCGGCGAGAACATCAACGGCCCATCCGGCACGGTCAGCCAGGAGCTTGGCGCCTATGTCGCGTTCCCGCTGATGCTGTGGTTCGCGATGCACCGCAGCCGCTGGGTGGTGGCGCTGGCAGGGGCGGTGGCGGTGGCCGTGCTGTTCCGGGAAGCGCTGGCGGTGCCGAAGCTGGGCCTGCACTCGCGCGACCTCGGCGTGATGGTGGCGCGCTGCTTCGCCGAGTTCACCCTGGGCCTGCTGGTGTGGCGGGCCTGGCGGGAAGGCTGGTGCCGCTGGATCGGCAGCGATGCCGCCACAGTGGGTTTCTCCGCGGCGGCGGCAGCGTCGCTGCTGCTGGGCTACGACCTGCCGGCCGCGCTGCTGTTCGTGCCGATCGTGCTGGCCTTCGCCTGGAACACCGGCTGGCCGGCCCGGCTGGCCGCCGCCCGGGTGCCGTATTTCCTCGGCGTGATCTCCTATTCGCTCTACCTGATCCACAGCCCGATCCGCTTTGCCGAGTTCGGCCTGCTGGCCTCGCTGGTGCCGGGGCCGGTGAGTGCCCCCGTGGCGCTGGCCACGGCCGGCCTGCTGGCGCTCACGCCAATTCCCGTGGCATGGCTCACCTACCGCTTCGTGGAGGAGCCTGGCCGCGATGCGATCCGCGCGCTGATGCAGCGCCGCCGCGCCAAGACCGTCTGACCAGGAAACATCGCCATGCCCGCCTTCCTCATCGCCAACATCGACGTGACCGATCCGGCAAAGTTCGAAGATTACCGCGCCCGCGTGCCGGCGGTGATCGCCCAGTATGGCGGCACCTATCGCGTGCGCGGCGGAGCGATGGAGACGGTGGAGGGCGCCTCGCCCTTCAAGCGGCTGGTGGTGCTGGAATTCCCGACCATGGCGGGGCTGAAGGAGTTCTACCACAGCCCGGAATACGCCCCGCTGATCGCCCTGCGGCAGAGTGCCAGCAGCGGCGACGTGGTGATGGTGGAAGGCTTCGCACCCCCGGCTTGACGGCGCGCCTCTGCCGCCGCAAGCAGCGGGAAAGGTTCAGGAGGCGCCCATGTCGTTCCAGCTCGTATCCCCCCGCTTCATGCTGGTTGGCGGTGGCGCCACCGCGCAGATTGCCGATGTGCTGGCGAAGTTCGGGCTTTCCAAGCCGCTCGTGGTCACCGACCCGTTCATGGTGAAGTCCGGGCTGGTGAACAAATGCCTGGATCCGCTGGTCAAGGCCGGCATCAAGGCGGCGGTGTTCTCCGATACCATTCCGGAGCCGACCGATACGGTGGTAGTGGCCGGCGTGGCCGCGCTGCGGGCGGGGGAATATGATTGCCTGATCGGCTTCGGCGGCGGCTCGCCGATCGACACGGCCAAGGCGATGTCGATCCTGGCGATGGGGGACAAGCCGATGTCCGCCTACAAGGTGCCGTTCGCGGCCGATATCGCGAAGCTGCCGATCATCGCCATTCCCACCACCGCCGGCACCGGCAGCGAGGCGACGCGCTTCACCGTGATCACCGATGCGGTGCGCGACGAGAAGATGCTGATCGCCGGGCTGGGCGCGCTGCCGCTGGCGGCCATCGTGGATTACGAGCTCACCTTCTCCGTGCCCAAGCGCACCACGGCCGACACGGGGGTGGACGCGTTCAGCCACGCGCTGGAGGCCTATGTTTCCAAGCGCGCCAATGCGTTCAGCGATTCGCTGGCGGTCTCGGCAATGTCCCTGATCGGCGCCAATCTGGAGACCGCCTACCACCAGCCGGACAATGAAGCGGCGCGCGAGGCGATGATGCTGGGCTCCATGCAGGCCGGCATCGCGTTCTCCAATGCCTCCGTGGCGCTGGTGCATGGCATGAGCCGCCCGATCGGCGCGCATTTCCATGTGCCGCACGGGCTTTCCAACGCCATGCTGCTGCCGGCGGTGACGCGGTTCGGGCTGCAATCGGCACTGGCCCGCTACGCGGAGGCCGGGCGGCGGGTGGGCTTTGCCGCCGCGAGTGACAGCGACGAGGTGGCGGCCGGCAAGCTCGCCGATGGGCTGGTGCGCTGGAACAGCGTGCTCTCCGTGCCCACCCCGGCCGGCTTTGGCATCACGCCCGCGGTGTGGGACGGCAAGCTGGAACTGATGGCCGAGCAGGCGCTGGCCTCCGGCTCGCCGGCCAACAACCCGCGCGTGCCGACCAAGGAGGAGATCGTCTCGCTCTACCGCCAGGTCTGGGCCGCGAACGCCTGACGAAGATGCGCGCCGCCATACCATCGGTCGACGAAGTGCTGCGCGGCCCTGCCGGGCAGCTTGCCCTGGCGCGGCATGGGCGGGCGGCGACGGTGGCGGCGGTGCGGGCGGCGCTGGCGGTGCTGCGGGCGCGGATGGGGGAAGGGGCGTCGGATCGTGCCGCACTCGCGGAGGCCGCCGGCAAGCAGGCGCTGGAGACCCTGGCGCAGGAGGAAGCCCCGCGCCTGCGCGCCGTGTTCAACCTCACCGGCACAGTGCTGCACACCAATCTCGGCCGCGCCGTGCTGCCGGAGGAAGCGATCGAGGCCGCCACGCGCGTGATGCGCCAGCCCGCCGCGCTGGAATTCGATTTGGAAACCGGCGGGCGCGGCGAGCGGGACGACGCGGTGCGTGGCCTGGTGCGCGAACTGACCGGGGCGGAGGACGGCATCCTGGTCAACAACGCCGCCGCCGCGGTGTTCCTGATGCTGAACACGGTGGGGGCAGGGCGGGAGGCCATCGTCTCCCGCGGCGAGCTGATCGAGATTGGTGGCGCCTTCCGCATGCCGGATATCATGGCCCGCGCCGGCGTGGTGCTGCGCGAGGTCGGCACCACCAACCGCACCCATGCGCGCGACTACGAGGGCGCGATCACCGAGCACACCGCGCTGCTGATGAAGGTGCACACCAGCAACTATCTCATCCAGGGCTTCACGGCGGAGGTGGCGCCGGCCGAGCTTTCGCGGATCGGCCGCGCGCATGGCGTGCCGGTGCTGGACGACCTCGGCTCCGGCACGCTGGTGGATCTCTCCCACTATGGGTTGCGGCGGGAGCGCACGGTGCGCGATGCGCTGGGGGATGGCGCCGATCTCGTGGCCTTCTCCGGCGACAAGCTGCTGGGCGGCCCGCAGGCCGGGTTCATCGTCGGGCGCGCCGATTTGGTGCGCGCCTGCGCCAAGAACCCGATCAAGCGCGCCATGCGGCTGGACAAGATCCGGCTGGCCGCGCTGGAAGCCACGCTGCGGCTGTATCGCGACCCCGACCGGCTCGCCCAGCGCCTGCCGACGCTGCGGCTGCTGACGCGCAAGCCGGACGAGCTGCGGGCACTGGCCGGGAGGCTATTGCCGGCCGTCTCGGCGCAGCTTGGACCGGCGTGGCAGGTGGCGGTAGCCGAGTGCGCCAGCCAGATCGGCTCCGGCGCGCTGCCGCTGGAAAGCCTGCCCAGCGCTGGGCTGTCGCTCACGCCCATCGATGGCGACGGCCGGGCACCGGAACGCCTGCTGGCGGCGCTGCGCGCCCTGCCCACCCCGGTGATCGGCCGCATCGCCCAGGGTGCGGTGCTACTCGATCTGCGCTGCCTGGAGGACGAGGCAGGGTTCCTGGCGCAACTCGGGGCGCTGGTCGCCTAGACCGGCCGGAAGGTGCCGTCGGGGTCCAGCAGGTTCAGGATGCCGTGCCGCACGTCGAAATGTCCGCCGTGCAGTTCCATGGAGCCGTCGGCCAGCCGTTCCGCAATCCAGGGGTAGCCGCGCAGATTCTCCAGCGACAGGGCCACCGCCGCCTGTTCCAGCGCCAGTTGCGGGTCGCCGCCATCGTCGCAGGCCAGCACGCGCTCGCGCGCCTTCTCGGCGATGTTGATCCAGGGCACCAGGAAATCCGTGGCCTGCGGCGGGGCGCCGTCGATCAAGGCCGCGATGCCGCCGCACATGCCGTGGCCCATCACGATCAAATGGCCCACGCGCAGCACCCGCACGCCGAATTCCAGCGCGGCGCTGGTGGCGTGATGCGCGCCGTCGGGCGCATAGGGCGGCACCAGGTTGGCCACGTTGCGCACCACGAACAGCTCGCCCGGCCCGGCATCGAAGATCATCCCAGGGTCCACCCGGCTGTCGGCGCAGGCGATCACCATGGCGCGCGGCGCCTGGCCACGCTCCGCCAGGCGTTCGAACATCCGCTTGCGCTCCGGCCAGGCGCCGGCGCGAAACCGGGCGTAGCCGTTCAGCAATCCATCCATTCAGGAACTCCAATTTATCCGCGGCCGGCGTATTTCTCGCCCCGGACAACGCGAACCTCGGCCGCCCAGGCGACCACGGCGTAATGCGGAAACCAGTCGCGCGCCAGCATCTCCAGCAGCCCATCGGCCACGCTTTCGCCGGCCAGCACCTCGATGCGGATATTCTCGCCGTCCAGCGTGGAGGCGCGCATGTCCCGCGAGCCGACACCGTGTGCCTCCGTGATGGTGTAGCCGGTGGCGCCGGCGGCCAGGATGGCGTGGGTGAGGCGGGTGGCCAGCACCTTCTCTGCGATGATCGTCACCAGCGAGACGGGCACGGTTTGCATCACGGTCCTCCGGCGATCCAGCGTGCCAGCGCGTTGTAGAGCGGCAGGCCGAGCGTGAGGTTGAACGGGACGGTGATGGCGAGCGAGGCGGTGAGGTAGTAGCCCGGATTGGCCTGGGGCAGGGCCAGGCGTACCGCGGCCGGGGCGGCGATGTAGCTGGCCGAGGCGGCGAGCGTGCCCAGCACCGTCATGCCACCCACGGAAAGCCCGATCGCGTGCCCCACCGCCACGCCGAGCGCGCCATGCAACATCGGCATCGCCACCGCGAACACCGCCAGGAACGGCCCCACCCGCCGGAAATCCCCCAGCCGCCCGGCCGCCAGGATGCCGAGTTCCAGCAGGAACAGGCACAGCGCCCCCTGGAACAGGTCGGAAAACAGTGGCTTCACGCGGGCATACCCAGCCTCGCCCACCACCGCGCCGATCAGCAGCCCGCCGGCCAGAAGCAGCACGCTCTTGCCGGACAGGATCTCCCGCACCGCCTCGCCCGCCGTGCCGCCGCCACCGAGCGCCCCGCCGGCACGGGCGAGCGCGAAGGCCACCACGATGGCCGGCACCTCCATGATCGCCAGCAGGGCAGGGGCGTAGCCCTCGTACGGCGTGCGCGCCGCATCCAGATAGGCGATGGCAGCCACGAACGTCACGGCCGAGACCGATCCGTAATGCGCCGCAATCGCCGCCGCATCCGCCGCCCCGAACCGGCCAACCCGGCGCAGCAGCGCGTAGCACCACAACGGGATCACCACGCCGAGCCCGAGTGCCGCCAGCCCCGGCAGCAGGAAGGCCGAGGGCGGCAGGCGCGACAGCTCCACCCCGCCCTTCAGCCCGATGGCCAGCATCAGGTAGATCGACAGCGCGTTGAACACCGGCTCCGGCAGGCGGAGATCGCTGCGCAGCAGCACAGCGAGCGCGCCGAGGGCGAAGCACAAAAGCAGCGGCGAAAGCAGGTTCGCCGCTGCGAGGTCTAGTATCGTCATCCGGCTCCTAGAGGCGCGTGAGCTTGCTCACCGCCTTGTCGAAATGGGCGAGGTAGATGTTCTCCTGCGCATCCAGCCATACGCCGTGGATGTTGAACGCGCCGGCATAGGGCTCGTCCGCCTTCCAGCGGATGATCTCCTGGCGGTCATGGCTCCAGATCGAAAGCCCGTCGCGCCCGCCCACGTACATGGCGTCCTTGCCGATCGCGATGTCGCTCGGCATGTCGAACGTGCCGCGCCAGTCGGCCAGCCAGGTGCCGGCCTCGTCGAAGATCTGGATGCGGTCGATCTCGCGGTCGGTGATGTAGATGCGGCCCTGGGCATCGAGCGCGATGAAATGCACCAGGGAGAACTGGCCCGGCCCCTCGCCATGCCCACCCCAGGAGAATTTGTGCGTGCCGTCCATGGCGAAGCGGTGCACGCGCTTGTTGCCGTATCCATCGGAGACATAAGCGTCGCCATTGGGGTGGAACACGATGTGGGTGGGCATGTTGAACGGATTGCCCTGCCAGGTGGGCGAGGGCATCCCCGGCGTGCCCAGCGTGCGCACCAGCGTGCCATCGGGCTTGTGGTGGAAGATGGCGTGCAGGCCGGAATCGATCACGTACACGTCGCCGTTGGGCGCGATCGAGATGGAATGGACGAAGTTGGAATAGAGCCCCTCGCCCCATGAGGTGATGAAGGTGCCATCGGGCTGGAACACCATGATCGGATGGGCGCTGCGCGAGACGACATAGACCTCGCCATTGGCCGCCACCGCCCCCTTCAGCGCCGTGCGCGGCGGGCGATCGGTGGGGTTGGCGCTGCCGAAGCTCCAATGCCGCGGCAGCTTCGCCCATTGGCGCTGGAAGCTGTAGCGATGGGCACCGTGCCCGATGACGACGGATTCAGCCGCGCTCGACATGCCAGTTTCTCCCGCTTGAAGATGCGACTGCACGCCGGGCGCGGCCATGCGTCAACCCGTGGCTACTGGCCCTGGCCCAGTGAGAACCCTGGCACGCCGCCGAAGGTGCACAGGTGCTCGGTCTTGATGAAGTCCAGCCCCGCGCCGGCGAGCCGCGTCAGCAGGGCGATGATGTCCACATGGCCCAGGTCACCGCCCGTGGGGGCCAGGAAGCGGCAGCGCCAGTGGTCGGTGCAGAAGGTTTCCGCCAGGCCCTGCGGCCACACCTTCACGCCGCGGTTGGTGATCATCGCCAGTTCCATACCGCCCGCCACCGGCAGCAGCAGCGCCGCCAACGCGTCGGGCGTGCCGCC
>CAMDAM010000103.1 GCA_945888575.1 Asaia bogorensis | reverse complement strand
GGCGTTGATGGTGTAGGGCCAGGGGGCGAAGGCGCCGGTGGCGGGATCGCGGCGGCCGCTTTCCACCCGACCGATGGCGCGCAGCAGGCCCGTGGGCAGCTGCAGTGCGGCTTCGGCCTGCGCACCCGCGTCGTCGCAGCTTGGGGCGGCCTTGGCCGGGGCGGCCAGGGCAACGCCTGCAGCCACAAGGGCGGCCGGCCAGATGCGGTGGGGCGGGCGGGGAGCCATGGGCGATCGGATATCCAGCTGCAACCGGCGCGACCCTAGCCGAGACCGCCGAGTCCCGCGCCGGGGACGGCGGCGCGGCATCTCAGTGCATCGCCGCCGTGGCGTCGAAGCGCAGCGGGCGTTCCAGCGCCGGTTCCACCGCCGCCGCTTCGCGCACGATGTAGCCCGCGCCCCACACGGTGGTGACGAGCGAGCCGACGCCGGAGGCGGCCAGGCGCTTGCGCAGGCGGTGCATCAGCACGTCGATCGACTTGATCTCGGGCTCGTCGATGTCGCCGTAGAGCATGTCCATCACGGCCGACTTGGTCACCAGCGTGTTCTTGCGCAGGATCAGCAGCTCCAGCACGCGGTATTCCGTGGGCGAGAGATGCAGCTCGCGGCCATGGGCGGTGGCCAGGCGGCTGTCCATGTGCAGCTCCACCGGGCCGGCGCGCAGCACGGAGCGGGTGAACCCGCCGGAGCGGCGCACCACGGCCCGCATGCGGGCGGCCAGCTCGCTGCCGTCGATGGGCAGGGTGATCACGTCATCCGCCCCCATGTCCAGCAGCCGGGCGCGGTCGCGCGGGGCGATTTGGCGGGCGATGGCCACGATCGGCAACCGGCTGCCCGAGACGCGCAGACGGCGGACGAACTCGGTGCACACCGGGTCCAGCATGGCGGTGTTGAACAGCACGGCATCGAACGCGTAGAGCCGGGCGAACTGGAGAGCTTCCTCCCCGTTGGCGGCACGGTCGAGAACAAAGCGGTGGGACGCAAGCAGGGCGACGACGTCGCTGGTCTGGGCTGAGTCCATCGCGGTCAGGAGAATGCGCATTGGTCGAAAACCCCATTGATCGTTGCCCGATGATTGCTCCGGGGGGGAGGGCATCGCATAGTCGGCCAGGAGGATGAATGAGGGATGAATGCGCCTCATACCCGCGGATGAAATCCATTTGCTGCGGGTTGGCAGCGTTTCGGCAGGCCCTGACATGCTTCGAAAATCTCCAGTACCGATCTGTACGAATCCGAATCGGGGGACTCCATGAAACGGCCTTCCGGCGCGCCTGAGCGGCGAGTCGAATCGGATTCGGTACAGATGGGTACTCAGGGTTCCGCAACCGGGCCAGGCGGTGCCCACGGGGTGGGGGCGGGGCTGCTGCTGGGGTGCTTCGGGCTCGCCTTGGCGGTCGATCTGGTGGTCGGCGGGCGCATGCTGCCAGGGGTGCTGGCGGGCGGGTTGGTGAACCCGGACAGTTACATGCGCCTCGTCCGTTTGGATGAGATCCTTACAGCAGGGCAAGTTTTGGACTCGGTCGGCCGCGATGGCAGCGGACGGGGCACGCAGCTGCATTGGGCGCATCTGGTGGACAGCCTTTTGCTGGTGCTGGCCCAGATTCTGCATCTGTCCCTGCCGTGGCGCGAAGCGCTGCATGCCGCCGCGGCGGCGTTCGGGCCGCTGGGCGTTGGCGCGCTGGGGGCGGCGGCAGCGTGGGCGGCGGCACCCGTGGCGTCGCGTGCGTTCCTGTGGCTGGCGCCGCTGGCGGCGGCATTGGCGCCGGCGGTGGCGGGGTATGGCATTCCGGGCGTGCTGCACCACCACGGCGCGCTGATGGTGGTGGTGACGATGCTGGGCGGCTGGGCGCTGCGCGGGGCGATGGCCAATCCGCCGCGCGGTGCGGGGATTGCGATGGGGGCGTGGTCGGCGGTGGGGATCTGGTTCACGCCGGAGGCGATGCCGTTCATCCTGCTGGCCTTCGGGCTGGTGTGGATCGCCTGGCTGGAAGGCCCGCCCGGCAATGCCAGCCGGCTTGTGGTGCAGGAGGCCGGCTTCGGGTTCCTGCTGGCGGTGGCGCTTGTTCTCTCTGCCGATCCGCCGCGGCCGGATCGCTGGGCGGCGTTGCCGGACCGGATCAGTTCGCTGCATCTGGCGATGGCGGCGGCCACCGCGTTGGCGGCGTGTTGCACCTGGTTTGTGGACCGGCTGGCGCTGTCGCGCTGGCCTCGGCTGTTGGTGGGGTGTGCGGCGGGGGCGGTGTGTATCGGCGGCTGGATCGCGCTGTTCCCCGGGTTGCTGCGCGGGGCGGAGGGGTTGCTGGACGAGGCGACGGGGGCGCTGTTCTTCCGGGGCATCGCGGAGATGGCGCCGGTGCGCGGGGTGGCGGATTGGCTGACCTATCTCTCAGGTGGCATCGCCGGCGCAGTGGTGATCGCTTGGCTGGCGTGGCGGTCTGGGCGGTTGGCTGCCTTGGCCGGGGCGGTTGCGGCGGTGGCGCTGGTCGCGTTCAGCGTGCAGCACGTGCGGTTTGCGTCCTACCCCGCGTGCCTGGCGGCGGCGTTACTGCCGGTGGTGCTGACGCGGCTTTCGGCGGCGCTGGAGGGCAGCCGGGCGGCGCTGGCGCGGGTGGGGACGATCGCGGCGTTTCTGCTGGTGCCGCAGCTCGGTAGCTCGTTGGCCAAGCCGGGGGCGCCGCCGGCAGGCGCCCCGGGGGCGGCGTGCCCGGTGGAGGCGGCGGTTCCATTATTGCTTCCGCATCCCGGGCGGGTGGTGCTGAGCGATGTGAACGATGTGCCGGAGATTCTGTATCGCACGCAGGTGAAGACGGTGGGCTCCCTGTACCATCGCAGTGCCGGGAACTTCCTGCGGTTGCGGGAGGCGTGGCGGAGCGATGGTGCTGCCGCACCGCAGGCGGTGGAGCTGGTGCTGTTCTGCCCGCGGCCCCGGGCTGGCTCGATCGTGCATGATCTGCCGGAGGGGACGTTGTACGACGCGCTGCTCGCCGGGCGACCGCCTTCGTGGCTGGTGGAAATCGGGCGCGGGGCGGCTGGGCATGTGCTGTTCGAGGTGCGACGCTAGGGAATGACCGTATCTTCTCCGCTTGTGCGTGCCATTGGCGCCCCCCCGATCCCTGCTGCCCGTGCCTGGGCGGCGCGATACCGGGGGCAGGCGGGGCCGGCGATTGACCTGACCCAGGCGGTGCCGGGGTATCCGCCGCATCCCGATCTGCTGGCCAAGCTCGCCGAGGCGGCGGGGACGCGGGCCGGGGCGAGCTATGGCGACATCTTCGGCGACGAGGCGCTAAGGGCGGCGTTGGCGGGGGATCTTTCGCGACGGTATGCGGCGGCGTTCTCGGCCGGTGAGGTTTCGATCACCGCCGGGTGCAATCTGGCCTTCGGGATGGCGATGACGGCGATTGCCGAGCCCGGCGCGGCGGTGATGCTGCCGGCGCCGTGGTATTTCAATCATGAGATGGCGCTGCGGATGCAGGGGGTGGGCGTGGTGCCGCTGCCGTGCCGGGCCGAGGCGGGCTTCGTGCCGGATGTGGAGGAGGCGGCGCGGCTGATCACGCCGGCGGTGCGGGCGATCGTGCTGGTGACGCCGAACAATCCGACCGGGGCGGTTTATTCGCCGGAGGTGATCGCGGCGTTTGCGAAGCTGTGCCGGGCGCGCGGGTTGTGGCTGGTGCTGGACGAGACGTATCGCGACTTCCTGCCTGGCGCGGCGGCGCCGCATTCGCTGTTCTCGGACCCGGAGTGGGGCGAGTACCTGGTGCATTTGTATTCCTTCTCCAAGGCGTATTGCGTGCCGGGGCATCGGGTGGGGGCGATTGCCTGCGGGGGCGCGCTGCGGGAGCAGTTGGCCAAGGTGCTGGACACGATGCAGATTTGCCCGCCGCGGGCGGCGCAGACGGCGCTGACCTGGGCGGTGGAGGGGCTGCGCGACTGGCGCGAGGGGAACAAGGCGATCATGGCCGGGCGGGCGGCGGCGTTCGCGCGGGTCATGGCGGGCGTGAATGACTGGCAGGTGGACGCGCTGGGCGGGTATTTCGCCTATCTCCGGCTGCCCGAGGGGGCGCCGGATGCTATGGCGGCGGCGGAGGTTTTGGCTTCCGAGCGGGGGTTGATGGGGCTGCCGGGGCCGTTCTTCGGGCCGGGGCAGGGGCGGCATATCCGGCTGGCGTTTGCCAATGCGGAGGAGGCGGCCATTGCGCTGGTGCCGGAGAGGCTTGCGGGCGGGTTGGGCGGCGCCCTAGAGTCCGGGGACTAAAGGGAGAAACGAAACATGCGCGCAGCCATTCTGCACCAGGCGAACCAGCCGCTGACGATTGAAGAGGTTGAGGTTTCCAAGCCCAAGGCGCGCGAGGTGCTGGTGCGCACCGCATTCGCCGGGCTGTGCCATTCCGACCTGCACATGATGGAGGGGCTGTACCCGTACCCGGTTCCGGTGATCCTGGGGCATGAGAGCGCGGGCGTGGTGGAGGCCGTTGGGTCTGACGTGACCTATCTGAAGCCGGGCGACCATGTGATTTCGTGCCTGTCGGTGTTCTGCGGCACCTGTGCGAACTGCACCACAGGCCACCCCAACATCTGCGACAACACCGAGGTGAAGCTGCTGCCGGGTGCGGCGCGGCGTTATTCCTGGAAGGGGCAGGTGGTGCACCAATTCGCCAACCTCTCCTCCTTCGCAGAGCAGATGCTGGTGCATGAGAATGCGCTGGTGAAGGTGGAGAAGGATATTCCACTGGATATCGGCGCGCTGGTGGGCTGCGGCGTGGTGACGGGCGTGGGCGCGGTGTTCAACGCGGCCAAGGTGGAGCCGGGTGCCACGGTGGCGGTGATCGGCTGCGGCGGCATCGGGCTTTCGGCGGTTAACGGGGCGGCCGTTGCGGGCGCTTCACGGATCATCGCGATCGACACGGTTTCGTCGAAGCTGGATGTGGCCAAGCAGATGGGTGCGACCGACGTGATCAACGCTTCCAACGTGGATGCGGTGGCGGCGGTGAAGGATCTGATGGACGGGATCGGGGTGCATTATTCCTTCGAGGCGATCGGCCACAAGGTGACCGCGGAGCAGAGCTTCGCGATGCTGCGGCCGGGCGGGGTGGCGACGATCATCGGCATGGTGCCGTATGGCACCAAGATCGAGCTGCATGGCGCGGACTTCCTGCGCGACCGGAAGATCCAGGGCACCTCGATGGGTGGGAACCGGTTCCGCGTGGACATGCCGCGGATGCTGACGCTGTGGAAGCAGGGGCGGCTGAAGCTGGACCACCTGATCACCGGGCATATCAAGCTGGAGCAGATCAACGAGGGCTACGCCCAGCTGAAGTCGGGCGCGCCGCTGCGCAACCTGATCAAGTTCGACTCCTAGGCTTCTGGGCGGGCCCTGTTTCGGCAGGGCCCGTTCTTTTTATGCTTTATGATACGATATCGTAATGAATTGGGCGTGCGTGGGCAGCTTTGCATGGGGCTGTTTTTGCGCGAGGGGATGAGGGCGGGGCGCGGGCCGGGTGAGGCGGGGCGTGCTGTGGCGCCGAGGATGCGGGAAGGGGGCGGTGCTGTGGCACCGCGGGCGGCGCGGGCGCCGGTGCGGGATCGGCCTGCTGCGCGGCGGGATGCGCGGGCTCGGCCGGGGCCGGGCGGGAGGCGCGGGGGCTGGAGGTGGCGCCCGTGGAGGGCCGGGGGGTGAGGGCTCGGAAGGATGTGGGCGCACGAAATTCGGGCGTGGGGGCGAAGGGCCAGAGGCCGGACAGCCAGGCGGAGAGGGACCAGGCGGTCGCTTGGGGCTGGGGCGGGATGGAGGCCAGGTGCGCGGTGGGGGCTTCGGCCTGGGGGCGGGGCGGCGGGGGCGGGGGGAGTTGGCCGGATTGCCAGAGGCGGAGCATGTCTTCCAGCCGGGCGAACAGGCGGGCGAGGCAAGCCATGAGCAGGGCCGCGATTGCATCCCTCGGGCCACGGCGGACGGATCCCGCCTGCGCGGTGGCGCGCAGGTGGGCCAGATCGTCGGCCAGGGGGGAGGGGTGGGTTTGCATGACAGTTTATATATCTAACTGATCGTCGTTGTTCAAGGGCATTTTTCTACGTACGTACTCGAATGAGCAGTGGGGTGGAGTACGGAGACGATGAAGGAAGGAAGCAAGAAGAAGATTCACCACAGAGACACAGAGGCACGGAGAAGAAAGACAAGGGAGAAGAAAGGAAATCCCGGAATGTGGTGTGATAGGGAATGAGAGAGGAGATATTGGACAGGCGGCAAGCGGTTCGCCGGAATCGCTTTGCGCTCCGCCCTACGCGACGGAGTTCTTTTTTCTTCCTTGCCCTGCTTCTCCGTGCCTCTGTGTCTCTGTGGTGAGTCTTTTCTTGCTTGCTTTCTTGCCCTCAGGCTGTGACCGTGATGCTGTGGAGGGCGCGGCGGCGTTCGCCGGGGGGGAGGTGCATGAGGCCGGGCTTTTGGCTGAACTCGCCGTCCCAGCCGGCGGGGCTGGCCATGCCGTGCCAGGGCTCGATGCAGAGCAGGGCGGCATCGGGGCGGGACCAGATGCCGAGGTTGGGGAAGCCGGAATCCCAGGCGACGGTGACGGTGGGGGCGCCCTGTTTCTCGTAGCCGGGGGCGCTGTAGCGGACCCAGGTGCTGGCGGGGGCGTCCATGACGATGGCGCTTGGTTGGAACTGGGCGTCTGACAGGGGCAGGCGGCGGTTCCTGATGGGGTTTTCGTGGCGTTCCGGGGCGATGAAGCCGCCGGGGCCGCGGCGGATGGGGGCGGGCTCGTCGTTGGAGAAGGTGAGCTCGTGGGCTTCCTTGGGGATGCCCGGCAGGAGCGGCCAGCGGAAGGCGGGGTGGGCCCCGAAGCTGGCGGGCAGGGTTTCCGGGCCGGTGTTGTCGAGCGTGAAGGCGATTTCCAGCGTGTTGCCGGCGATGGCGTAGGCGATCTCCAGCCGGAAGGCGAAGGGGTAGAGGGCGCGGGTTTGTTCGTCGTCGCGCAATTCCAGCCGGGCGCTGGTGGGGGTGCGTTCGAGCCAGGTGAAGTCGCGGTCGCGGGCGAAGCCGTGCTGGGTGACGCGGTAGGTCTTGCCGGCGTGGCGCAGCGTGTCGTTGGCCAGCATGCCGACGATGGGGAAGAGGTTGGGGGCGTGGCGCGGCCAGGGATCGATGCCCTGCCAGAGCACTTCGGTGCCGCTGGTGGTGCCGAGCTGGGTGAGTTCGGCACCCTTGGCGGCGATGGTGGCGCGCAGGGTGTCGCTGGCGATCTGGTGGGATTCGGTTGGCATGGCTGGGGCTCCCGTTTCGGGGAGTTTTGCCGGGGTTGGGGGATTGGGGAAGGGCAGGTGGCGAGGCGACTTGCCGGAATGTTGCGATTTGCAAGATATCGCCTGGGATCACCGCATTTCGCCATTTCCTGATTCGACTCGGTCGCGCCGATTTGATAAATATTCTGTTACCCGTTGCGAGATGGCATCCAACAGGGGGAGTGGTTCCATGCCTCGTGTGGTTTCCCTGGCAGAGCAGGCGGCGCAGTTCGACAAGCGATCGCGGTCTGACGCTGAGCGGCGCGTGGCGCGGCGGTCCACGTTCAATTCCCGGCGCATGTGGATGCTGGTGGCGTTGGTTTGGCTTGGGGGCGGGGCGGTGCTGGCGGTTAAGCTGCTGATTCTGGGCTAAGGCTGGGGTTCAGGCGGGGCTGGAGAGTTTCATGAGGATGAGGCCGCCGACGATGAGGGCGGCGGCCAGCAGGCGGGCGGGGGTGGCGGATTCGCCCAGGACCGTGATGCCGACGAGGAAGGCGCCGACGGCGCCGATGCCGGTCCAGATTGTATAGGCGGTGCCGAGTGGCAGGCTTCGCATGGCGTAGGCCAGGAGGCCGAAGCTGGCGAGCATGGCGGCGATGGTGACGAGGCTGGGGCCGAGGCGGGTGAAGCCGTGCGACTGCTTCATGGCGGTGGCCCAGACAACTTCGAAGAGTCCGGCGATGGCCAGGGCGATCCAGGGCATTGGGGGCGGCTCCGCGGGTGGTGACGCCGCGGACAGATAAAGTCTTTTTGCTTCTTTTTCTTCAGAAAAAGAAGGCCTTGCTTTCTTGTCTTGAGATGGCGCCTCCGCCCTACGCGGCGACGATGGCCTGAAGCTGGGCGAACCCGTCGTCGGGGTCGGCGGGGGTTTTGGTATCCTGGCGGAGGAATTCGACCAGGAGGCGGTTCAGCGCGATCATCCGGTCGGAGTGGGCGTCGGCGCCGGTGCGGTAGAGGCCCATGCGCTGGAGCTGGTCCAGTTCCTCGGCTTCGGCCATGGCCTGGCGGGCGAGGCGCAGGGCCTCGTTGCGTTCGGGCGTGTGCCAGGCGGTGGCGACGCGGGAGAGGGAGCGGGGGACGTCCACGGCAGGGTAGCGGCCGCGTTCGGCGATGGTGCGCGAGAGGATGACGTGGCCGTCGACGATGCCGCGGACGGCGTCGGCCACCGGTTCGGTCATGTCGTCGCCATCCACGAGGATGGTGAAGAAGGCGGTGATGGAGCCTGGGGGCTTGCCGCCGGGGATTTCCTCGCCGGGGCCGGCGCGTTCCAGGAGGGAGGCGAGCTCGGCGAAGGTGCTGGGGGGGTAGCCGCGGGCGACGGGGAGTTCGCCGGCGGAGAGCGCCACTTCGCGGACGGAGTGGCAGAAGCGGGTGAGGCTATCCACCAGGAGGAGGACGCGCTTGCCCTGGTCGCGGAAATGCTCGGCGGCGGCCATGGCGGCGTGGACGGCTTCGGCGCGCATGAGGGCCGGGGCGTCGGCGGTGGCGACGAAGAGGAGGGCGCGTTCGCGGCCCTGGGGGCCGAGGTCGTCTTCGAGGAACTCGCGGACTTCGCGGCCGCGTTCGCCGACGAGGGCGACGACGATGGCATCGAATTCGGACCAGCGGGCGAGCATGCCGAGCAGGGTGGACTTGCCGACGCCGGGGCCGGCGAAGAGGCCCATGCGCTGGCCTTCGCGCACCGTGGTGAAGAGATCCATGGCGCGGACGCCGAGATTGACGGCGGGGCCGATGCGCGCGCGGGTGGCAGCGGGCGGGGGAGCGCGGCGGACGGGCTGGGGGGCGCCGAGGGGCAGCGCGCCGCGGTTGTCGAGAGGGGCGCCGAGGGGGTCGACCACGCGGCCGATCCAGCCCTGGTTGATGGGCAGGGTGGCGGCGGCGGGCTTGATGGGCAGGCGGACGGGGGCGCCGGCGCCGAGGCCGGTGGCATCACGGAAGAGGGTGGCGGTGGTGGCTTCGGCGGTGCTGCTGGTGACCTGGGCGGGGACGGCGATGCCGTCCCGGCTGATGACTTCCAGGCGGTCTCCGACCGAGAGCAGGCCGGGGAAGGGGGGGAGTGTGGCGCGGGTGGCGGTGGCCGCGGTGGTGCGGGCCTCGATGTGCTCGGCCGAGAGGCGGGCGACGGCGTGGGTCGCGCGGGCGAGTCGCTCGGCGAGGGTGGTGGGGGTGGGGGAACGCATGGGTGTAGTCTGGCGGCGATAAGTTACCTGAGGGTTGGCGCGATGGACGTGGTGGTGCGGCCGGTGCGGCGGGGGGATGGGGGGCGGCTGATCGCGGCCAATCTGGCGGCGCGGGCGTTTCATGCGCCGTGGGTGCGGCCGTTTGGGAATGAGGCGGAATTTGAGGCCTGGTGGCTGGCGGTGGAGCAGGGGCGGCGGGTGGCGTTCCTGGTGGAGGCGGAGGGGGCGCTGGCGGGGGTGTTCAACCTGAGTGAGATCGTGCGGGGCGGGTTCCTGAGCGCGTATCTCGGCTACTACGCCTATCCCGGGTTTGGCGGGCAGGGGGTGATGGCGCGGGGGTTGGGGCTGGTGCTGGCGGAGGCGTTCGGGGGGCTGGGGCTGCACCGGGTGGAGGCGAATATCCAGCCGGGGAACGGGCGGTCGATTGCCTTGGCGAAGCGGGCGGGGTTTCGGCTGGAGGGGTTCTCGCCGCGCTATCTGTTCATCGACGGGGCGTGGCGGGACCATGAGCGGTGGGCGAAGCTGGCCAATGGTTAGACCGGCAGGGCGATGATGTTGCGGGAGATGCCGGGCTGGGGGCGGGCCAGGCCTGCGAAGGTGGCGGTGGCGGGGTCGAGCTCGCGGGCTTCGTAGGCGTGGGATTGGAGCCAGGCGAGGAGGTCGGCTTCGGTGGCGCCGCAGCCGGCGAGGGCCTGGTCGAAGACTTCCAGGATGAGGGCGGGGCGGAGGCGGGCGAGGGCCTCGCCTGCGCCTTGGAGGGCGCGGAGTTCGGCGCCTTCGATGTCCATCTTGATGAGGTCGCAGCGATCGAGGCCGGCCAGCGCGGCGTTGAGGGTGGTGGCGGGGACCTCGTGCAGGGTTTCGGTGGCGACGCCCTGGTAGGCGAAGCCGGTGCCGATGGTGTTGTGGCCGGCGTGGCCGGCTTCGGCGAGGCGGAGGGTGACGGTTCCTGGGGCTTCGGCGAGGGCGGCCTGGTGGGTGGTGACCTGGGTGGCGGCGTTGGCGGCGAGATTGGCCTGGAGGCGGGCGAATTCGCGGGGGCTGGGTTCGAAGGCGAGGATCTCGGCGGCGCGGCGGGCGGCGAAGGCGGTGATGAGGCCGCAATTGGCGCCGACATCGACGAAAATGCCGCCCTGGGGGAGGAGGGCTTCGACGGCGAGGAGGGTTTCGGGCTCGTAGAGGCCGGAGAGGAGGACGGCGCGGCTGAGTTCGTCGCCGGGTTCGAGCCAGAGTTTCAGCGTGCCGAGGAGGGGGACGAGAACGGGGGCCTGGAGGCGGGCGAAGAGGTGTTCGCGCAGGCGGGCCAGCGCGTCATGCGGCGGCGGGGGGCCGTAGGCGCGGGGCCAGGTGGCGTCGGCGACCAGGGGGGGCGTGGGGATGAGGGCGGCGGGGTTCAGGGCCTCGGGCGGGAGGTGCCACGCGGCGGCTTCGTGCAGGCGCAGGGTTGTGATGGGGTGGAGCGCCTGGAGGTCGAACGCCAGCGGGCCGGGCGGGGCGTAGAGCCAGGCGTGGTGCGGGGTGGGGCTGGGGGGGAGTTCCAGCGTGTCGTGGGCGGTGCCGTCGGGGCTGGAGAGGCGCAGGCGGGCGGGGCCGGTGGCGACGGTGGCGGTGATGAGGATTGCGGCGAGGCCAGCCGGTGCCGAGGTGTCGATGGTGGCGTGGAGGTGGGAGCGGCCGCCGAGGGAGTGGGCCTGGGCGGGGAGGGCGGTGGCGCCGATGGCGGCCAGGGGGGCGGCGTTGTGCTCTTGCGGGCGCGGCAGTGGGCCGGCGGGCTGGGCGGGCCGGAGCAGGCGCAGGGCGCGGCGCAGGAGGGTGAGTGGCATTCGGGTCTCCGGTGACGGCGATTCGGGCGCCGGCGCGCGGGATCATACACGCGGGCGCGTGTTGCGGCGCCGTTGACAGGGCGGGCGGGAGCGGCCATTCGGGTTGATGGTTAACGGCGGCCGGGACAGCAGCACATGAACCAGATGGCCTCGATCGAGACGGTTGCCGAATACTGGAACCGTCGCCCCTGCAACATTCGGCACTCGCGCGCCGAGGTGGGCTCGCGGGCGTATTTTGACGAGGTGGAGGAGCGGAAGTATTTCGTGGAGCCGCATATCCCGGCCTTCGCGCAGTTCGACCGCTGGAAAGACAAGCGGGTGCTGGAGATCGGCTGCGGGCTGGGCACGGATGCGACGAACTTCGCGCGGGCGGGGGCGGAATACACCGGGCTGGAGCTTTCCGAGGTGAGCCTGGGGCTGGCGAAGAAGCGGTTCGATGTGTTCGGGCTGGACGGGACCTTCGTGCATGCCAATGCCGAGCAGCTGACGCAGCATGTGCGCAAGGCGAGCTTCGACCTGATCTACTCGTTCGGGGTGATCCACCACACGCCGAACCCGGAGGCGGTGATCCGCCAGGCGCGGCAGGTGATCCGGCCGGATGGGGAGTTCCGGCTGATGCTGTACGCGAAGGATTCGTGGAAGGACACGATGATCGACGCCGGCTTCGACCAGCCGGAGGCACAGAGCGGGTGCCCGATCGCGTTCACCTATACCCAGGCCGAGGTGCGGCATCTGCTGCGGGCCAATGACTTCCTGGCCACCGAGATCACGCAGGAGCACATCTTTCCCTACGTGGTGGAGAAATACGTTCAATACGAATACGAGCTGCAGCCGTGGTTCGCGGCGATGCCGCGGGAGATGTTCCGGGCGCTGGAGCGCCGGTTCGGCTGGCACATGCTGATCGTGGCCAAGCCGGCTTGATGCCGTGAGCCTGTTCGACCGCGCGCGGCGAGGATTGGCGGCCCGGCTGGCGGGTTCTGCGGCCGAGGCACCGGTTGAGTCGCCGGTTGCGGTGGCGGGGCGGTTGCTCGGCGGGGCGCCGGGTGGGTGCGTGGTGGATGTCGGCGCGCATCACGGCGATTCCACGCTGGATGTACTGGCGGCGTTTCCGCAGGCCACGGTGCATGCCTTCGAGCCCGATGCGGAGAACCATGCGGCGGCCACGGTGAAGCTGGCGGGGCGGGCGATATTGCACCGTGCGGCGCTGTCGGACCGGGATGGGACGGCGATGCTGCGGGTGAATTCCCATGATGGGACGCATTCGCTGCTGGATATCGGGGCGCAGCGCTATTGGGGGGCCTGGGCCGGCCCGGTGGGCGAGGAGGAGGTGCCGACGGCGACGCTGGATTCGTTCTGCGCTGCCGCTGGGATCGGGCGTGTTGATCTGCTGAAGATGGATATCCAGGGGGCGGAGCTTTCCGCGCTGCGCGGGGCTTCCGGGCTGCTGGCGCGGCAGGGGATCGGGGCGGTGCTGCTCGAGGTGCTGTTCCAGCCGCTCTACAAGGACCAGCCGCTGTTCTGGGAGATCGGGGGGTATCTGGCTTCCCACGGGTACGGGTTGTACCGGCTGTTCGAGCCGCAATACCATCCGCGCAACCCGAATGTGCTTTCCTGGGCGGATGCGTTGTTCCTGGCGCCGTCGTTCCTTGAGGTTCCCGAGTGGGAGCCGCCGGCGTGAGGATTCGTGGCCTTTGGCGGCTGCGCAAGCCTTGGAACTGGGTGAAGCAGCTGCCGGAGCGCGGGGTGGATGCGCTGGCGTCTCGCGGAGTGCTGCCGCCGTATGGGGCGCCTTCGCATCATCCGGTGCTGGCGGCGTTTCCGGCGCAGCCGGTGGCGGCCGATGGGGTGGATACGGATTACCTCGGGTTGCGGACGCAGGCGGAGATGTTGCCGCCGTATTGGCGGTCGCCCGCCCCCGCGGCGGTTCCGGCGGCGCCCGCGTTCGACGAAGAGTATTTCGAGTGGCTTGATGTGCTGGAAGCGGCCGATGAGGCGGCTCGGGCTGGGGCTGGCGATTTCACCATGATCGAGGTGGGCGCGGGCTATGCGCGCTGGGCGGCGCGGGGATGGGCTGCGGCGCGGCGGCGGGGGCTTTCGGCGCATATCGGGGTGGTGGAGGCGGAGCCGCAGCATATCGCCTGGGCCAAGAGCCACCTGGCGTTCAACGGGATTCCTGACGCGGACATCAAGTTCTTTGAATCCGCGGTTGGGGCGGAGGCCGGGGAGACGGTGTTCCTGGTGGAGATGCCGGCGGGGACCGAGGGGAATTCGCCGCGCGAGTGGTACGGGCAGGCGGTGGCGTGGGACGACCCTGCTTCCGGGGCGGCGACGGCGCGGACGTATTTCGGGCACCCATTGGTGGCCATGCCGGGCGGGTGGCATGGGGTGACGGTGCAGGTGGCGCGGCTTTCGGGGATGCTGGCGCGGTTCGAGCGCATCGACCTGGCGGATTTCGATATCCAGGGGATGGAGCTGGAGGTGATCCGCGAGGCGCTGGCGCCGCTTTCGGCGCAGGTGCGGCGGCTGCATATCGGCACACATAGCCGCGAGATCGATGCGGCCTTGCCGGTGTTGCTGGGCGGGGCCGGATGGCGGTGCGTGCGGGCCTATCCGTGCCTGCGCTGGAACCGCACGGAATTCGGCTGGATCCGGTTCAACGATGGCGTGCAGACCTGGGTGAACCCGGCGCTGGCGCCCACTTAGGAATCGCTGCCATGGAAG